>CAZVEM010000300.1:0-7219 GCA_964626165.1 uncultured Nannocystaceae bacterium
ATGAGCAGCGCGGTGATCTTGCCGCAGCAAGCCAGATGCTGATGGAGGCCGAGGCCACCGGCGCACGCCAAGTTGACGTCTGGCGCGCGCGCGCGCGCGTTGCCGGCGCGATGGGAGATACGGCGGCGCAGGTCGAACTGCTCGAGCGCTTGACCTCGCTTGGTGAGGACCAGAGCGAGACCCGCACCGACGCACTGTACCGCGTGGCCGAGGTTCGACTCGGCAATCGCGACACGATCAGCGAAGGACTCGATGCACTTCGTCGTGCGCTTGATGAGAGCCCGCGTTGGGATCGCGCAGCGCGGATCTTGCAACGTGCGTCGACGCAGCACAGCGACGACAACGAACTCCTCGATATGTTCGAGCAGTCCGCTCGACGCACCGAAGATCGCTCTTTGCTCCTCGATGCGCTGAGCCGCATGTGCAGCCGGGAGGACGTCTCGGCAGCGACCCTCAAGGAAGCGTCCGAGCTTGCGATCGGGCTGGAGCGACTCGACGAAGCCGAGGGCTTCATGTCGCGAGCGGTCGAGATCGCGAGTGGCTCGCTCGAGGGCGTCGGCCAGGCGGATTGGGCCTTGCTCGGGCTCGCACGTCGCCGACTCGGGCAGGGCGATCTGGCCGGGGCGGTGAAGTGGGTGAGCGAGGCGGCTGAGGTCGCCCCAATCGATGCCGTACTCGCATTGGCACACGGGATCGACGACGCGACGTCGGGTCCGGAAGGAGACCTGACATTGCCCGCCCGGGTGTACGAGCGCGTGCTTGCACGCGATGCCAACGTGCGGGGAGCGTGGGAACCGCTCGCCGGGATCTACCGTCGACTCGGGGATGCAGAACGTCTTGAGCGCCTCGTCGACGAGACACTCGACAGCCTGGAGGAGGCCGAGGATCGCAACGCGCTGCGCCTGGAGCTCGCCCGCCTGCACGCCCAGACAGATGCAGGCGTCGAGCGGGCGATCGCGGTGCTCCGCGACGCGCTGCTTGAGCTCCCCGGCGACGCGAACGCACAGGATCTGCTGGAGAGCTGCCTTGAGCGCGGCGGCGATGAGGAGCAACTCATCGAGCTCGCGCGGACGCGGATGATGGTCGCACAGGGCAACGATGATCCTGTCGCGATCAAGCATGCCGCGTTGGCGCTGATCAAGCGCCTCGAGAAGCATGATCCGACCGAGATTCCGCTCGTGCTTCGCAATGTGCTGGAGGGCGCACCGGAGGATGTTGAGCTGATCGACGCTCTCTTGGCGCATCTCACCGGGGATGACGATGCGGCCGAGCGCATCGCATTGCGCGAGCGCAGGCTCGCCGGATCAGAGGGAACGCAGGCGGCTGACCTCGCGCTTGCGCTCGCGGACGAATACTCCGCGCAAGGCGAGGAAGACGCGGCCATGCGCGTGCTCAACCTCGGCGCGGGGCGCTCTGGCGGCGACAAGCGCATTCGTGACCGCTTGATGAGTGCGTATCGCGATCGCGGTGACTTTGCCGGCCTGTGTGCCGCGCTCGTCGCCTCTGCGCACGAACAGAGCGACGTCCGTGCCAAGGTCGAGATCTTGCGCGAGGCCGCCACATTGCAGCGAGATACGCTGTTCTCACCCGACGCTGCTGCAGAGATCTTGACCGAGGCGGTCGGACTTGTGCCGGAGAACCTCGATCTTCGGGTTGAACTCGCCTTGGCACTCGATGCGGGTGGCCAGAGCGGGCCCGCGACCGAGGTCCTGGCGGCAGGATTGGCGACGCTTGAAGAGCATGACCCGCGACGTGTCGCGCTGCTCCGCACCCGAGCAGACCTGTTCCGGGCTGCGGGCGATCTGCACGGCTACCTCGCGGATCTCGAGGCAGCCTATGCGCTCGATCCCACAGCGACCGTGGAGGACCTTGAGCGCGCCGTCGAGCAACAACGTGCCGCGGCGGAGGCATCGGGTGACGCGGCGGCGGAGCGAGCACCGACCTTGCGGTTGGTCGATCTGGCGGTGGCGCGCGGCGATGCCGAGCGCGCGACCGCCCTCCTCGAGACCTGGACCGACAAGTCGCGCAAGGACCTTGAAGCGCTCACCCGGCTGTGGACCTTGGATCTGGGTCTGCAGCGCTGGGAGTCGATCCTCAAGGTCTGTGGACGGCTTGTGGCACTTACAGCGGATCGTGCCCAGGTGGATGCAGCGCTTGGCCTGTGGCAGGCCGCATCGACGCTCGGTCGCCCGGACGATGCACGCAAGGGCCTTGAGCACGCACGACGCAAGCAGCCCGAGGAGCGGCGTTTGGTCGACGCGCTCGCGGCTCTGTATGAGGCCACCGGCGCCCGGCGAGAGCTCGCCGGGATCTGGCTTGAGCTCGCCGAGGGCACCGAGGGCGAGGAGCGGATCGAAGTGCTGCGTCGGGTCGCAGGCGTGTACTTGGAGGCGTCCGATCCGGCGGCGGCGATGCCGATTCTGGACGAACTGTTGCGGCTCGCGCCTGATGACGCCCATACCCGCATGCTGCTTGTCGATGCCTACATCGCGAGCGACAAGCTCGACGAGGCCAATGGTCTGCTTGATGCGGCGATTGCAGAGCATCGCGGGCGACGCTCACCCGAGCTCGCTGCGCTGCAGCATCGCAAGGCTCGCGTTGCGCAGGCCAATGGCGATCGCGCCGGCCAGCTCGAGTGGCTCGGTCAGGCGCACACCAGCGACAAGAACAACGCTTGGGTGACGGTCGAGCTCGCCGATCTCGCCGAGCAGATGGAAGAGTGGGACATCGCTTTGAAGGTTCTTCGCGGTCTCAGCCTCGACGGCGGCGCCGAAGAACTCATGAGTCGCGCCGAGGCCTTCTTCCGGCAGGCACGCATCGCGCTACGCCGCGACGATCGCCAGCGTGCGCGACTCTGGGCGCGTCGCGCCCTGCAAGAGGACGCCGAGTACGGACCGGCGCGGACCTTCCTTGAGGAGATGGGCGAGGGCTAGACACTTGCGACCGCGACGACATGGTGCCGACCCTGTTGTCGCGGTCGATCGCTTCGGGCACGCCGTCGTCGGGCACGAAGTCGTCTCGGGCCCGCGAGGACGTCATGCGACTCCGCGGAGAGCTCGGGAGCTGTCGCTGGCGGGGCTGCTTGCGCTGGCGGTGACGCTCGGCTGTTCCCCGGCCTCGCCGACGCAAACTGCCCAGGATCCGGCGCCCGGACCCGATCTGGACGCTGGCCCACAGGGCCAGCAGGTCGATGCATCGGGACCCTCGGTCGGCGCCGAGCCGTCGCGGAAGGTGCTGACAATCGTCGACGACGCGGCGCTGCTCGATGAGCTTGAAGCGGGCGGTCTTGCGCTTGAGCAAGTGCTCTCGCGCGCGGCCGGGTTGCCAAACTCTGCATCCGAAGGTGGCCACGGCTCAGCGATGACCGCACTATCGAAGCTCGACGCCTGGCAGGTGATTGAGCGCGAGATCGGGCGTGCGCTCGATCGGGCGCAGAAGCGGGACGACAAGCTTGGCGTGGGTCTGCGATATTCGCATCGCGCGTTCGACCGCCGCTGGCTCAGCGCCAGCGAATTCTCGATGGAGCTGGTCGCGGTCGTCAATCGACTCGATCGGATGCCCTTCGCGCCCGCCGGACGCTGCGGTGAGACTCGACTGATCTATCGTTTGGCCTACACCAAGCAGCTGCGCGATCGCGAGCTCTCGTCGAGGCTGCCCTTGACCCTCAACGTGGTGTTTTGGCAAGAGCCTGACACGGGGGGCGACTGCTCAGCTGCCGTCAAGCGCTGGTCGATCTCGAATCAAGATCCGGTCAGCGCACATGCTCTCCTCGCCGATGCGGGGCCACTTGCCCCTGCGAGGCTGAATCAGGGCACGCGAAAGTCTGTCGAGCTCGACATGCAAACGCTGCGCTGGCCCGCCACGATCCGCCCCGACATCGGTGGCCACGCAGAGTATCTGCTGGCCGCAATGCTTTGGGATGGCTCATCCCTGCGTCTTGGGCCGTTGGAGAACACGCCGGACGTCACGGCGCTCTTGGCCAACCCCACGCGGCGTGCAGCACTTCTCGCGTACATCACCGACCCAAGCCATAGCCTGGCGTTGTGGCGGGGCACGGCCGCGATCCCCGAGGAGTTCCTCGCAACAACCGCGACCTCGGTCGCACCCATTGGCTCTCAACGCCTGGCCAACCGTCCCTTCTCGCAGATCTTTGCGCCGGATGAGCTGTCCACGCTCTCACCTGAGCTCTTACAAGAGGCGGGCGATGCGACGACCTATCTGCGCCGCCTCGACACGCTCAGTTGCATGGGCTGTCATCAAAGCCGCAGCCTCGCCGGTTTTCATGCGTTGGGCGTGGAAGAGAGCAGCGAGCAGACGATCGACGCGCTCTACGACGGCCGATCGCCGCATCTTCACACCGATGTCGCCCGCAGAGAGGCGTGGTTTGCCGCGGCGCTCACGGGCGACATCGGTGCGCTCGGATCGCCGCGCCCGACCGCAGAGGTCTCCGACGACGGGGGCTGGGGATCGCCGTGCCGCATGGCCGGCACGGCCGCGTCGAAGCTCGCAGAGGCGTCAGGCAGCACGAAGGTCGCGCCGTGGTCCTGTGCGAAGGGTCTGTCATGCGTCTCCCAGGGTGAGGCGACGATGGGGATCTGTCTTGGAGCGCAGTCAGGCGCGGGTGAGTCGGGCGATCCCTGTACCCGGGGTGAGCTCCGCTCCAAAGCCGATAGCCATCTGGACCGACGTCGCGATGTCGAAGAGACAGGCTGTGTCAGCGCCGTCTGTAATGATGATGGGGTGGGCTTCCCCAATGGGATGTGCACGGATTCGTGTCCAAGCGTGCATCTCTCGACCGTGGATGGCCTAACTCCGATTGGCTGCGGTGCGATTCCAAATCTCCGCGCGTTCAATGACTGCCTCTCGCGTCGTGTTCCTTTTGACCAATGCGTGCGGGAGACAGCCTCGCCCGCGGCCATGCGCGCATGCGATGCCGATGCGCACTGCCGCGAAGACTACGTGTGCGCTCGCTCGCCGATCGCGAGCTACAAGCGCGGCGTGTGCATGCCGCCCTATTTCTTGTTCCAACTTCGCGTCGACGGTCATCCGGTCTAGCGAGCTGCCGACCGTCGCCCGACCGTCGCAGACCAAACAAAGAGCCCGCACGCGTTCATGGTCTGAACGCGTGCGGGCTCACTGGGTCAGCTCCCGAAAGACCGACCTGCACCTATCCGTGTGGCTTAGCCGTTGGCGGGGATGATGAGGACCTCTGACTGAGCGTCCGTGCTCTCCAGCTGCGCCGCGATCACGACATTCTCGCCGTCGAGCGCCGCGAAGGCGTTGATGTAGCTGCCACCCAGGCCGCTAACGTCGACGTTGAAGGTGAGGTCGGGCACAGCATCGTTGTCGACGTCGACGCCGATCACGTAGGCCGCCGCCGGAAGGTCAAGTGCGCCCGTGAAGGCACCGAAGTCGACATCCTCCGCGATCGGTGCCGGGGCGTTGGGATCGGTCACATTCCAAATGTCGACCTGACCCACGGCGGGGGCCGCGTGGATGATCCGGATGCGGATGTTGGCCGGATCGATGTTGCTGTCGTCGTCGACGAGCGCCATCGGTGCAAGGCCGTTCTCATTGCCCATGGGCGGGGTGAGGAAGCCGACCGCGACCAGGGTCTGCTTGCCAGGCGCCAGCGTAAAGCCAGGGAGGTCGATCGCGGCCTCGGTCGCAGGCGTACCGGTGACAGACACGGCGATGTCGTAGTCACCTGCGGGGACGCTGACGTACGCGGTTTGCTCGAAGTAGGTCAGGTCGACAATCGCGGGGCTGCTCAGGTCGCCCACGAATGCATCCACGCCGGGTACGCCGACTCCGAGATGGAGGACGCGGACCATCGCGGTCTCACCGTCGCCGTCGCCGTCGCCGTCGCCGTCGCCGTCGCCGTCGCCGTCGCCGTCGCCGTCACCGTCGCCATCGCCGTCACCGTCACCGTCGCCGTCACCGTCGCCATCGCCGGCGCCGGCCGCGTCGTCATCGTCTTCTTCAGTGGTGCAGCCCGGGGCAACCGCGACCGTCAGTGCGGCCACGACGAAAAGCATGGAGGGAAGGGTGAATAGGATCTTGGAAGTCTTCATCGTCTGGTTCTGCCTTGGAGGTTCTCGGGTCCGTTGGGACCCCGCCGATTGCGCGGTCAAGCGACTGCGGGTTCCACTCAGTCGCGGGCCCGGCTCACCGGAACCCGCTGCAACAGAGGGATAGCCGTGGTTAATGTTTGCGCAATGTTTGTACGTCAACTTTGTTCGGGTGCTGGCGCAGGCGCTCCGAAAAGGTAGGTTTGGATGCAATTTCGATGAGCCGCGCCTCAAGCATCTACAGACGATGCTCAACGTGAGGGGTATCTGTAGAGAGATGCGTCGCTCAATGATCGAGTCTTTGTATGATGTGAGCAATTGGCGCACGTCCGAACTTTCGCGGCAACCCCGCGGTGGCACGCAACCCCGGTCCACCGAGCGTACTGACCAGATGAAAGGCAGCGCGCATCGATGACGTCGCTGACGGCCGCGATGACGCGTCGGCAACGCCACGAAGCGTGTTCGAGACGTCGTGCGGGGCTTCGAATGCTTCCTCGTATCCGTAGACCGCGGTCGGAGTCACGTGCCCCAGATCGCTCCTAGACGCAACCACGCGGAACAACGTCCAACCCTCGTGTCCGCGGTCTGCAGCGGTCGCGGTTCTGTGATGCCACGCCGCGCGTCGCCAGAATTTCGAACAGCTCGATGGCAACCGGCGATGTCATCGGGGACACGCCTGCTAACACGCTGTCCAAGACCCCCGTGGAGTGCACGGACGTGCAATCGCCATGCAGACCGTGGCGCAAAGATCGCGCCAGTGTCGGCCGGTTGCGGTGGGGTTGCGGCGGCCGAGACGGCGATTCCCCAACCTCCCGAATTCCAACAGCTACAGGGTGGGCGCAGCAGGACTCGAACCTGCGACTTCCACCGTGTGAAGGTGGGATTTATCAACCGCGCCTGGTTATGCTAGCCTGCGATGCATGTTGAGAGGAACCAGCGAGGATGCCTCGTACGGCCAACAGAATGCACTCTGGAGCGACTGGTATGTTTGCTCAGCGTTGCCCGAGTGTGGCGGTTGTGGAGCTTGTCTCCGCAACCAGGCCGCAACCAGGCTGTGCACGTACGGAGCGACGACTCAAGCCAGCATCTCGGGTCACCGGCCCCACCTCCTGGTGCAAATGAGCGCCTGGACGGAGCTGCGCGCTCCC
>CAZVEM010000301.1:0-7210 GCA_964626165.1 uncultured Nannocystaceae bacterium
CATCGCCATCGCCATCGCCGTCGCCATCGCCATCGCCATCGCCGTCGCCGTCGCCGTCGCCATCGCCGTCTCCTGTGTCCTCCGCATCGGAGTCGTTGGCAAAGCCACTCCGGCAGCCGGCTCCCGCCGTGATCGCGAGGCAGGCAAGAAGCACCAGGGGCCAGGATTGCGAGGCAAGCCGCATAGACTCGCGAGCGTACGCGATGGCCTGGTGCCCGCCAATCCACGCCGCGTCGGGCCGGCCAGCGATCGATCGATCCCGACCAGCTTGGGCCGCGTGGTGTCGAGCGATGGGGCATAGAGCCACCTTTGTGCCCGCGCCGATCTCGTCCGCCTGCTAGCTTTGCCTCAGTGAGGGCCTTCGTCGAAGCGAGCCGCCTCTCTTCTCCGGCGCTGCCCCGGCACGAGGAGGAGCGCGACGGGCTCGCGCGCCGAGGCGCCCTGGCGCGAGCCACGTTGGCCACAGCGTTGTTCGTGCTGGGACCGTTGGGCTGTGTCCGCACCCCCGACGAGCCGGCGGATCCGGGGCTGGATGAACTTTGCGGCGTGGAGGGACCCGTTCGGCTGCTGGACGTGCCACCGGGCTCGTCACCGGGATACACCCCGATCACACGCATGGGCGATCGCGTGGTGATTCAGGTTGCCGACGAGCTTTCCAGCACCCAAGAGCAAATCTGGGTCGTCGGCCTTTGCGGCGGAGAAGCGCGTCTCCTTGCCACTCTGAACGCAGACGTCTGGGCCTACCCAGGACGAACCGATGCGCTCTTGGGGCGGGACCTGGAGACCGGCGATGTCCTCGTGTTCGACCTCGTCGGTAACACGCCACCCAGGAGCTTGCAGAGCACCTATCCGGCAAGACAGGTCGTGCTCCTTGGCGATGACTTGTTGCACGTTCTCGGCGACGGAACGGAGGGCCCGCTGCTGGCCACGCAGCTCCCCGCAGATCCATGGAAAGAGGACGCGACGAGCGTTGAGCTGCTGCCTTCCGTCCGAGTCGAGCATGTGTTGTCGGATAGCGAGTATCCGCCGGCGTACGTGACGTGGTTATGGCCGGATGTGTCCTCCGCCACGCCGTCGCCATTTGCGTTTGTCGTCGACGGTGACGATCGACTCGTTCGAATCGACCTCAGCGAGTCGACGACGCAGGTTGTTGCGGGCGACGTGCGCAGCTTCTCCCCGTCGCCGAATTGGCAAGTCGACGGCGGTTTCGTGCTGCAAGGGATGCAAGCGCTCGGTGAGGACAAATACGGCCAGATTGAGGGGCCGCTGCGATTCGTGCGCTGGACGCCGGAGGAGGGTGTCCTCGCGGAGCACGATTTCGGGTCGGGCACCGCAGCCACGACGGACTACTGGTCGCTCTGGAGGCGGGGCATCGTCGCCGAGTGGGTCGAGCCTCCGCAAGGTGATGCGACCGCCGTCTTCCACAGACTCGATCCCTGGGAGGTCGTCGAGCCGATCAAGCCAGAGGTCCTGGCGGCGTTCGAGATTCGCACGCCCATGGACGAGCGACTCGTACTCCTTCAGCACAGGGAGATGCCGCATGAGTTCGCGGTATATGATCTGGATGAGCACGTCCTCACCTCGGTGTGGCCGGGCGAGGTCGGCGATGCGATCGCCCATTTCGCCCCCGACACGCTTCTCGTGGACTCGCCGAGCCAAAACAAGATGTTCGAGCTGAACCCGCGTGGACATGCCCGGCTGCGTGCGTCGATGAGTCTGGCGTCCGATGGGGATCGATGGGTCCGGCTTGCCAACGGCGAGATTCTCTCGCTTCCCGATAGCTCCTCACGCCCGTCTTCCTTCTACAGGCACGGAGCTAGCCTCTGGCGGGTGCCACCTGGCTCGACCTTGCCCCGCATCGTCGCGAGCAACGTGTGGGAATTCCGGATTGACTGGGAGTCCTTCGACGATACGGGTGTCGATCTGTTCTATCGCAGCGCGTCAGACTTTCCTGCGCGCCGCGGCATTTGGCGGGTGCGCCTCAACGCCGACGTGGAGACGTTCTAGGCGCATTCGATCGGAGCGCCGGAGTTCTTGAGGCTGATCCGGAAGCGAGCGCGTCGGTGTGAGCGCGCTGCGTCTGACGGCGGTAGAATCCGGTCGCGTTGCAGCGAGCGCAGGTCACACTCCGCTGTCAAGTCCGAATCATCTTCCCTTCAGAAATCAACCCTTCAGAATTCGTCCCGCCAGAAATCGTCCGCTGACCGCGTGGCGCGTGCATCAAGCGAGGCCAGCGGCGGCCCCATGTGGCACGCGGATGTAGGCAAGGTCACCAGCTTCGCACAGGCACGCCTCGCCACTGCAAATTGCACCCGAGCGCAGGGCACGCCCACACCTCGCGCTGATGGATCGGTATAGTGCAACAGGGAGCCGGTACGAACTCGATGTCGAACAAAAGCGCTGGTGGACTCGACTCTTCTTTCTCGGCAGCACTCAAGGCGGCGGAGTCGTCGCCCGGTAGCGAAGACGCATGGGCTCACGTCGAAGAGCTCGCCGATCAACTTCAGCGACCTGATGAGGTCGGCGAGAGCTACCGACGCGTCCTGACCTCCAACTCCCTGAACACCGAGCAGCGACAGGTCGTCGCGGAGCGGGCGGTGCGATTCCATGAGGAGTGGTTCGGCGACGACCCCAAGGTCGTCGATGACCTGCTGGGCACCATCATCGATCGGGATCCGGACGCGGAGTGGGCGTTTGAGCGGCTGACCGTCCGCCTGACGAGCAACGAGAGCTGGCCCGAACTCTTGGCGGCCTACGATCGCGTGCTTGCGGTCGTGTCGGAACGGGGCCGGCGACGCCAGATCCTTGAAGATGCGGCGAACGTCGCTCGCGATCTTGCCAAGGCACCCGATCGCGCGGCGGACTACATGCAGCAGCGGCTCTTCCTCGAGCCCGACAACGCGCAGCTGCTCAGCACCTTGGAGCGTCTGCTGGAGCGCCAGGAGCGATGGAGCGATTTGGTCAAGCTCTGGCGCGACCGTCTGCCGGCTCTGAGCGGCTCAGAAGTGCTTGCGGCGCGCCTGCGAATTGCTTCGGTCGCGCTCGATCAGCTCCATGACCGCTCCACCGCGGTCACGGAACTGCGCGCCATCTTGGCAGAGGCGCCCGGTCATTCGGGCGCGTGCGAGCTGCTCGAGCGCGTACTTTCGGACGAGTCGGCCGATCTTGAGCTGCGCCAAGACGTGCTGGTGCAGCTGCGCAAGAGCTACGTCGCCGCGGATCGTCTCGACGATATCGTCCGAGTGCTCGGCCTGGCGGTCAGCTTTGTCTCTGAGTCAGAACGCGCCCGATTCACCCGTGAGCTCGGCAGTCGACTCGCGATCCTCGGCCGCGATGACGAAGCGATCGCGCGCTACGCCGAGCTGCTCATCGCAGATCCGGCCGATCCCGATGCCCGTCGCCAGCTTCGTCAGCTCGCCGAACGCTCGGGACGGCATGACCTGCATGTGCAGGCACTGCTCGCCGCCGCAGAGGGTGCAGAGGCAGGTTTTCGCAATGCGTTGTGGCTTGATGCCGCGCAGCTTCGCCGCGATCGACTCAGCGATCTCGACGGCGCGATTGAGCTGCTCTCGCGGGTGCTGGCGGAGAAGGAGGCCATGCGGCCGACCGCATTGGCGGCCGCACATCAGCTCAATGACCTGCTCGCGAGCGCCGGGCGAGACGCCGATCGACTCGCGGTCGTCGAGCAGCTCGCCCAGCTTGAGCCCGCCGCCGCGGTTCGCCGCTCGCTGTATGGCGAAGTTGCGCGCCTCGCCGATCGCTTGTCCGATCCTGAGCGCGCCATCGCAGCCTGGAATCAGCGCCTCGCCGAGGATCCGCAAGACATCGAGGCACTCGAGGCGCTCGTGCACATGCTCGAGCGAGTCGGCCGCTGGGAGGAGATGGCCAAGGCATTGGCTGGCCGCGCCGAGGCGCCGGTGCTGCCGCAGCAGCGGCGTGCGGACCTGATCCGCCTCGCCACCGTACAAGATGAGCATCTTGAAGACGTCGCGGGTGCGGTCGAGACGTGGATGAATGTTCGCAGCGAGTTTGGCGAGGACACCGAGACCCTCGAAGCGCTCGATCGATTACTGAGCAAGCTCGGCGACTGGGAGCGGCTCGCGGACATGCTGGCCGCGTCGGCCGGCTCGCAACGCTCGCGGGCATCACGGCTGCTGAGTCGTCTTGGCGAGATCCACCATCAGCATCGCGATGCGCCCGAGCTTGCGGTGACCTACTTTGCTCGGGCGCTGGCGGCCGATCCCGAGGACGAGCGGTCACGAGAGAGCATCACCAAGTTGCTCGACCACCCCAAGTGCATGGGGCCGGCGGTCGAAGCCCTCGCGCGCGCCTACGAGGACACGGGCGACTGGCAGGCCGCGCTTGGCCTGCTTGAGACGCGTTTGGCGGCAGCCGAGCAGCATCCCGATGCGAGAGCGCGTCAGGTCGCGCTGTTGCGCTGGGCCGCACGCGTGCAAGAGACCATGGCCGGCGATCTTCCCGCGGCGCAGCGCTCGATGGCCGCTGCTTTGCCGCTCGATCCGGGCGACCTTGCGGTCGAAGACGAGCTCGCGCGCCTCACCGCGCTTTGCAATGGGCAGGCTGTGCAGGTCGAAGCGTTGCGCAAGGCCGCGGCGGCAGCAAGCGAATCGCCGGCACGCTCCGCGGCGCTCTATGCCAAGGCAGGCGCAACGCTTGAGGAGATGGAAGACTTCCACGAGGCTGCCGAGAACTACGCGCTGTCGGCTCAGGCCGATCCGTCGCGGCTCGATGCGATCTCGGGCGTCGCTCGCAATGCGGCGCGATCGGGCAACTGGGAGGCGACAGCCTCGTCAATTGTCTCGGCCACGGTGGCGCGGGAACGCATCGATCCCGACATGCTGGCAAATGCGAGTGACGCGATCGGTGATGACGCCGACGCAGCGCGTGAGCTGGTGACTGCGCTGGAGGCTCAGCTCGGCCACGAGACGCGCCTCGCGTCCCCGGTGGCGGCCGCGCTCTACATTCACGCCGCACGTTGGTGGAGCGAGCGCGTGCACGATGCACAGGCCGGTGAGAGCGCGGCCAAGCGCGCGGTCGAGCTGGCGCCCGAGGACCTGCGTGCACTCACCACGCTGGCGGATGTGCAGCGACAAAACCCAAGCGCTGCCCTGGTGGAGACCCTCGTCGAGATTGACCGACGCACGCCCGGCTCCTTGGATGCGATGGCAGAGGCGACCGAGCTTGCGCTCAAGCACGCCGAGCCGGCCCGCGTCGGTACGCTGCTCGATCGACTCTTCGCGCGCGCCTCCAGTGCGTGGGCGCGCGGCGAGGCGCTCAGTGGCACGCGAAAGCCCGCCGAACTCTCGATGTGGGCGCTGGAAAAGTCCGTGGAGCGGCACGAGGCCGCCGGTGCGGGCAAGCGGGCGGCTGCGCTCTTGCTTGAAGGTGCGCGCCTCCCCGTGGAGCCTCACAGGGCGACCGAGCTGCGACACCACGCCGCCGAGTTGCTCGCGGCGGCGGGTGAGATTGGCCGAGCTGCGGACATTTTGCTGAGTATCGCCTCCGACCCGGCGGCGGACGAGGCCGTGGTCCATCGCGCCGCCGAGGTCTGCGAGAAAGCCGAGCGCATCAGCGAGCTCGTGGTGCTGCGTGGTCGCGAGCTCCAGCTCGCCAGCGACGTCGACGAGCGCATGAAGCTCCGCCTTGAGCTCTCCAAGCTCGGCACCATGCTTGAGCAGCGCGCCGGCATGATCGACTCGCTGCTCGACAACCTCAAGGAGGTGCCGGGACATCGACCGAGCATCGAGTCCTTGATCGAGCTACTGGAGCGCCGCGGACGTCAGGCCCAGCTCGCGGACATCCTTGCAGCGCAGGCGACCGCGGTGGAGACGAGCGAGCCGACGTGGGCCGCGGCCCTGTGGTCCAAGACCGCAACGATTGCGGAGAACGATCTGCGCGATCGTGCACGCGCCGTCGAGGCGCACGAGCGCGTCGTCGCACTTGAAGCCAGCGCGAAATCACTGGACGCGCTGGCGCGACTCACCGCCGACCTCGGCGATGCCAAGCAGACCTGCAAGTGGCTGGAGCGACGCCTGGAGGGGGCGACACCGCAAGAGCGCGTGTCCTTGCTCTTCAAGCTCGCCCGCGCTCGGCTCGAGGCTGGCGACCGCGGTGCGGCGCTTGAGTCGCTGGAGGCCGCGTTCGCCGAGGCGCCCAAGAACGCCGGCGTTCGCAAGCTCCTCATCAAGCTGCATCGCGATGCGCAGGCGTGGAGCGAGCTCGCACGCGTGCTGGCCACGGCGGCCGAACACGTCGCCGATTCCGAAGCCATCCTCTCCTACGCGCGCGAAGCTGCGACCTTGTTTAACGAGAAGCTCGGTCAACCGGCGCGTGCAGTACCGGTGCTCGAAAAGGCGCTGGTGCTCGTGCCCGAGGATCGCGATCTGCGGCGCATGCTGGCGCGCGGACTCCGGGCCGAGGGCCGACACGAGGAGGCCAAGGCGCTGCTGGAGGCGCTCATCGCCGACTTTGGTCGTCGTCGCTCGCCCGCGCGCGCCGAGGTGCACGTCGAGCTGGCCGCAGTGCTCAAGGAGCTCGGGATGGGCGACGAGGCGCTCGATCACCTCGACGAGGCTTCGAAGATGGATCCGGGCGACCTTCGCTCGACCCTCGGACTCGCCGAGTTGGCGCTCGAGAAGGGACAAGTCGAACGCGCGGAACGTGCCTACCGCACCTTGCTGATCAGTGTTCGCCGTACCGGTGGCGACGAGCGAGTGGGCCCCGCAGGCGTGTTGCTCGCGCTGTCGCGCATTGCTCGTGACAAGGGCGACACGGCGCAGGCCGACGAGCAGGTCGAGTCGGCGATCGAGACTATTGCTGCCGGGGCGCGCGAGGCCGCGGCGCTGCAGCGACAGCTCAGCGAACGGGGGGAGCACACGCTCTTGCGGCGCGTGCTGCAGGCCCGCCTCGATGGCGGACTGACGGGACATCGCCGTGCAGCGGTGCTCGGTGAGCTCGCCGAGCTGCTCGGTGGTCCGCTACAGGATCCGGCGGCGGCCTTCGACGCTCGCTTGGCTGCGGTGGAGGCCGATCCCTCCGATCCCGAGCATCACGACGCCGCGCTGGCGGCCGCCGCAGACGGCGACAACGCAGCGCGTTATCAGGCGACCATCTCGCGCCTGCTCGATGCATCGCGTCGCGACGGCGATCTCGCTTCCCGCGTCGAACTGCAGCTTCGACTTGCCCGCAT
>CAZVEM010000302.1:0-7194 GCA_964626165.1 uncultured Nannocystaceae bacterium
GTTCTCACTTGGCGACTTCCGTCAAACGATCGCCACCTCAAGCTCCACGCGAAGGTACTTGTCGCGGATGGGCACGATGCGCTGGTCACGTCGGCGAACCTGACGTCCTACGCGCTGGACCGGAACATGGAGATGGGGGTGCGGATCACTGGCTCCCCAGCCGCTACCATTGCGCAGCACTTTCGGCTGCTCGAAATGGCAGGAACGGTCGAGAGCTTCTGACCTCAGGCGTGGTTCAGTCCACCTACTCTTCGCTTCCGAGTAGCCGCTCTGCCAGCTCGTCGATCGCACTCCGATCAACAGCTTTGGGAGCTCGTTCGATGATTGCCCGAGCAGCATCGACCAACTCCGCAGAGCAAGCCGACAGTGGAACGAAAGGAAGCAGTCGGAGGTCCTTGACCAGCACCTTTGGAAAGAGCCCCTTGTCGGCCTTACTCCCATTGGCCCGCAGCCACTCACCGGCAACGCGACTATTCAAGTAGACAGCGACGAGCGGAACAATGCGCTCCATGCCCTTCTTGGGTTTGAGTACGATGATGCTCGGGTTGTGGACGTACTCGCCGTCGATTTGCGCGGCGATGACGAAATACGGTGCCTTCCCGACGATCTCTCGCACGAGCACCCTTGGCCCAGAAAAGTATGCAGGGTCAATGTAGGACGATACCCAGCGTCCGTAGCGGACCCACGTGCCGGACCAAGTCACGTCGAGGGCTCTGACATCCCCGCCCTGAAGCTCACGAACGTAATCCGCGTCCAGTTTCTCATTGGCGTGGAACGCACGATCCTCACAAATGCGCGTACCTTCCACCTCGCCAAATCGCGCGATCAGAGTCGACTTCCTGTAGGGGATGTACCCCTGCTTAGCCTCGAAAAACTCTCCCAAGCAGGGACGCGATGCCGACGAGACGATTACATCACTATCTTCCGTCTGAGCCGAAAGGTTGGTCCATGCTCCTGACCCGATCAGGCGCTTCTTAGGAATGAACTTCATCGGAATAGCCCGAAGATCCTCCGTATTCGCTGTCGCGCGAAACCACATCACCGGATCCTCGGTGGGCAACGTCCGGTTGACATGGATGACGCAGCACCGGACCGACGCTCCGCGAAAGACCTCGCCCTCTGAAAGATCGACCACGCGACTCAGGTCAAGCGTCTTTGCAATGTGGGCGCGCAGGCGGCCCGCCGAGTCGTTTCGCAAAACGGTATTCGGAAGAACCAGCGCAACGTGCCCAGAGGGCCTCACCAGAGCACAGCTTCGCTCGAAGAACGCATAGGCCGACTCGTAGTCTCCCACGATCGAAAAGCCGATATCGATCCACCGCTTCTCCATGGAAGAGAGCTTGCTCCCCCATGGCGGATTACCGAGGACCACATCGAAGCCCTGTCGTCCAAAAAAGACCTCGGGGAACGCGAGAGCCCAGTGCAGGCAACTCCGCAACTCGCCGTCAATGAGATCATCCGTGCTGCCGTTGGCCGAACGGCCTCGCGGCGACAGATGCGCTCGGAGCAAGCTGGTGCCGACGACCATGGCCTCTCGAAGAAACGCATTGGCTTCCGCAAGCCGTGTCTTCTTTCCGCGCACAGCCGAAGCATTCGCAACGGGAATCGCCTCAATGCCGTGGCGTACCGCGATGGCCTTCTCAAGCCGCTCACGAAACGCGTACGCCAGAAGCGGCTGTTCGCTGACGCTGCGACCAGTCGACAACGTCAGGAGCTGGTCTCGCTCAAGGCCAAGAAGGGAGTCCCCTCGCACCAGTGCATGGTCGAGGAATGAGAAGGGTCGATCGTTCGCCGCGGTGACGAGCCACAGCGACAACTTCGCCATCTCCACTGCGAGAGCCGATCGGTCGACGCCGTATACACACCGTTCAGCCACGAATCTTCGGGCCAATAGCACCCGCTCTTCGCGCGTTGCGGGCATGAGGACCTCATCCGGTTGACCTACGGCCTCGCTTCCGAGCGGGGCCGCGAGAGGGGCGTCGGTTCTGGCCGAAAGTGCGTCCCACGCATCCGCGAGCCAGTCGCCGAGCACGCGGACGACCTGGACGAGAAACGCCCCCGACCCCATCGCCGGGTCACAGATCGCAAGAGCAAGAAGCCTAGCGGGGGCAGCACGTTCTGCCGCTGGCAGCACAGTCTCAATCGAATCGCGAACGATAGGCTCGGTGAGGTGCGGCGGGGTATAGTGCGCCCCCTGCTCGCGTCTCCCGAGCCCGAAGCCAACGTATGCCCCCCCGCACCGAACCAGCCCATCGAGTCGGAGAAGGGCGTCGGGCACGGAGGCCATCGCCTCCCGCGGCGCCTCGGTGTCCCCAAGTGCGCGGCGAACCGCCGCTTCTGAGCGGCCGCTGTGACGCGCGATCTCGAGAGCCAAAGAGTCCGTATCGCCCGCATTCAACGGCTCAGGCATCTCGGGCATCGCACTCTTTGACGTCGCGGCAAGAAGCATCACCCGGCGGTCCTTGGGCGCGCGCCTCACCGAGCACTCGAGAAGCCCTTCGTACATGTGGCCGAGTTGCTCGATCTCCAGTGTCCGATAGCTAACCCACTGCACCGCGCCGTTGTCGCCACGTGCGTACTTCAGGCGCCTAAGCATCGCCCGCACAACGGCATCCTTGACCGGAAGTGGAGCGAGGCGAGCGTCGACCCACGCACCGTTCCGGGCTCTCCCCTCCAATAGCGGATACTTGTTAGAGTCGAACAGGTCGCCAGCATAGGCGGCGACGTTGATGTCGGAATCAGGACTCCCATCGTGAACGAGCCGAAACGTGCCTAGAAGCTGCGCATACGCCTCTGTCGAGTGATCCAGTTTCTCTGGCGCGAGACGGTGTTCCCGTTCTAGTCGAGTCAGGAGGTAGAGGACGCCGTAGGAACGGTCGTATGCCACCGACCCATGCGGCAGGAGTCCGCTCTCTTCGGCCTTCAACAGGAAAACCATTCGCATCAGGAGCGCCGCGGCCGCTTCAAACACTTCATCGTCCGCGTAGCCATGCAAGAGCACGCCGCCCGTGGCGGCATCGAGGCGGTCGATTTCGCGGACGAAGACCTCAAGCGCCTCTCGGACCTGCGCTCCGAGCTGGTCGGCGACATCGGCTTGGCGCTTCCGGCTTGAGCGAACGAGTTCGAGGATGGTGCCCGACCTCGGCCCAGCGAAGAAGCGTGCCTCGCCCAGCAGATCCATGAACGCGGCCAGGGTGCTCGGGGAGTCGGCCCACGTTTGCGCAGTCCAAGTGACCCACGATGCCGTCTCGGACGGCGACGCGACAATCAGCCGCCACGCCTCGCCGTTCGTAACGAGACCGACTTCTACGCCAGTTTCACGAAGAAGCCGTTCGACCTTCGTCGTCGGCGACGCCTTCCAACTCCCGCCGGTATTCCAGGGCGTCTCCAAACTCTGCGCCCGCGGAACGCGCACGAAGAGGAGCGTGGCGATCGTGCCGTCACGCAACACGCGGGTAGGCCGGAGGGTCTCCCGCTGTTGGCTGAGCGTGACGACGTACCGCGACTCAATCGCGGCGCCAACCTGCCAGTACTTCGAGCCGAGCCGAAGGAGCTGATCAAGCACGAAGTCGATCCACTGTGCATCGACATCGCCCTGCACCATGCCCCGCGGCAGGTTCCAGACCTCACGAGCCTTGTAAAACTGAGCGAGCTCGCGCTTCTCGAGCTTCCGGAATCCGGCGGGGGCCGCCTCCGCGAGTACAGGCTCGCTGAGAACAACGCCGCTCAAATCCACCTGGGACAGCCAGCGATGCTGCTTGTCCGCCACCCGGCGACGGATCGACATCAGGCACCTCCCCGCGGAAGGAGAACCTGAAGCGCGACGGGATGAGCGCGCCACTCGGCCACCTTGAAGAGGCCTCGCTGTCGCTTCGGCTCAGTCTCGCGCTGCGCATCGAGTTCGGCGAGGCGCCCTCTCAACGCGTCGAGGTCATGTTCGCGCTGGCTGCGCTCCTCCGCGTCAAAAAGCGTGAGCTGTGCGCTTGCTGCCTCCTTCTCCCACTGCCTGATGGTCCTACGAATTTCAGCCATGCGCTCGGTAGCAAGCGCTCTTGCCTGCTTTTCGGTCGCGGCGCCTCGTTTTCCCAGGAGGTCGGAGAGCGCCTGCGCGCGGGTGGCCGCCTCGCGGCGCAGCAAATCCTCAAGCTGCTGTGTGGCCGACACAACGATCTGCTCGATCTCAACCACCGGTCCCGAGAAGCTCTCAAGGTCGCCGCTCGCATCGAAGAGCTTGTCAGCGTCGAAGCCCATCTCAGTCAGCGCGCCGGCGTTCGGCTCCGCTACAACAGAGAAGAGGCCGTCGTGCAGGGCGTTCCGCTCAGGGCCGACGAGAACAAGTCGGGCCCACGCCACGATGGTCGGTCGACGAACAAGTTGAGTGACTCCAGCGGCGACTCGGAAGAGCGCTTCGCTCGTGTCTCCCCTGCTCAGCGAGCGCCACATCTGGCTGCGCAATGTCGCCATTGCTCGCCGCATGAGCGGATGATCCAGATGAAGAATGCTACCCGCCTCGACCCCCACAGACGGGTTGCGATCGAATGTCAGCCTTCGCTCGCGGGCGTCCGTCCAGATAAACCGTCGACACTCGCTCCACGCGGCTGGCACATCGGTCAGCCTGAGGCTGCCGTCGTCCAACCGCTCAAGACCTGCAGCTCGGCCCTCAAGCGAGAGAGCCTCCTGCAGCACGTTCTGCTGGCGCTCAGTCGTGATGCCAAGACGTCGACGCGCGTCGTGAAGTGCGCGCACCATGGCGGAAACATCTTCGTCTCCCGGCGAGCCAAGCTGCAGCTCCTTCCTGGCGATCTCCCGCCGCGCATCCTTCTCGACGGCCTCGATGTCCACGCGCTTCCCGAGCGCATGCATCCGAACGTTCTCGGCGATGACCGCCCCAACGCTTCCGAGGTCTGCGCGGATGGCCTCGACCTTCTCGACGATGCGCGCCAGGAACTCTGAGTCCTCGTTATTGCGAAAGACAAAGTGATGGATGCGCACCTCATCCGCCATCTGGCCGTGACGGTCGATGCGGCCGTTTCGCTGCTCGAGTCGAACCGGGTTCCAAGGAATCTCGTAGTGAATAAGGTTCCGGCAGTATTTCTGAAAGTCCGCCCCCTCAGAGGCAGCGTCCGTCGCAAGCAGAATCTTCACGGGATGCGCGTCCGTGGGGGCCTGGAATGCGTCATTCACCTTGGCGCGATCGTCGTCCGACATGCCCCCGAAGATCATCAGCACCGCATCGCCGTATCCCGCCTTGTCGAGGACGTCCTTAACGTACTCGAGCGTGTGCCGGTACTCGGTGAACACGATGACTCGTTCACCGTTCCATTCGCCGGCGCGTCGCAGGTGTTGCTCGAGCCAACGGAGCAGTGCTGTCGCCTTCGAGTCCGGCCCCTTTCGCAGCCGGTCCGCGAGTTCAAACATCTGTTGCAGGGAAGCCTTCTCGGCAGCTGACAACTCGCGACAGATGCGCGACGCTGCCTCAGTAGTGGCCTCGAGATGCTCCTCCTTCGCGTCGTCATCGCTCCAATCGTCATCTCGCTCTTCCAGAGAGCGAAACAGGGATTCTCCAACCCCCAACTCGTCGCGAACCCCAACAGTCTCGGTGTGTGTTACGAGGCTCTCGCGAACCGCGAGCGGCGACGAGAGTGCGCGCTTCTTGAGCAACGTCAGCACGAACTGCGTGGCGCGTTCCTGATTCTTCTCGACGCCGCGTAGTCGGCTCTCGGTGTAGGCGTCAAGCAACCGGAAGAGGCTTCTCTCGTCCGCGCTTAGGTCGACGTAGAGTTCCGGCTGCTTCTGCTCAGACTGAGGGAGCACGACGCGTGGAGGAAAGCGTCGTCGCCCATCCTCAAGTTTGATGTCCTCCTTGAGCCGCCGAATTGTCACAGCATCGAGCTGCTGCTTGTCGAGCTCGATCCCGCGTGAAAAACGGAGGTCGTCAAGCAACTCGAGCAGGCCGGTGAAGCTCTCGCGGTAGCCGTTGTGCGGAGTCGCAGTGAGAAACACCTTGTGCTCAAAGTGCCCCGAAATCGCCCGCATCAGCGTCGTGCGATCTGAGTCCCGCACGTACTGCTTGCGTCCGGCGGGTGCGACGTTGTGCGCCTCGTCGAGAATCAGGAGGTCCCAGGGCTTCTGGCCCTTCTCAGCCAGCTGCTTGTCGAACAGCTCCTCGAACAGCCTTCGCGGCTGCTCCGTCTTCAGGTAGTCGATCGACGTCACCAGCCGAGGGAAGCTCGCCCACGGGTTGATTGTCGGTCCGAACTCCCTCCGCATACGGACCACGTTGTCGCGGTCGATGATGCGTAACTCGAGACCGAACTTGTCGGCCATCTCGTCCACCCACTTGGTCTTCAAGTGGGCGGGGCACAGAACGAGAACGCGCGTAGCGCGATGGGTGTGAATGAGTTCCTGCGCGATCAGGCCGGCTTCGACGGTTTTCCCGAGGCCGACGTCATCAGCGATGAGCAGGCTGACGCGCGGCATGGCGGAGGCGCGAGTGACGGGGACCAGTTGGTATGCCTCGATCTCAACTCCACCCCGAAACGGCGCCTGGATGGCGGTCCCCTCCGCAAGAGATGCGGAACTCCACCGAAGGGCATCTAGGAACGCCTGGAAGCGCGGCAGCGCGTCGAGGCCCACGACCGAAGGCAGCGTCGAAACTTCCAACACCGAGGGGCAGACCTCGCGCTCCCAGATAACGTCGAGAACACGACCAAGCCCGTCGTCGCTGAGGCACTCGAGGCTCACGCGATGAACGACGCCGTTCGCAGGTCCGGTCTTGGTCACGCCGCGAACGGACCAGACCTTTCGGCGGACGGATACGACCTGCCCCTGTTCAGGGAGAATGCTCGTTCGAACCTGTGAATCGATCGCTTCCACGGCGGGGCCCCCTCAGACGATCGACGGAAAGAAGGCAAGAGCGCTTGTGGCCATCGTCGGCACCAAGACGTTGCGATCGAGGAAGCGGTTGAACGCTTCGCATGACGTCTCTGAGACGAGGATACACGCATGACAGGCGGCGGCGTTGATCGTGGCGTGCACGTCGGGCTGGTGATCTGCGCAGAGCGGGTCGGACGAGCAACGCGTCGCGGAGCGCAAAGCGCCACGAAACAGGCTCGGGAATCGCTGGGGGCTGCCGAGATCAACGAGGCCGCCAAGGCTCCCCTCTGAGTCGGGGCTTGCGGTGTACAGGAGCAC
>CAZVEM010000303.1:0-7137 GCA_964626165.1 uncultured Nannocystaceae bacterium
ATGTCGTGGAGGCTGCGACCGGAGACGAACTCCATCGCCATCATCAGTCGGCCGTCCTTGAGCACGGCGAAGTCAAAGACATCGACGATGTTGGGCGAGCCGATCTTTGCGCTCGCGCTCGCCTCGCGGCGGAAGTCCTCGACCGCCGCCGGATCCTCGGCGTAGGAAGCGACCACGATCTTGATCGCGGCGCGTCGATCGATCTCGACGTGGCGCGCCTCGTAGACGACCCCCATGTTGCCTTCGCCGAGCCACTTCGTGATGCGCCAGCTCGTCCCAGGAATCACCTGCCCGGGGGAGAGCCGCAGGAGCTCACGACGCATCAGCGGATCCGTACCTTCAAGCGAGGCGCTGGCTCGTTTATCGCTACTTGAGCTACTTGAGCTACTTGCTGCCGGCTGCGGTGCCGAAGCGGGCGGCGGAACAATCACCAGCCGGGTGCCGGTCGCTCCGGGGGCGGGCTGCATGTTCGTCGTCATGGCGGCTTGTGGCGGCTAGAGGTCGCGCTCAGAAGTTGAAGGTGAGGCCACCGGCGCTCGGGCGCAGCCGGATCGCCTGGGCGTTGGAGGACTTTTGAGACTTGCTGCGCTTGCGTGCGGCCACGAGCAATGCGGTCGCGGTACCGATCAACACGGCACCACCGACTGCAACGCCGATGCCGCCCTCCAGGGTCGAGTAGCGCCAGCGACAGTTGCCTTCGATGTCAACGTTGGCCCCACTGCAGTCGGAGGTGATCGGCTTTTCGTCGAGCACGATCAGCGCCACGCCGCTTGAGAGCGCACCGAGTCCGAGCGCCAGGCTGGTCCAGCCCAGGCCCTTGAGCACCTTGACTTGACGATGTTGCGCCGCGGTATCGACGGGCTTTTGCTGCAGCCGAAACGGGAGGTCCTGGTTCTCACCCGCGACGACGTCGACATTGCGCTGTTGCGTGATGTAGCCATCCAGCTCGATGCGAAGTGCGTGCGAGCCGGCTTCGAGCGGCAGCTCGAAGGGGGTCGTACCGACCAGCTCATCGCCGACAAAAACGCGCGCGCCTGCGGGATCGCTCGTCACCGTGAGTGCCGAGGCCCGGCTCGCGACCTCCACCTTGCGACCGATTCGGGCGCCGAGATCCGCAAGCACGTCCTCCGCCTCGGCCAGACCACACAGACTGCAGGTTTCCTCAAGAGTTGCGATCTGTTGGCCTCGCGCGCCGAAAAGCGTCAACTTGAGCGCGTAGTCCTGGTCTTCGACGCTGATGCTGGGCACCAGCAAGTAGCGCGCACCGTTGTCACGAAGCACGATGGCGCGACACTTGTCGTCCTCGCAGGCGAGCGCGGCCGTGGCCACGTCTTGGGTCGTGTTCACGACGCTCAAGTCGCTCTTGCGCACTGCCTCGCGCAACCTAGCCTCTAGGCGCTCGCGCGCCGCCACGGCCAGCTCGCCGCCCGTCACCGTTGGCGTCACGATCACGGGCTCGCCCGCGGAGGCCATCGTCGGCAAAGCCCAGAGGCAAGCCGCCAGCGTCCAGGCAGCCGCGAGAGCGGTGCGGTGACCAAGTGCGGGCAGCATCACTGGCAATTCCCCTGGGAGCACATCTGCCCGGGCTCGCACTGCGTGACGCAGTCGCCGCAATGCATCGGATCGTTCGTCGTGTTGTAGCAAGCGTCGCCGCAGGCCTGCTTGTTGCCACCACACTTACACTCGCCCGCAACGCATTGCTGCGAGCCGTTGCAGGTGTTGCCGCAGTCACCACAGTTGCTCTTGCTGGTCTGCAGATCGACGCAGCTGCCGGCGCACAGGTCGAGGCCCATCTCGCAGATGCAATCGCCGCCGACGCAGGTCTCGTTGTTGCCGCAGCCCTGATTGCAGTCGCCGCAGTTCGCTTGATCGGTCTGCAGGTCGACGCACGAGTTGCCGCAGATCGTGAATGGGTCGGTGCAGGAGGTTACGCAGACACCGCCGGCGCAGACTCCGTCGCAGGGTGTGTCACAGCCGCCGCAGTGCGCCGGATCGCTGTTGGTGAACACGCAGACATCGCCGCAAGCCGTCTGTCCCTGATCGCAGACCAGCTCGCACATGCCACCGACGCAGGTCCGGCTCCCCGGGCATGGGTTGTCACACTGGCCGCAGTGATCCGAGGAGGTGTCAGTGTCGACGCAGAGATTTCCGCAAATCTGATCCGGCAGCAGGCAGTTCGCGTCACAGACGCCGCCGACGCAAAACTCGCCGACACCGCAAGGAACGCCGCAGCCTCCGCAGTGCTCTAGACTGGACTGCGTATCCACGCATTGATCCGAACACAGCTCGTCAAAGCCGGGACAATCAATGATGCAGACGCCCCCCTTGCAGACCTCGTTGTCGAGGCAGGGCTGATCGCAGCCGCCACAGTTGAAGATGTTGAGGTCGGTGTTGACACAGGTCCCGCTGCAATCGGTCAGCGTTGGGTCCTCGCACACCGGAGTCCCGTCGTCGGTCGTGCCCGTTTCCGCGCTCGTCGTGCCGGTGTCGGTCCCGGTCGCCGTGTCTCCGGCGTCGGCGTTGCCGCCGCTGCCGAGGAAGAGGGGATTCCCCTCTCGGCACGCCGAAAGCCCGAGGACGCCCAAAAGGAGCGCCGTCAGCGGTGTTTTTCGGTGCCACAACAACATCAAGTGGGAGCATGTAGCCACACGCCAGACATAGGGGCAAGAAGTATCTTCGGTGCGTCGCGTCGGTTTTTCCGCCGACCGCGCGCTTTCGCGCCGGAAGTCGTCTGGGGTGCCCGGCAGAGGCCCTAGCGCCGTGTGTGGGTGCGAGCGTCAACGGACCGACATGGCCGGGAAAACCCAAGATCCGCGGAGTTCTTCACCGTCTAGCGCACAGCGCGCGTCTGGCGCAACGGCGAGAGACTGGCAATTTGCGTGCGCGCCGGCTGACGGGGAGCACGGCTCACGTCGGCACGGGCGTTTTCGTACCACATATGCAGATCGTAATCGCGCCAGTTACCCCCGCTTCCTGAGACCCGAGGGTGCGCGAGCCTCAAGCACACGCCCGCCGTCCAGCATGAGGCAGACCTCGGACGCTCACGCGGCCGGATCAAGCTCAAGGCGCGGGCGCGGCATAGCGAAGCCAAAGCGAGGGCGCCTTCACACCTCTCGCACGCATTTGCTCGATCCCCTTGCCCTCACTCGCCTCCTTGGCATCGATGCTTTCGATGACGGCCAACGCTGCATCGCCATCCAAGTGCTGATCCACCGCGCGCAGACGTTCTTGGGCGGCGACAAGGGTCTCACGCGCTGCAACGCGCCGATCCTGCGCGAGCAGCAGGCATCCGCGAAGCAAGGTCGCTGATGCCTGACACCAAGGAATTCTCTCGCGCTCAAGTTTGTCCACCGCGCGTGCGGCTCTCCGCAGGGCGTGACTTGCGGCCTTGGGCTCGGCACCCTTGGCGTTCGCGACCGCTAAAGCTGCGCGGGCCTCGAGTTCAAGTGCCTGCGCGCGGTAGTACTGGCCCAGAAGTAACAATGACCCGCGCAGCGGCTTTGCCTCCGCGTCGACGGCCGACAGAGCTTCCCTTGCACGCCCCGCGAGCAGCAACGCCGCGATCCGAGACGCGTAGTGCCAGAAGTGGACGATGTGATAACCGGAAGGGGTCCACGCCGCGATCGCTTGAGCACCGAGCTCTAAGGTCCGTGCCGCGTCCCCTCTCGTGAGCGCAACGAAGGTGCTGCCTCGCGTCTTGACCTGCGTAAGCAGGTAGGCGTCGCCACGCGCGGTCGCGTCCTCGACGAGCTCGTCGACCAACTCGCTCACCTCTGCAACATCGCCGCGATGGATCAAGCAGGAGAGCGCGACGAAGCGCGCGGTGTCACTCTCCCAGGTCACGCCACGGCAGCGTGCGTAGGCTGCGAGTGCTGCGCTCACCTTGCCGTGTGCCGCACTCCAACGACCGCGGAGCCAGTGCACGGCACCATCCGACATCGTCACAAATCCATTGCTGTAGTCATCGCCGCAGCGCTTCGCGATCGCGTGCGCTCGCTTTGAAAGGTCCTCACTGCGGCGCTCGTCGGTACCACCGGGCAGACCAGAGAATGCGAGCTCAATCGCGAGCGCCTTGGTCAACCGAATCGGCTCGGCGACGTCGAGAGCGCGCCGCAGATGGCGCTTCTGAATCGCCTGGGACGCCAAGGGATCGGCCATCGAGAGACCGATGGTCGCCGACCAGAGCAAATCGAGTTCTTCGAGATCGGCAGCCGCCGGCTCGCCTTGCGAAACACGTGGCTCAAGGCCGCGAAGTCCAAGCCGCGCGGACTGAAACGCGAAGCGAGCGAGCGCCATGCCCGTGCCGCCTTTGACGTCCACGCGGATCGCCCGGAGCAGCTCGGCGATCAACGATGCGGCTTCGTCGTATTCGCCGGCGAAGAGGAGCTGCTCGAGCGCCGCGATCTTTGCCCGCCGCGCCGCTGGCTCCGCGCTTGCCTCTGCGAGCTGTACGTAGGCCCTCGCCGCTTGGATTCCATGCCCCGCGTCGCGCAGCGAAGTCGCCCTTCGCTCTAAGGCATGTTCTTTGGGGGAAAAGCCGCATTCGAGCGCCGCGGCAAAGTGCTCGGCTGCACTGATGAAAGCGCGGCGTGATTCAGCCTGGGTGCCAGCGGCAAAATAGAATCCCGCAGCACGCTGCGATTCGCCGGCGCCGCGAAGGTGACGCGCGACAAAGCCAGCGCTCGAATCGGTCGCGATCCCAGCTTCCGCAAGCGCGCGATGGAGCGACCGCTGCTCGCTCGGATCGATGGTCGCAAGGAGGGCCATGCGCACTCGGTCATGAAACGGCGCGAGCGCGAGGCCACCATCGAGCGCCACGGTCCGAATCAGGTGAGCACGCTGCGCCTGATTCAGCGCAGCAACCTCAAGGAGCTCAAGGTGGGTGAGCAGTGCGGCCGAAACCGGCTCTGAGGCGAGCGTCACGAGCCTCACCAGCTGAGCGGTCCGCTCCTCAAGCGCGACGATGCGTGCCTGAACGAGCCCGTCGAGCCCGTCGAGCGAGGCCACACTCTCGCCTGACTCCATCACGTGAGCGGCGAGCTCACGTACGAGCAAGGGGCTGCCGCCGCTCTCCCGTTCGAGCATCTCGACCACCTCCGCGTCGAAGGTCTCGCTGAGTTGACGAGCCAGCGCGCGGATATCTGCTTGCCCCAGGGGCCCAAGCCCAAGGTCGAGTGTCGCCCGTGCACGCTCCAAGAGTCCTCCGGGACCCAGCGCGATCGCCAGTGCGTGGCTCGTCGCTCGTTCTTCGGTCCGAAAGGACATCAAGACGCGGACCGCTGGCGCGTCACTTCGACTGAGTGCTCGAATCAGCAGACGCATGCTGTCTTCGTCCGCCCACTGTGCATCGTCAATCGCGAGCACCACGGTCCGATCTCGCGCGATGGCGGCCAGCAGCAACTCGAGGGCGCTGGCAAGTGTCGCGTCTGTGATCGGCACGCCACCGGCGCTGGTGGAAGCGGCCGCCCCTGCGTCCTCCACCGCAGCGTCCTGACCGCTCCGAACAGGATTGCGCGTCGGCGCCGTCGACGACTCGGTGCGCTGTGGTTCACCAATCCTCGCGGTCGCGCCGAGCTGATCGAAGTCTTCCGAGCGTACTGCCCGTTCACCGCGATCGGTGGTGCCGCGCCCGCTCGAAGAACCCTCTCCCCGCGACGCCTGTTCCGGGTGTACCAGGCCGAGCAGGTCGTCACGGAGCACAGGGAACAAGCCGCCCAGTACGCGGAGTTCCGATGCGACGCCAACGAGCGCAACCCCCCCGTGTTGAGCCTCCAGTGCGAGCGCGTCCACCAACCCGTCGAGCGCCTTATAGGGCGTCGCATCGCGCTCGAAGCAGCGCCCCACCAAGCAAAGACTGCCCGCCGCGTGAAGCCTGCCGGCGAGTTCGTCGAGAAGTCGCGTCTTGCCAAAGCCAGACGAGGCGTGCAGCAAGAGGACGCTTGGACCGGTCGACGGCGCTTGCTCGACAGCCTCTAGCAGCGCCGCGATCTCACGCTCACGACCCACCAGGCCCGCGTCACGCATCACATCGTGCTCAAGGCCGCGTGCCGACGACTCGCCAAGCGTCCGGAGGATGTCATGCGTCGAGGGGCGCTCTTGTGGGTCGCGACGGAGCAGACGGTCGACCAACTCCGCGAGATCGGCGGGCACGCCCGCGACGACTTCGGCGACCGGCGTGGCGTCCACGAGTAGCTTGGCCCAAACCGCCGGCAAGCCGCGATTATCGACCGGCAGGCGACCGGTGAGGAGCAAGTACGCGAGCGCACCAAAGCTGTACCAGTCGGTCGCGGGCGTCGCGTCTCCACCGGCGCAAACTTCTGGTGCGAGAAAGCCGGGCGTACCCATCAACGCGTCGCGCTCGTGCCGTGCATCGACGCGAAGCACGAGGCCAAAGTCCACCAGCACGACGCGACCGGTCCTGTGCTCCACGAGCACGTTCGAAGGCTTCAGGTCGCGGTGGACGCGACCTTCGCGATGCAGCCAGCAGATCGCGAGCGCGAGTTGTCGCAAACGATCGCGGAGCAGGTCGAAATCGAGGACTGGCGACAATGCGCTTCCACGCGGAGCAAGGCTCCCGCGCGCCTGCACGCGGTCGCTGCGGACCGGAAGCCGTTCGATCCCAGCGCTGGAGTCTGCTGCGGTCCCTGACTCCGCTCCCGGGGCGCGGCTGAGTCCCAACTCTGACTCGTCCTTGGTCTCTGCGTCGCTGGCCGACTCGATCGGCGGGTCTTCGCGATCAACAGCGCGATCGTCAGGACCCGAGGTATGACGCTCTTCTGCGTTGCCCGGCGACGTCCGGGGTGCCCCACCCGCGCCCAGGGGAGCCTGCGCATCCGACCCACGCACTGTGTTCCTCTGGTTGCTCTTCGTTGCGGCCGAGCTCACTGCAAGCGACGAGGCTCGATGTGGCGCAAGCTGATTCAAGGAGCGCTCCGTGGCGCCGCCGTTGCGCATCACGTCGCCCGAGCCGGCGCCGGCGCCAGCGCCAGAGCCAGAGCCGCTCGAGAACGAATCAGGCGAAGCGATCGGACCCGCGACCGAATGGGTCACGAGCTCGGAGGTCCTCGTGGCGCGATCGAGCGGCGCTCCTTCGACCAACTCCATCGTGAAGAACCACTCCTCCCCATCTGCGTGCAG
>CAZVEM010000304.1:0-7129 GCA_964626165.1 uncultured Nannocystaceae bacterium
GTTCCTCTTCGGGCGTCATCACCTCCAGCGCGGACATCTCCCGGAAGTAGATGCTCAGCAGGCCGGACTCGTCGTCGAGGCCGCCATCACGAACGCGAGCCCGCGGCCGCGCCGCCGAGGATGCACCGGTGCTGGGAAACGAGTGCCCCATCGGGCTGCGCGAGAGCTGAGGAGGTGCACCGCGGGTGATGTTTCGTCGTGCCATGTCGTGTCTCCTAGGGTTCTCTCGGCTTAGGTCACCCGATCAAGCGCAATCGATCACGGGTGTGTCGCGTCGCGGCTCGCTCGTCTTGCGGGTCGCTTGGCAGCGGGTGAGTTCGTGATGACTTAGACCCCTGATTGCGTCGGTCTATCCGTGAGACCTTCTGCACACTCTGGCCCGGTCTCGGCCCCCACCCTCACCTGCTCCCTGCATCGCGCGCGCCATCGCGCCCGAACCTCAAAGATTTCGCCGCGCTAGGCAGACCTGTCCCGCAGTCGACCGGCGCGAAGCAGCCCTCGATTCGATCTAGGTGCAGGATCTCGCCGACGCGACTGACAGGAATGTCAGTCAGCCGCGACCCGAGTAGCCACTCCGGCCGCTTTCATTGCCATGTAGGTCGAGGTGCTCCGCGCGATGCTCGACCGATCGACCGATCGACCGATCGACCGATCGACCGATCGATCATCGATCCGCGGGTCGACGGATCGAAGGATCGAAGGATCGATGACTCGATGCCTCGTTCCGCGATTCCGCTCGCCGGCGGTGGCGAGCGATGCGGAGGATCAGCCTGCGCCGCACGAGCCGCTCATCACGACCCTGCCGCCGAACTACGCGTGATCTCGGGACCGCGGACGCGCAACGACCCACAGCTCCGGGGACACATCGCCGAAGTATCGTCCGGGTGTCGCCATCGCGCCCGACACGTCGGCAACGTCGAAGTCGAAGCGCTGAAAGATCTCGAGCAGCTCGTGGAGTGCGTAGAGCCGGATCGAGATCCGGTGGTCAAATTGCCGCCCGTCGTCGAACACGATCGTGCGCCGGATGTCGAGCCGAGAGGCGACGGAATCGAAGTTGGCCTCATCCTGCACCAGGCAGCGGGGCGCCGGCCACCACGAGCGCAGCGGCATTCGAGACGCGTAAAAGTCCCGGTTGGCGAGCTGGATCATCAAGGCTCCTCCGGGCGCCACGGCCGAGGTGAGCGAGGCGAAGGCTCGCTGGTTGTCGCTCGGATTTTCGAAGTAGCCCAGCGTGGTCCCCAGGCAGGTCACCAGATCGTAGTGACGATCGGAGGGGAGTTGCCGGACGTCGCCCTGGAGGAACTCGATCTGCACACCGGCCGCGTCGGCGGCCTTAGTCGCGCGCAGCATGACCTCAAGCGACGCATCCACCCCCGTCACCTGATAGCCAGCCTTCGCGAAATGAGTCGCGTGTCCGCCCGTTCCACAGCCGACGTCGAGGACCGACGCGGGGGCCTTGACTCCACATCGCGATACGATGAACTCGACCTGCGCGGCGCACAGATCATCGGCCCGCCGGGGCTCGAGCGCGGCCGAGTGCTCGGCGAAAGTCTCTTCGATCCAAGCTTTGCGCGTGACGCCGAGAGACGAGAGCGCGCCCGTCGGTCCGCGGACCGGCTCGACGCGGGCAGGCGCGGGCGGGGCAGCGCTGGGCTTGGGCGGAGGCGGGGCGCCACCCTCGGACTCCGAGAGACGGCCGCTCCCACTGTCGCTCGCAGCTCGGAGTCCCGATGCACTCGCGCCATGGTCCCCATCGTCGGCGTCCTCAACTTCGTCCGCGTCCTCGATGATCTCTTCGACGTCCTCGAGGTCGGCAGCGTCGAGCTCATCCGGTTCTGGAGGCGCGAGTGGCTGCCAGGTCATCGAGCCGCGCGGCGTCGACGAGGCCGCGCCGCCCGTGCGCAGCTCCTCCGATCGTGCCGTGAGGTCGTTGTCCTTCGCGTCAAGCTCGGCTTGTTCGGCAGCGGCATGTGCTCGAGAGTTCTCGGCCGCCTGCGCGACGACGTCCGCGAGACCATTGGACGCCGGCATCGCGGGTTGTGCCGGCTGCGTCGAAGCAGCAGGACCGCGGATCTGCGCGGTCGCCCCAACGACGTCATGCAGCTCCACGTCGAGCTCACGTACGGGTGCAGTTCGACCCGGGTGCGCGGCCGAATCGGCGGCGCCACCCGCTGACGCGTCGCCATATCCCTCGCCGGTCTCCACGCTGCCCCGCGCATTCAGACTCGCGACCGTCCCGGCACCCATCGCATCGTCCGGTCGCATCTGCTCAGGGGTGCGTCGCCCCTCGACGGCATCGACATCGAGATCCTCGCGAATCATCTGCCAGCCAGAGCGTGCCGCGGATGCCGGGTCATCCGTCTCCGTCGCTTGGGTCCGGTCAGCGGGCGGAGAGCCGCCCGCGTACGCGTATGCACCTTCGCTTGCGTCGTTGTCGGGTTCGAGCCGCGCCGCGCGGCCACCGTCCGCGCTGTGGCGGTGACCGCCGCGCTCATCAGCTGACGTCTCGTGCGCGACCGCGCCGACGCTGTCTTCACGGTCATCGTCCGCGATCTGGTCGTCGTGGGCGTCGTCATCCCCCGTCACCAGGACCGGGGCAGGTCGCGGCGGTAGCGGGGCGCCGAGCTCAATCGCCAGTCTCTCCGCCTCCACGTGCCGAGCCTCGGTCGCCAACGATGCGGGCACAGGGTGTGATCCTCCGGCGTCCGCATCTCCGTCCGCATCTCCGTCCGCGTATCCGGTCGCCCCGGCTACGCCTTCGGTCGCCGCCGGGGCGACCGGATCGGCATGAACATCCGCGGCGTCCTCTGCGTTCGCCTCGTGGACATCGTCCTCCAGCATGTCCGCCGCGCTCAGCAGCGGTGGCATCCCGTCCGGCGGCGTTGACACGTCGGCCGGATCGAGGCTCGCCGTGGGGGCTGTTTGCGCAAAGCCTTGGTCCGCGTGCTCCCAGAGCGCGGCGCGTGCTCGCGCCGCGCGCTCCGCCGCCTCGCCGCGATCCAGACCCTGTGGCTGTTCGCTGGCCGCAGCAGACGATCTCGTGCCGCTTTCGCCACTGGCACCGCCGAGCTGCTCGGTCGAACTTGCGACACGAAAATCGCCGCTCGTCGCCGCACGGAATTCTCCGCTGGCGCTCGCTCGAAACTCGCCGCTGGTGCTCGCTCGCAATTCGCCGCTCGCGCTGGCACGGATCTCACCACTTGCGCTGGCGGCAGGTCGCACCGCGCTTTCGCTTGATGCAGACCCCTCCGCACTGACGCTCGCGGCTGCCGACGGCGCGCGTACGAAGCGATACGACGTCGCTTCCATGTCCTCGTCGGACAGCGCGGCGCGACCCATGCCCAGGCCTCGTCGCTCTCGCGGAACGCTGGCGCTTTGCGACGCGGAGGTCGAGCCCGATCTGGAGCTCGACGACGATGCGTCTTCGCTTGCGTGTGCATCAACCCAAGTGCTCGACGCGGTACTTGGAAGAGGAGCACCCGCTTCGGGCACCGGCGCGGAGTTGGTCGCGCGCAGGACCTCTCCACCTACGCCCTGTCCGGACGCGGCATAGGCCGGAGAGTGGACCGCGGTCGCATCCGCGGTGGCCGTCGAACCCGCGAGCATGCTGCAGATCCGCGCGTCGAGCTCGTCCTGTGGCTCGAGCAACGGGCGCTTGGGTGGAACCCGGAGTGCTTGCGGATCGACATGCGCCATTTGGGTATTCGCGCCTGCGCTTGATCTACCACGAGAATCGACCGATAGGGGCGCACGCGGGCTGATTCAGCCCCTTCTTGTTCCTCGCTGAATCGACGTGCACCTCCTTCCCTTCCGTAGGCCGTCCGGGTCGTGAGGGCGGATTGAGTCGCGACTGGGAGTGGGCCAGCAGCGCAACACCATGCCCGGCCAGGCTCGCCATCAGCCCGTGCTCCCCCGTGCGCTGCTCGCCCACGCGAGCAGCATCTCTCCGGCGTGCACGGGCGTGCCGAGCGGATGCTCCGGATGCTCCGGATGCTCCGGATGCTCGAGAAGGGACTTCTCATCGACGCAAGAGCCGCTCTGAGTCAGGACCACGACCGTGCTGCCGAGGTGGAAGGCCGCCAGTTCATCGCCGACCTCGATCGTATCGATGGCCCCACCCTCTTCGACCGTGCGGCTCTTGCCCGCCCGGGTCGAGGCACGCACATGGGCGCCTGCGGGCGAACGACGGACCGCCTCTAAACAGGGCGGCATCAGCTCGATATCTGAGACGCCAAACGCCGCGACGAGCACGAGCACCACAAGCCCCCGCGCGGACTCAAGCGCGATGACAACGCGCTCGTTGCTCGCGAGCGTCTCCCCATGTGCCCTGGAGGGCGCCGGATCGACGCGATCGAGACCGCCTGGAATCCTCCGGATCAGGGACACGCGTCCCGTGCACGGGGCGTGCACACGGTGGTAGCCGCTGGGGGACAGGTACACGACGCGCAGATGGCCTCCTTGCAGTCGCTGCGCGAGCGCTCGATCCCCAACCAAGCTTCGGATCTCGAAGGCGCGTCCCTTGACCTGGATCGTCGTCTCGCAACGACCCTGCGCTGTCATGTGCCCGCGATCGATGCCTTCGCGATCACGCACTTGACCCTCGTCGCGCAGCACAATCCCATCGCAGGGCGACAGCAGCCCCTGCTCAGCGTGGTCAAAACGCCGGGCATGCGGTGCGAGCCTGCGGGCAAATAGCGCATCGAGGGATCGATAGCCGTAGGCCCGTTCGAGCGGATCGGCTTGCGAGAGGTCAATCCCCATCGCGCGCGTGACCACCGACATCAGGGGCGCCGCCACCACATCGGGCAACTCAATCCGGGCGCAGATCCCCATGACACGACTCGTCAGGACCCGCGCCCGCGGGCCCATGACAGCGACCAGTCGACTGGCACCGCGATTGGCGATCTCTCGCCCTCGCTGCTCCCAGCTCAAGGCCTCGGGGAGGATCGATGTGCCCTTGCTCGTCATCAGAAGACCGCGTGGCCTGACTGCGTCCATCGAGGTGCGCGCCCTCGATCCCATCGCGCAGTCCTAGGTCGCCCCCTGATACTCCTCAAGCGCCAGCGTCATCGCCAGCGCGTCATCGACGGGAGCTCGATAGTAGGACTTGCGGCGACCCACGACACGAAATCCGAGCTTTTCGTAGAGCGCGACCGCCCCCAGGTTGAGACTCGCAACCTCAAGGAGCGCGCGCTCTCCCTGCGCCTGGATCGCACGCACAATGGCGCCGCGAAGCAGCTGCTCCGCAAGACCGCGGCGACGTGCCTGCGGCGCGGTGGAAACTCGCAGAATGTGCAACTCGCCCTCGAAGAACCAGGTCGCGATCGCGGCAACGAGAGGACGCTCTTGTGCGATCTGGCGGGTTGCCGCGCTCACGTCGTAGATGATGTCGACGCGCGCGTAGCTGCGCACGAGCTCCGCGCGCCACATCGGCGTGGACCAAGCGGCAGCGCCGAAGCACGCACGATCAAGCTCCACGAGCGCCGGCAGATCGTGGACCGAGGCGACTGCGATCTCGAGCGGATTCACGCCTCCTCCGAGGCATCCTCAACCGAGCTGCTCGCTTGGGCATCATGCTCTACGTCTGCGTGCCGATCCCGATCGGAACTCGCGCCTGCGCCGGGGCGCTCCTCGGCCACCGCGTCGCCGTCGGGTTGGCTCAAGATCGGTACCTCCTGCACCGGCGCGAGCAGGCGGGCAATCTGCGTCGCCAGATCCTGACGACTCGATCCCGATACGCCGGCACGCAGGCCGTAGCCCGTCTGTGCGGAGGTCAACACCAGATCGCGGACGTCGAGCCCCAAGGGCTCTGCGACCGAACGCAAGGCCTGCCCGCGCTCGGTCGCTGAGATCTTGTCGACCTTCGTCACCGCGATCAGCACCGGCAGATCGAGAGCCATCATGAAATCGACCAGTTCAAGGTCTTCGTCGCGGCTGCCTCGGCGGGCATCGACCAGCAGGATCATCCCTGCGAGTTCCTCACGCGCACTGAGATATCCCTCGATCATCGGACCAAAGGACTCGCGAACGCTGCGAGGCGCGTCGGCGTAGCCATAACCGGGCAGATCGAGCCAGCGCAGCGCGAGCTCTTGGCCGGCGCCGCGAAGTCGCATCGAGAAAAAGTTCAAGAGCTGTGTTCGCCCGGGGGTTCTGCCGACCCTCGCGAGGTTTCGCTGCCCCGCGAACGCGTTGAGCAGGCTGGACTTGCCAACATTCGAGCGCCCTGCGACCGCGAGCTCGGGCGGTCCTGGTGGCGGCGCGTTCCGCAAGCCGCTGGCGCTTTGCTCGAAACTCGCCGACACCACGCGCCACGGATCACGCTCGGCAGGCTTGGCCTGCTTCCGCGTCGTATTTTTCGCGGAGGCCACGGGAGCGCACGCTAGGGGCTTGCGACGACGGCGTCAACGCACTCAGCGGGGCGGCCAAGTTCGGAAGGATCGGCCGAAGGGGCCGGCGGATCCAGGGCACCTATCGGCTCCCCGCCGCGCCGCGCAGCGTGAGTGGCCGCAGGCACAACGCGCCCCGCGCCCCTCCTGCGTGTGCAGGACCACCGACGGGCCGCGCTCGCGCCCGCAGGTGCACGCGCTCGGCACCACGTGCGGCAGGTGCCGCATGCCCTCGGCCCCAAGTATGTCAACGACCTAATTTGAGCGGACGCGTCACCGCGCGCACCGAGCCGTGCCTGACGGAGGGTCCCCGCAGCAGGCAAGGCGCGGTAGCACAGGTGCGCCGCGTCTGAACTGCTCTGCGTTGTTCATCCAATCCACGCACGTGGAGCGAGACTGAGCGGGGTCGGCAAGCCTGCGCGTATCGAGCGAGCACGGCACGGCAGGCCTCCGGAGGCGCGGTCGTGCATTGATCGGACTCGGGACACCCCCTAGAGTGCACGCAATGGAGGTATACGGCCTCACCGGCGGCATCGGCAGTGGGAAGTCGCGGGTTGCCGCGCTGCTGGAGGACTTCGGCATCCCCGTCGTCTCCGCGGACGAGCTCGCGCGGATCGTCGTGGTCAAGGACAGCCCCGGCCTTGCCAGGGTCGTCGAGGCGTTCGGCCGCCACATCCTCACGGATCGTGGCGAGCTCGATCGCCGTGGTCTGGCCCGCATCATCTTTGCCGACAAGAAGCGAC
>CAZVEM010000305.1:0-7064 GCA_964626165.1 uncultured Nannocystaceae bacterium
GATGGCGACGGCGATGGCGACGACCCCTACGCGGAGGCCCGGGCCCTCTGCGTCACCACGATCAATGAGTTGCGTGCCACCAAGGGGCTACCGGCCTACGCGCAATGGACGGACGCGGAGATGTGCTCGGACGACGCTGTTACGTCCGACGAGGCCAACAATGATCCCCACGGCAGCTTCGGCATGTGCGGCGAGTCGGGCCAGAACGAGTGCATCGGCGGCGGCGCGGGCAACATCGTCAACTGCCTCAACTCGATGTGGGCCGAGAAGGATCTGGCTGGCTGCGCCGGATGCGATGCGTGCAACGACGCATATGATCCAAACTGCCCCAACTGCGACTTTTATGGCGACCAGACCGGCGATGTCTGTGGGCACTACGTGAACATGGCAGCGCTCTACTTCGACTCGGCCGCGTGTGGCTTTAGCGACCAGGGCGGCTGGGCAGTTATCAACTTCAAGTAGCAGGCTTCCGCAAGATCGCCCGACGGACCTGCCGATCTTGCGGGTAGCATTACCAACTCGACCGTCGGGACGCGGCAATTTTCGCACACACGTCGCGTCCTCGTCCCGATGCGCGAGATCGCTGTGCGCTATGATCGAGGCATGGTGTCGACACCCCGTATCGATCAAGGCGCCACACGCACCGGCGCGGGCCGTTGGGTCCATTGGAAAGCACCGCTCATCTGGGCAACTGCAGTCGCACTGCTCGCGACCGCCGGATGCGACAAAGATGGGGGCGACGATGCCGCGGACGCCGGTGAACCCGTTCCCAACGTCGATTACTGCGATGCCGTTGCCGACTGGGACGCCGGCATGGCTGCGGTCGAAGTCGAGGTGCTTGAGCTCGTCAACCTCCGTCGAAGTGAGGGAGCGAACTGTGGCGGTGAGAGCTTTGGGCCGGCGGCATCGCTGACCATGAATGGCGCGCTACGCTGCGCTGCACGGGCGCATTCGCTCGACATGTTTGAGCGAGGCTTCTTCGACCACACCAACCCAGATGGTGAGGGACCCGGTGCGCGCATCGACAAGACCGAGTACCAGTACTCGACCTGGGGCGAGAACATCGCGGCTGGCTATCCGACCGCCGAGGCCGTCATGAACGGTTGGATGGAAAGTCCTGGTCACTGTTCGAACATCATGAACCCGAACTTCACCGAGATCGGCGTCGGCTATCACGACTCTGCCCACTGGACGCAAGTGTTCGGCCGGCCCGCGGGTGGTTAGCTGGGCGCTGGCCAGGAATCGGTCGGCCGCCCTCATGCACTCGTGTGCTGCCGCGCGCGTATTTGCGCTTGGCTCAGCACGTCTCCGCAGGCCCGACGCGGCCGAACCGCGAGTGGTGCTAGAGTCGCGGCGTGAGTGGCCTTGAGCTCAGATCGCGGTGTGTGGTCTTGCCCGCACGCGACGGAGGTCTTGAGGTCGTCCCCGCACGCGTACGGATCAGGGATGCGCACATCGTCGAGGTGACGCGCGAGCACGAAGGCAGCTCCGCGACGGGCTCGCGGAGCGCCCCAGTGGGAGCCGAGGCGGCGACCGACGCGACCACGGCTCAGATCGATCTCGGTGACAAGCTCCTCGCACCCGCTTTTGTCGACGCGCACACGCACTTGGCGATGAGCGCGTTTCGGGGCCGCGTGGCCGCCGAGGCACACCGCGGATTTGTGGTTGAAGACCTATTCTTCGCCTTGGAGGAGCGACTCGACGCGGCTGACGTGCGCGCGTTCACACGGATGGGCGCATACGAAGCGATGCTTCACGGCGTGGCCTGCGTCTACGACCACTACTACGAAGGTGCTGCGGTCGCGCAGGGCCTCGCGGATGTTGGGCTCGCCGGGGTCGTGGCGCCGACGCTGCAAGACATCAGCGGACCTGGCATGGACCGCTTCGAAGACTCGCTCGCCACGACCCTGGAGCTGCACGCGAATGCCACGCTGCGGTCCGCGGGCATTTTCGCGGCATTGGGCCCGCACGCGACAGACACCGTGTCGCAGCGGGCATGGCTCAAGATCGCAGAGCTTTCCGACAAGCACGGGTTACCGATCCACGGACATCTCGCGCAGTCGGCGAGAGAGTGGGATCGGGCCATGGAGCGACACGGCCGCTCTCCCAGCGCATTCCTCTCGGACCTCGGACTCTTTCGCCAAGCGGCCGGAAGTCTTTGGGCGCACGGGATCTGGCTGTCTTTGCGAGAGCTCCCCGCGCTTCGACGCGGGCCCAACATTCTGGTGATGTGCCCCGCTTCGCAGGCGCAGTTCGCTTTCCCGGCCGATCCGATGCGGTGGAGCAGCATGCAGATCCCGTGGGCACTTGGCTCAGACACCGCGGCAAGCAGTGACGCGCTCTCTCCGTCGCGCCAGATCGTCGCGCTCAGCGGTGTGCTTGCATCTCGGGTCACGCACGGGTCTGCGTACGCGGCCTTTCACGCGACGGGAGACAGTGAGTTCTCCGAGCAGATCGAACGATCGCGCACCGAGCGAGCACCCGCGCTTGAGCGCGAGCTCGATCCCGCCCAACTCTTCGCGCGGACCACCTCCATCCCTGGCGCATTCCATCCCCTTGGGCAGTGCGGAACGATCGCGGTCGGACAGCTTGCCCACCTCGCCATCTATGACACGGATCATCCAAGCCTTTGGCCGGCGATTTCGCCAGTGCGCGCGCTCGCCTACAACGCGGTCGAGGATGCTCTCGACGGCATGATCGTATCGGGTCGTGTGGTCGGCACGATCGGCAACTTCCGCGCCAGCATCCTTGCAGATGCACGCTTCAACGACGCCCGCGACGAGGCCACGCGCCGCCTCTCACGCTTCGACGACATCACAGCGCCCTAGCAGGTGGGACGCAGGGTTACGCCGCTACCCCGACGGCAGCTCGTCGTCGGGTATCGACTTGTAGGCGCCCTGATCTTTGTGTTTGCGGAGCAGCGCGAATACCTGAGCGCTCTCCCGCTCGTCGGGAGGCAGCGACCGAGCAAGCGCGCGCTCAAGCCCACGCATGACGCTGGTCTGCGTCGTTCGTAGAAACGGATTGGTCGCGCGCTCCAGCTCAATCGTCGAGGGAAGCGTGCACTCGCCTCGATCTCGCATCTGCCGGACATCGACGATCCGTTGCGCCAGCGCTTGGCACTCGGGATCGATGCTCCACGCGAAGCGGAGGTTGTCGAGCGTGTACTCGTGCGCGCACAAAACCTTGGTATCCGGATCGAGCGACGCGAGCTTGGAGAGGCTCTCGTGCATCGCCGAAGGCGGTCCGTCGAAGAGGTAGCCACATCCCCCCGCAAACAGCGTGTCTCCACAGAGAAGCAAGCCATCCACCACAAAGCTGATGTGGCCGTCTTGATGGCCAGGCGTCGCGAGCACCGTGACCTCTTGGCTGGCGAACTCAAAGCGATGCCCCTCCCCGACCTGATCCGTGACCCCAGGGACGGACACCTTGGCGTTTCGCGAGGCAACGACGCGGAGCGACGAGATCAGGCCACGCTCGCCAAGATCTCGATTGATGCCAATATGGTCGCCGTGGGTGTGGGTGTTCCACACGGCGGTGAGCCGCACCCCGAGCTGCTCGCAGCGGGCAAGCGTCGCCTCCGCGTTGGGGCCGTCGACGACGGTCGCGACGCGACCGGCTCGGTCGACGAGCAACCAAACGAGGTTGTCGTGATCCGCAGGAAGAGCGTGGACTTCAATCGCCCCCGAGCGGCTCAAGAAGCTGGGGATTGGCGCGGTGACGACGTGGGACTGTGACTTCGACATGGCGGCTCACGCCCAGGCCCGCGGGCGGATCAGACGTCGACGAGCTCGGCGTCTGAGGCACGCTCCATGATGAAGGTGTAGCGCACGCTCGCGTCCTTGCCCATCAGCTCGTTGATGGTGCGGTCGGTGCTCAGCTCGTCGTCGATCGTGACGCGGATGAGCTGTCGCTTGCGCGGGTCGAGCGTCGTGTTCTTGAGTGCCTCTGGCATCATCTCGCCCAGGCCCTTAAAGCGCTGAACCTCGCTGCGTTTGCCCTCAAGCTTCGCCAGCAGCACGGCGAGCGCCGCCTCGTCAGCGACCCAGTGCGTGTCCTTGGCGACGTCGACGCGGAATAGCGGCGGCTGGGCGAGGAACACGTGCCCACGTCGGATCAGCTCCGGCATGTAGCGGTAAAAGAAGGTCAAAAGCAGGGTCGCGATATGGTGTCCGTCCGAGTCGGCGTCCATCAAAAGGATGACCTTGTGGTAGCGCAGATTCTCGAAGTGAAAATCTTTGCCAATCCCGCAGCCAAGCGCCTTGACCACGTTTCCAAGTTCTTCGTTCTCAAGCACCTTGCTGAGGCTGGCTTGCTCCGCGTTGAGGACCTTGCCGCGCAGCGGCAGGATCGCCTGAGTCTGGCGATCACGGCCCATCTTGGCCGAGCCGCCCGCCGAATCACCCTCGACGATAAAGAGCTCGCAGGCCTTGGGATCGGTGCTCGCGCAGTCCGCGAGCTTGCCGGGCAAGTTGAGCTTCGCACTGCCAGCCGTCTTGCGCGACACGGCCTGGCTCGCGGCGCGTGATGCTGCGCGCGCACGTGCCGATGCAATGACGCGCGCGACGATGGCATCTGCGCTGCCGCGATTGGAATGCATCCACTGCTCAAGCACGGGGCGGATGACGCCCTCCACCTGTGCGACCACCTCCGGATTGTTCAAGCGATTCTTGGTTTGGCTTTGGAACTGGGGCTCAAGCACGTAGGTGCTGAGGAGCGCGACCATCCCTTCACGAATATCCTCGATGCCGACCGTCACGCCCTTGGGCTCAAGCTTGTAGGTTTGCATGTACGAGCGCAGCACCTTGCCGAGCGCATTGCGAAAGCCCTGCTCGTGCGTGCCGCCGTCAGGAGTAGGAACGCCGTTGACATAGCTGTAAAGCGCATCCTCCGTGGACTCGGTCCACGCGAAGGCGACCTCGATCTTGGGATCGGCATCCCGCTCAAGGTAGACGTGGCCACTGTGCACCGCGGCCTTACCACGTACGGCGATGAGCTTTTGCAGATACTCACTGATGCCGTCAGCGTGGTGGAATCGCTCGGCCTTCCCGGTCGCCTTGTCGAGGAACTCAATGGTCACGCCCTTGTGCAGGTAGCTCTTGGCCTCCAAGCGCTCACGCAGCACGATCGGATCGAGGTGCAGTTTGGCACCGAACATCGTCGGATCGGGTCGAAGGTAGACCTCGGTGCCACTCCCCCGTGGCGCCGCCTGCTGCTTGAGCTTGCCCTGCAGGATGCCTCGCTCGAAGACGACCTCACTTTGTTTGCCATCACGCTTGACCCGGACTTCAAGTCGCTCGCAGAGGGCGTTGGCGACGGCCGCACCGACGCCGTGGAGACCGCCTGAATGCTTGTAGCTGCTGCCGTCGAACTTTCCGCCCGCTCCGAGCTTGGTGAACACTGCAACCACGGCCGGGACCTTGAGTGTCGGGTGGAGGTCGACGGGGATGCCGCGACCGTTGTCACGCACGGTAATGCCACGGCGATCGGCGTCGAGGGTCACGAAGATCTCGGACGCGTGTCCGTTGATGACTTCGTCGACGGAGTTGTCGAGAATCTCCCAGACGAGATGATGGAGGCCTTCCTTGCTCAGCCCTCCGATGTACATGCCGGGGCGCTTGCGAACGTGATCGATGCCCTCAAGGACCTGAATCGCGCTTGCGCCGTAGTCGTTGCTCTTGGTCTTCGCCATGGGTCGTACGCTTTCTTCGATCCGCGGTCAGTGGAGGCGCATCCGCTTGCGCTAGGCCTTCTTGGCGCCCTCAGTCTCAAGGACGGGTACTTCGGGCGGTGGCAGCTCGATGCCCTTGATGCCGCCGCGCGCAAAGAGAACGCGACCGCGACCACCGCGCGAGCTGAGTTCGCGCTCGCCCGCACTCAGCTTGTGGGCAGCGCCGGTCGCCTTCTGGATGGTGACAGCGGCCGTCGAAGGGAAAGCCGCGAGCACTTCGTCGTCGTCGTCAAGCTTGATCGCAAGCACGCCCTTACCGGCGCCTGCGAGGAGGTTGACCTCCATCGAGTTAAACGCGATCAGCCTGCTCTTGCGCGAGAGCACGCAGACATTGTCCTCGGCATAGACCTTAAACACCGCAATGATCTCGTCGCCGGGGTTGAGCTTGGCGAACTTGCGACCGGCACGGTTGCTGGGCTCGCGATGGGGCCACAGCGTAAATCGTAGCCCCAGCCCCTTCTTGGTCACTGCGAGGAAGTGCGGATAGGGCTCTTCGTACTCGTCGCCCAACTCCGGCTTGGGGAGACCAAACTCGGCCATGACCCGAGGATCGGTGCCGACAGCGCCGACGACACGCTCGCCGTCGGAGAACTTGAAGAGCTGCTGCACCGGAGTTCCATGCCCGGTGCTGGCCGGGACGTCGTTGATCCGCGCAACGTAGGCGGTTCCCTGGTTGCTGAAGAACACGACGCTCTCGCGGGTACTGCCGCCCACGAGAGCGAGGGCCGCATCGCCCTCGCGCATACGCGTGGTCTCGAGATTGATGCTGCGCTGGCGCTTCACCCAACCGTCGCGGGTCACGAGGACGACGGCGTCTTCCTCAAGAATGAAGCTCTCCGCGGTGAACTCACCGGCGACATCCTCGTCGCTGATCGACGTGCGACGCTTGTCGCCGTACTCGGTCGCAAGTGCCTCGAGCTCGTTGCGGACCACCTGCCACAGCTTGGCCTCACTCTTGAGAATCGCCTGAATCTCCTTCGCCCGCTTGCGCTTGGCGGCGAGCTCCTCGCGGATCTTCTCGATCTCGAGCCGCGCGAGCCGATACAGGCGGGTTTCAAGGATCGCGTCGACCTGAATCGCGTCAAGGGAGAACGCCTTCATCAGCTTATTGGCTGCGTCCTGCTTCCCTTCGGACTTGCGGATGATCGCAATCGCCTTGTCGAGCGCGTCGAAGATAATCTCGAAGCCTTCGAGGATGTGAATGCGCTCAAGGAGCTTGCGCAGCTCGAACTCGAAGCGGCGACGCACGGTGAGCACGCGGTAGTCGAGGAAGTGTCGGAGCGCTTCCTTGAGATTGAGCCGGGCGGGCGCGCAGACCTCGATCGACTCGGTC
>CAZVEM010000306.1:0-7008 GCA_964626165.1 uncultured Nannocystaceae bacterium
GACGCCTTCGTTCGCGGGTACGGCGAGGAGGTCCTCGCGACGCTCGCGGCGACGGCTCGGCCTCACCCGAGCCCTGGCGTCCACTGGGCCGGGACGCCGGACGCCCTCACGCAGGCTGCGGTGAACCTCGAAGCACTTCCTTCGCCGTGGCTGACGGGGACGATCCCGCTCGCCGACCAATCCTTCATCCGGTGGGAGACCCAGCGCGGCTGTCCCTTCCGCTGCGCGTTCTGCCAGCACCGCGAACCCGGCGCGCGGCTGCGGCGGCGTACTCTGGGCCTACCGCGCATCGAGGCCGAGATCGACTTGTTCTGTCGGTCGGGCGTGCGCGAGATCGCCGTCCTCGACCCCATCTTCAACATGGCGCCGCACGCCGTGTGTGTCCTCCGACGCTTTGCGGAGCACGGGTTTGCGGGGCGGCTGTCGTTGCAGTGTCGCGCCGAGGCGGTGGACGACGCGTTCCTCGACGCAGCGTCGGCCTTGGACGTCTGCGTCGAGTTCGGGTTGCAGACCATCCATGCGGCGGAGGGCCGCGTGATCGAGCGGCGCAACCAGATCGACCGGGTGGACGCCGCACTCGCGGGGGTGCGCGAGCGCGGCATCTCGCACGAGGTGTCGCTGATCTTCGGCCTTCCGCTGCAGACAGTGGAGTCGTTCGAGTCGAGCGTCGCGTGGTGCCTCGAGCGCGAGGTCCCTGTCATCAAGGCGTTCCCGCTGCTGCTGCTGCGCGGGACAGCGCTCGAGCGCGACCGCCACAACTGGGGCCTCGGCGACAGTGGGGGCGCGATGCCCATGGTCCTCAGGTCGAGCACGTTCGACATCGACGAATGGCGCGAGATGGCCCGGCTCTCAGAGGCGCTGCGGCTGACAGAGGGGCGCCACCCAAAGGACCTGCGTGAGCTGAGGAAGCTTGCCGACACACGGGAGCCAGACCTCGCCCGTTGGACGCCGGCGGGTACCAAGGAGGCGGCGTGATGCTCAGCCGGCCGACCTTCATCGTCTTCGAGGGCCTGGACGGCTCTGGCAAGAGCACGTGCGCGGCCCAACTCGCCAAGCACATCGGCGCCGAGCTCGTGACGACCCCATCGCCGCACGTGCGGCGCTACCGAGACGACCTCATCGAATGTCTCGGACCGAGTCAGGAAGCGAGGCAGCTCTTCTACCTCGCCACCGTATTTGCCGCTTCCGACGAAGTCGCTGCGCTGTTGCACCGAGGTCGTTCCGTCGTCCTCGACCGGTACTTCCTCTCAACGCAGGCATACGCCGCCTTTCGGGGGTCGCGGCTCGTGGTCGATGAAGTGCAGCGGCTGCTCCGGCCAGCAGACGTCACGGTTTATTTGGACACTCCGCTCGACACGCGGATCGCAAGGCTTCAGCGCCGGGGAACGAGCGCAGCTGATCTGGAGACGATCACCCCTGAGGCTGATGCGCGCCTGCGCGAGGAGCATCTCCGGCGCGCAAACCTCGACCTGGTCGGACGGTTCGTGCGTGTCGCGGGCCACCTGGGCAGCCCACGCGACGTCCTCGACCGCGTGCTCGCAGAGCTCCCGGCGGGGTGATGATGCGTCAGACTTCCGCCTGGAGCATGTCCCACTCACCGGAGTGAACCAGGTGCTGTGCGATGGGAAGCGCCGTGCAAGCTTCTCCAAGCGCCGCGCGGCTGGCGACATCTGAGGACCACGTCGAGTGCACCTCGCCAAGGTTTTGGCGACACGGCACGCGATGTTCGACCGCACGCGGCGGACCACTCTGTCTCCCCGCGAGCCTCGGCAGCTTGCACTGCTAGTACCGTCCAACGGCTCCGGTTCCACTCGCGAGCTGAGGTACATCGTCGTCCCCCGCAAGAGGTTCAGGGCCGCGACCGCCTGCGTGCGCGGCTCTCCCCGCGCACACTCCTTGCAAGTCCGTTTCGCATTGACCTCGTTTGCATCCGCGCCGGCCTCCGAAACTCTCCCAACACGCAGCGAACGGCCGTGAGACGTGGCGATGCAGCCTACTCAGGTCCGTCGTATCCAAGCTCGTCTCGCCTAGACGCTTCCTTATCGGACTGTGCCCGTCGCAAACTCTCCATGTCTAGTATCCCGCGAATGTGACGGGTATGTACGTTCGTTGACGATGGGACGATGACCGGGCCGACGAGGTCTACAGACTCTAGATAGCGCTCCTTGATCTGCTTTGCCTTGTATGAAGAGAACCCTGACTGCTTCCACTTCTGGTAGAGTTGCTCTGGCAGCTGAAACTCCAGCTTCACACCCGAAATCGTCAAGTACCAGCTTCGATTTGTCCGATTGTAGTGGACTTCGAACTCTGTTTCAGTCGCTTTCAGCTGCAGAACCGAGATTGGCTGCGCGCCCAACATGATGAGACTTGTACCATCGGCCAGCGTAGCCGAGTAAGCTGCCCTAACGTGGGCAGCGGTGCGCGCGATCTCGTCGAGGCCTTTCAGATCCAGCCCTAGATCTCCGAACTCGCCGCGGCCGATCCGTTGTACTTCAGGTTCTGTGGCCTCAAGCGCCCGCGTCAACATCGCTCGTACACGTCTCACCGGGGAGTCTGCACCTGTGGCTTTTGCACCACCACCTTTGAGTTCAAGCCCATCGACAAGTTCGGGGATGCGGCCAAGGATCGGGAGACCAGAGTAGTCTAGCAGCTCAACGTGGTAGGCCGCGGCAAGGGACTGGGCCGGTGCGGCGAAGCCCCACAGACTCGCTACCGCAACATGGTAATACGGTGATCTCCGTACTGGCGGCCGACGATTACTACACCGCGCACGTATTTCTTCGTCTGACAGGCGCTTAAACGAATTGAGATCGTTGCGAACTGCGATGGCGCCTCGTACCACATCAATGCCGACTGGCTTGTTTTTCGAGTACCCCTTGCACTCAACGACGAGCCGCGTAGGGGGACTCAGCGGAAGCGTGACTGGCGGCTCAAAGAGCACATCGGCATTGTGTCCCTCGCCAAGCCCGTGAACCATCGGCATCCCCGCGTAGCTATAGAGCTGTTGATCGTCATCATCTCCTTCGCAGACCGAATATCCGGCCCGCCTTGCGAAGTGCGTTACGAGAACTTCGAAAACAGCGCCGCGGAAATTTGCTTTGGTAGCCATGTTGTCGCCCGCAAGTTCCGCGCAATCATCCCCCTTCTCGTGTACCGCCGTCCAGCCCCAAATCGTCGGTCGAGGCGGTTCGTTCGTACCGTCGCCCTCCGTGCCCGTCGGCGAAGCGGAGCGCCCCGAGTTTTCGCCTGATATGGCGTCGGGCAGAGCAACTCCGTCATCGTCAAGCTCAGCAGCAGGAGACTCGGAGGGCGCCTGAGGCTCTCGTTGTTCTCGTGCGCGCGCTTCCATGCATCCCCGCTCGTTCGCACTCGAGCGACACGGCACTGCTGGACGATTCCCACTCGCGTCGCCCGCGAATCAACCGCCCGCAGTTTTCCACAAGCAGCGGGCCGCCAACCCACACTGCTCGCTATCGCAAGAAGTACCGCGTGGAGCTGGTCGCGCCCCGGAAGCCGACCGCGCCGGACTCGATCAGGCGGCGGAGGCTGGCGCGGGCCTGATGCTCATCGCCGCCCGCACGCGCGCGTAGGTCGACGGCGCTGATCGGGCTGCCGGCCCGCTTGAGGACGTCGCGAATGGCGGCGTCGTAGCGGTCGCGACCGGCCTGCGTGCGAGTCTCCGGTGGGGCCGTCGGCAGCGCCCTGGTGGGCGTCTCGGACCGCTTGGCGCCGGCCTTGCCACGGCTGAGGTATGCAGCCGGGCTCTCGGGCACCCACGTCGCTGGCTTGGCGGTGGCCCCCTTGGGTGTCGCCCCCTTGAGGCGCCCGGGTCCACGCTTGGCGGGGAGATCTGCCCGTTCCGCGGCCCGCGATAGCGTCGCCTCGGCCGCCGGCACCTCGGAAGTCTTGGTCTTGGAGCCCTTGGGACGAACGGGTCCGCGCTTGACGGCGGTCTCGCTCGAGGGCGACGCAACAGCCGGTGCGGCTGAGGCCGGTGTCTTGCGGGACTTGGTCTTGGAGCCTTTCGGCCGACCAGGACGGCGCTTGCCGGGCGTGCCGGACCCAGCCGAGTTGCCTGTGGCGGACGGCTGGCGTGCTCTTCCCCCACCCTTGCCCAGCCCAAGCAGGTCACCCACCGAGACGACGCTGGCGAGCTCGGCGAAGCGCTCGTCGATGAGGCGAGCCAAGCCGGTCAGCGTCAGCTCCGGAAACGACTGGATGATGTCGAGAAAGACGCGACGCTGGATCTCGTGGGTGGAGGAAAGTGCCATCGACCGGGGACACTAGCGAGTCTCATGTCGCGAGTGCAATGGGCAACGCGAGAACGTCGCGATTGAGTCGGAGTGATTGAGTCCCCAGACTGGACGAAGATTCGCTGCCCTCTGGCCCACTGCCGTCGTAGCTGTGTGGTGAGGCTCTCTGCTCACGTCGGCCGCCTTCGGCCCGACGCGTCGCGCTGCGCGCGAGACAGCGGCAGACAAAGAGGAGGTTTGCCGCATCCTCTGTGACGCGCGCGACCTCGCGCGCCAACGCCTCGCGGAAGAACGGCGGAAGCGCGTCATCTCCCCTGGAAGTTTCGATCACACTTGGAGAGGGCGCGTCGATCCACTCTTGGAGGCTGGCCGAGTGGAGCATCGACGGGCTGGTCTGCCCACGCTCGAAGGTCTTCATGGGCAAAAGGATAAAGCATCAGGGGAAACCCCTTTCTCTTCGAGCGGCCTCGGCGAATGAGGCAGTCTGCTTCAGCGGGTCCTGGCGCAACGAAACCCGTAGGTGTGGTCGCGATTGGACGGGTCACTGACGTAGCTGAGGTCCGCGCGGAGGAAAGTGGCGATGTATGTGAGCCAATGGCCGCCCCGCAGGACGCGCTGAACCTCACTTGAGTCGAACCAACTTCCGGTCCACTCAATGACATTGCCCGCCATGTCCCGCAGCCCATCGCGGCTGTCTCCGGCCGGGCTCTTGCTGCCGACCTCCCAGGTTCGATCCTGCCCACAGCCAGGTGCTCCGTCGTATTCGAAGACAGCGTACTGGCAACTCGGCGTCTCCTCTCCCCACGGGTATGTCCTCCCTGCCTCCCTCCCTCGCGCCGCCCACTCCCACTCCCACTGCGTCGGCAGACGCTGGCCGCTCCATGTGCAGTACGCCTCTGCCTGGAACCAGTCTACGCAGTTGACGGGGTGGTTCTCTCGCCCGCTCACGCCGTAGTTGCAGTTGGGGTCCGTGTCCGCGCTCGTGCACCCGCCGTCGGCGACACATAACGTGAACTCAGCCACCGTCACCTCGTCCTGGTCCATACACACGTCTCCGACGATCCGTTCCGCCTGCGGCGACCCGCCGTTCGTGTAGGAACCCCCGGGGATGAGCACCGTCCCGACTCCACAATCCCCGTCACCACCGGCGTCATCCTGTGGGCCGCCGCAGACGCCTTCAGTGCACGACAGGCCACTGCCGCACGATGCGTCCGACGAACACAACGCGCCTTCGGCTCCGTCGCCGGTGAAGCAGCCGGACAGTCCTGCAGCGAGTGAATACGAGACTAGTCCAGCGGCCAGCGGCCGCCAGGAGACTAGCGGTCGCGTCTGCACGCGCGATGTCGGTCGGTCTGGCTGCTCCTGCTCGAAATCGCCCGGTCGTCCCTCAGCACTTCCGACGTTGTCGAGCACCTGCAGCGACTCACCCGACCTGTTCACTTCCTTAGCTTGTTGCATGACTTTCACGGCTTCCAACGTGGCGTGACCCTCAGAATCGCCCTTGAATCACCAGCATCGCCGACTCTCGACCGATCGACGGCGTGACGGATGCCTGCTTGCCTCGTCCGGCGCCGCGCTTCACGCCTAGCGAAACGAGCACCGCACCTGTGACCACGAAGATCCCGCCGGTGACTCCGCCGGCGATCGCGATCTTGTTCGCGCGCTCGCCGTCGTCGATCAATCCCAGTCGGCGGTCCTCGTCGCCTGGACCCAGCGCGGATTCAAACTCTTGTTGTGCCGTGCTGCCCTTGGCTAGTCCGGCGCCCATCACACCCAAGCCCGCCAGCCCAAGTCCAAGGCTCACGCCACCACCAATCACGAGCGGACGCACGTTGCTTCGATCTCCGCGGTCGGGTCGCGGTTTGGACTGACGCTTCTCGCCCTCATCTCGCTCCCCTCGCGTGGCTGGAGTGGCTCCGTTCGTGGGTGACTCGCCCTTGGAGGCGAGTTCCTCGAGCTGGCGTTCGACGTTCAGTAGCCGGCCCTCCACGTCCAGTTCTTCGCCCAGGTCTCCGTGTTCCTGCGCGAAGTCGTCCCGGTACTCAACGTACAGCTCCTTCGCCTTGCGGAGATGAGTCGCGTCCGCGTCGATGCCGTATGCCTTCTCGTGGGCGCGACCGATATTGTAAAGCAACTTTAGCCGGATCGAGTCGTCAAGGTCGTTTGCCACGACAATCCCTAGCGCGAGGGTGAACTTCTCGATCGCCCCTGCGTAGTCCGACGCTCGGTGCAGCGTCGTGCCCTCGTCATACAGCGCGACTGCCTGCTCACGTGCCTCGCCGTCGCGTCTGTCACTCGACGGCGGGCTCGCGGCCGCGGAGTCGCTCGCTCGGATACCCTGGACTGCCAGGGTGGCCCCGAGGGCCAGAACAGTTGCCCGGAGTCGAGGCCGCATGGTCGCAGTGTGCCGAACTTGACGACGACGGACAACCGCAGAGAACGAATCTCAAATCCCGAAAGCGGATCTCCGGTGTCTTCCGGCATCGGCCGCCGACCGACTGGCGCTTGCACACACCCAGCCACGTACACTCGCCAGCAGCGGTGACCACCTCGATACTGCGATGCGTTCGGGGCGATCATCCCAGAGCAATGCGTGCGACCGCGGGTCGGGGCGACCCGCGAACTCGCCCCTGCCTGTCTGAGCATGCTTGGCCTCTGAGGCTTGGTAAGTTGGCAAATGCGATCAGATGATGTGCTCGGTGTCACAGCTCGGGCTATCTGATCGCTCCCAGCTCGGCAGGACTGATCGCCTTCC
>CAZVEM010000307.1:0-7004 GCA_964626165.1 uncultured Nannocystaceae bacterium
GTGTCGGCAAAGTAGAGGTCACCGTCGGGGCCAATCTCGAGATCGCGCGGCGCGTTGATCTTTGCGTCAAGCGCCGGGCCGCCATCACCCGAGTCTCCGCCCTCGCCGGTTCCCACGAAGCGATTGATCATCCCGGTCGAGAGGTCGATCACCCGGATGACGTCGTTTTCTGTGTTGGACACGTACAGCATCCCATCGTGGTAGAGGATGCCGCCGCTCGGATTGGGATTCGAGCCTGCTGCCCACGAGAACTCGGCCTCGAGCGCAGGCCCGCCGTCGCCTGCGTTGCCCTGGACGCCTGTGCCAGCAACGGTCGTGATGATACCGCTAGGATCGATCCGACGGATTCGCCAGTTTTGCTGATCGACGATGTAGAGGTTGCCCTGCTCGTCGAACGTGGCGTCGTTGGGTTGTTTGAACAGCGCCGAAGTCTCGGCCGGTGATCCGTCGCCCGCGAATCCGGCTCCCTTTCCGCAGACCACGTTGACGTAGCCGGTCTCAGAATTGATGCTCAGAAGCTTGTGGTTGTGCCACGCGACCACAAGGATGTCTCCGTTCTCTTGAAGCAAGAGGTTGGTGGGGTGGTTGAGCAACCACTCTGAACCCTCACCGCCGCCGCTCGGGATGCCGCCGAAGGGGCCGTCGCCGGGAAAGATCGGATCGCGTGCGCCGACCATCGACTCCACGGTGCCGTCGGGCAGAATGCGCCGGATTAGGAAGTTGTTGAAATCGGTGACCCACGCGTTGCCGTCGGGCAGGAACACCAGATCCTGCGGCTGACTGAGCGAGACGTTGAGGCGATGACCGTCACCATTATAGCCCTCTTCGTTGCGCACTCCCGCCCATGTGCAAGCATGACCGGGCTGTAGCTCACGGCAGGCTTTGTCGGGGTCTGGTTCGTCGCCATCGCAACCGACGGTTGCAATCAGCAAGAGCGATAGGGCGAGGCCGAACGTTGGCGATGGTCGTAGTCTAGTCATGTCGGTCACCGTGCGTGTGCTAATCAAGTCCGTCGGAGGAGATCGACGGTCCACGATGTAACAAGATCCCCTCGTCGAACGGAGGCGTCAACACTTGCCCTCCGACGACCCAAACTCCACCGGTTTCGTCGATCCAGCTCCCATGCAGGCTCGGCGCGACGTTAAAGCCAAGGTCCTCCTGGGTCCAACCGGCGTTGGAGCGCGCAAGCACGCTGCCGTACGCTCCGACGGCGATACCAAAGCCGTTGGACCCGAGCGTGACGCCGGAGAGTCCCGCGGACGGAGGATCGGGCGTCACGTTGGTCCACGCGCCATTTTCAAATTCCACGATGATGCCAGTGGCTGCCCCACCGACCGCGACATAACGGCCCTCGCTGGCGTGCACCGTGAACAGCGACGAACCCACCCCAGTGCTGCCGGGGCTGAGGGAAGCGCCATCCCAGTGCAGGGCGACACCATTGCTGCCGACCAACCAGGCATCGTCGGCGCTGGTCCCGAAGACCTTCCAGACAGCCGCGTCTGCGCTGACATCCACGGGTAGCGTCGGCTCGGGCTCCCACGCGTCGCCGCTGAGCTTCCAGGCGAAGCCGCCGCTGGCCGAAGAGTCGCCGCCGACAGCCCAGATGTCGGATGGCGACGCCCCCCAGATCCCAAAGACCGTGCCGGTTCCTGGCGTCGTCATCTTGCTGAAGCTGCCGTCCTGATAGCGAAGGATGACGCCGCCGTCGCCGCCCATGTAGATGGGACCCTCATCGAACCCGAATACCCACCACAGATTGCCTTGAGTCTCGCCCGTCTCGATTCGGGCCCACGACTCGCCGTCAAAATGGATCACAAGCGGGCCCGTGCCGTCGAGCGCATCCCCTCCGACCGCCCACACGTCCGACGAACTCGATCCCCAGACCGACAGCAGCGCCCCGGGCAGACCGCTGTGGACCAGCTCCCAGCGGTCACTAGGCTGGGGCTCAGGCTCGGCCTGACTGCACGCGAGCAAGCACGCGGCCAAGAGCGAGGCGATCCAGCGCTGCACGTCGAACTTACGCTAGCAGGCCCCGACCGGCCAAACAACCTAAAATGCATCGGCCACACGCCGGTGAGGCGTCTGTGTCCTTGAGCTCAATCCCCTGCGGATGTCGCGTTTGGTCGCTGGCGTCGCGGCAATCCATCGTCGGAGTCGTGACGTTCGAGTGGGAGTTCGAAGGCAGTAACCCCGCAGCGCCCGAGCGCCTGAACCCAGGTCCTGAAGCTATTTGCCGAGAATCTCTGGCCCATTGAGGTCAGTCCGTGGATCGCTGATGCCCGAGGGGCACGACCCAACGCTGGAACAGCTTGTGATGGCACGGCCGTTCATGAGCCTCTGAGCTCAAGCCTTCGCAAGGACGAAATCCCATTCCACGCTCTTGAACGGGTTGGGCATGTTGAGCGATGCGGCTTTCTTCGCGTTGTTTACCGTCTTGAACTCTGCGATGAGGCTCTCCTTCACGCCGAAGACGGCGTCATCCTTCAGCCACGGGCAATCCGGCGTGAAGATGTGCGTCGTGACCTTCTCGTAGCCAGGTGCCGAGACGATGAAGTGCAGGTGAGCGGGTCGGTTGACGTTCCGGTCGAGGGTCTTGAGCATCTTGCCGACGGTGCCATCGAATGGGATGGGGTAGCAGCGCGGATAGGCAGAGCGAAAGCTGTACTTGCCGTGCTTGTCGGTGGTGAAGACGCCGCGCAAGTTCATGTCTGGTTGGACGCCCTTTTGCTGGACGTCGTAGTAGCCATCCTCATTGGCCTGCCAGACATCCAGTGTGGCGCCCGCAATGGGCTTGCCTTTGGCGTCGAGCACCCGGCCGTGAACCCAGACGGGCTCACCCTTGCCGTCGAGACAGATGTTGGCCCCGTTTGGATACTTCGGAGCGTTTGCCACGTAGAAGGGGCCAAGCACGGTTGACTCCGTTTCGCCCGACATCTTGTTGTTGTGCAGGCTTTCGACCAGCATCGAAACACCGAGGGTGTCCGAGAGCAGGATGAACTCTTGGCGCCAGTCTGTAGAGAGATGGCCGGTCTTGGTGAGGAAGTCGATGCCCGAGAGCCACTCGTCGAGGGTGATGTTGGTTTCCTTGATGAACGCGTGCAGATGCTTGACGAGCGAATCCACGACGAACTTGGCGCGCTTGTCGGCCTTGGGTCCGGTGCGGTCCTGTACCACCTTCACCGAGTCATCGACGCTGAAATAGTACTTCAGCGTTGATCCGGACCTCTTGGTGGACTTCTTGGCGGACTTCTTGGCAGTCTTCTTGGCAGTCTTCTTCGCTGACTTCTTCGCTGACTTCTTCGCTGACTTCTTCGCTGCCGGCCTGCTGGGGATCTTGCGTGCGGACTTGGCCATGGCTGTGATCACTATGGGTTTGGCCTGCGGCCATGAAATGCGTCGTCGAGTAGGGTACGAATGGCGTCCCGCGCCACGGGAACCGGATTGGCGTAGGGGTTGGCGGCGGCAATGTCTGCCACCTTGTCCAGGCCTTCTTCCGTCATGCCGATCTGCTTCAAGCTGAGCGGCGCGCCGAGCATCTGAGCAAGGTCAAACAATCCCGTCGCGGCTGAAGCACTGCCGAGCGCGCGAGCGATCCGCAGAATAGCCTCTGGTGCACCGGCAGCATTGTACGCCGTGGCGTGCGGAAGAATCACGGTGTGCGTCTCGGCGTGGGGCAGATTGAATGCGCCTCCAAGCACATGACAGATCTTGTGATGCAGTGCCATGGACACGCTGCCGAGCGTTGCAGCACACAGCCACGCGCCGTAGAGGGCCTCGTCGTGTCCCAACTTGCCGCGGGGCAGCGCTGTGGCGAGGGCACGAATGCCTTCCTCCGCCATGAGGGAGACGATTGGATTGCCGTCCACGGCATAGAGTCCCTCAACCGCATGAGCGATCGCGTTCATGCCCGACGCCGCAGCAAACGCGGCGGGCAGCGTGGCGAGTAAGTCTGGATCGTAGATCACGGTCTCTGGCTGGATACGAGCATCACGTTTGGTGACCTTCTCGCCTGCGGCCGCCTCGCCCAGAATATTTGTCATCTCGGATCCGGCATAGCTCGTCGGGATGACGAGTTGCGGGCAATCTGTGCGAAACGCAATCGCCTTGCCCAGACCGGTCGACGAGCCACCGCCAAAGGCAATGGTGCCGTCGCAGCCCTCCGCCAGCATGACCTCCATGGCCTGTTCCGTCACGGAGACTGGGGTGTGCATCGCAGCGTGCGGATGCACCACGCCGTCGGTTGCAGCTGCCACGCGCGCACCGACGTCGGCTTGGTGGGCCGTCGTGATCACCAGCGGCCGCCTGATGCCAAGACGCGCCGCCTCGTCCTTCGCTTGGGAGAGGGTCCCGCGCCCAAAGATCACGCGGGTCGGCAATGCGGTGTGGACGAAGGCCCTCATGGCTGTGAAGTCGTCAAGATCCATTTACCAGAGTCCACCAGCCGCGACACCTCTTTGGGAACTGACGCCATCGTCGCAACACGCCCTTACAGGCTTGGACTCATCGCTCACAGCTGGAGCGCCAGAGTCGCTGACGGCCTGCATCCTCGATCCCTCTCGCACATCGCCGGTCAGCTCTCGACTCGGCAAACGTAGCTGCACATGCTGTCCGCCGCAGAGGGAGTGTGGGTGTGGGTGTGGGTGTGGTCTGGCACGGCATGACGCACGGGGTGCGCGGACGCGACGGCCCACGCGTCATCGAAGCGCACTGCCATCGGCCAGGAACGAATCATGTACAATCCACGATAAGGAGCCGGGCGTATGCGAGCGACGACATCTGTAGGATCGTTGGTAGTGCTTCTGCTGACGAGCGCCGTCGCGCTCGCATGTGGCACGGGGGACGGAGGGAACAACAGTGACGCGGGCGACGACTCGAATGCCGATGCGGATGCCGATGGCGGTAATGCTGGCTTTACCGAAGACCCTGAGCAGTACACACCAAACCAGGCGGACTGGGATACCTTCGCAACCAAGCCGATTGACGCAGGCAACACCGCGCACGATCCTGACGGCGTCTTCTGGATCAGCGAGGCCGACTGGGCGGACGCCGAGTGGGACGGGACCATCTACAACCCGTCAAAGATGACTCCTGAGGAATTCGTCAACGCGATCTGCCCAAGTGTCGATCGGGTTCGAGGGCTGCGCGAAGTCTACTACCAGCACCAGCCCTTTGCGGACGTCAACAATCCCACCAAGGCGGAGGTCGACGAGTGGCACCGCATCGCCATCAACCACCTTCGGGCGCTCGTCGGCTACACGAGCGAAGATCGCCAGGTGAAGAAGGATCACTGCATGTTCGCTCGCGCTCAGTGGGGCGATGAGCGAAAGTTCACGGACATGTGGGACGCCGAGTATCCAGGCGAGCTTGGCTCCGCCGCAGGTCCCTGCCTGGGATCGGACAACCCACACTGCGGAGCGAGCTTCATCCCCAGCCTGGAGGACCAGGCGCCGTACCTTCCGGAGGGACATCCGGGCTGCAGCACGGAGTCGGGGTCCGAGGGGGTGTTCAGCGGGCCGAAGTCAAACATCCCGTGGTCGATCAAGTGGTCGCGCGGTATCTGCAACACACTGATTGCAGAGGGATTTTGGGGTGGCCACGTGATGCCTTGGTTCCACCGCGAGAGGTTCGGCCTGAGCTTTTGGGATCCCGATCCTGACAACAACAACAACAACGCGATCCTTCGCGCGAAGTGGTCCGGTACCTTGATGCCGAGCCTCTACTGCAATCCTGCCGAGGCAGGCTGCGACCCTGATTCGACGGGGCCTTAAGCGTCGCATCCAGCGGTGCGACGGGCTGCCTCGAGCCATATGACGACGCGAGTGCATCGAGAAGGCTGTTGGGCGAGGAGACTTCACGCAGGGGGCGGTCGCACGCCCACGTACCACGCCGCGTCACGCGCGTGCGGGCGCGACTGTCCCTGAATCGGTGCGCCAACCCCCACTGCTCAGTGCAGACTGACCGCTAGCTTCTGGCGCGTGGCGCGTGGTAGCCCATGGACCATGCGATTCAATCTTGCGCCAACTCTCTGCGTCTTCACGTTCAGCTTGACGGCCCTGGGCTGCTCGCCGGGCTACGTCGTCGCCGAAGCCTACGAGAAGGTGTGCAAAGCGAACTGTGAGTGCTCTGACGCGCAGGACGAGTGGAACGACGAGAAGAACTGCAAGAAGGCCTGCAAGGGAGACTCGAAGAGCCTTGCGGCGCTTCTCGACGACCGCACCAACGAGCCCTGCGACGATGTTAAGGACATCGCACGCGAGCTTGAAGACTGCGCCAAGGAAGGCTGTGGACAGGCTCGCGACGAATGCGTCGCCCAAGCGGCGGCCGACCTCTACGAGTGCTGGCCGGATGAGGGTGCCAACGGCAACGGCGATTCCGACGAGGAGGAGCTCAATCACCGCGATCTTGAACGAGAGGCCGTGGAAGAGCTTCTGCTGCAGCTGTCGAGCGACTGCCAGTAGGTTGCGGAACTATCCAGCCGTGGCGAGATGCACCGCGTGTGGTACGTCGCGCCGTTGTGGATCGAGTCGAACTCAAGTCCAGGTGCTAGTCGTCCGTAGTACCCACTGCCTTCGGCTCGGTAAGTTGCGCTGGTGAACCGTCACAGAGCAACCGAGCCGTCGCAGTGGCCGGGCGTCACGACCTGCTCGATGAGGTATGGGGAGCGAGCCGTGATCAAGCGACCTCGCGTGGGCTGATGGGTCGACTTGAAGGACAAGCAGCGCAAGGCGGTCAAGAAGCGCAAGCCGGAGAGCACCGGTCGGATGAAGTATCGGGGTAAGCCGAGCGAGTTGCCGGATGAGGTGGTGCTTGAGCTCGTGCGGCTGGCGGTGCTCCCGGGTCGCAGTGATGCTGAGGTGCGAGCGGAAGTGCTTGAGCGTGTGGCGAATGTCGAGGAAGCGGCTCGTGCCGAGCGCAAGGCGACGGGTCGCAAGGTAGGCAACGTCAAGGCCCTCGCGAAGCGTCACGCGAAGGAGATGAGCGCCGAGAAGCCCAAGAGCTGGCGC
>CAZVEM010000308.1:0-6971 GCA_964626165.1 uncultured Nannocystaceae bacterium
ACGCCCGCCTCCTTGGTGTAGTGGTTCACCAAATCACGGATCGCGGCGTCCGAGAAGGTCACGCTCACCCCTGCAAGACCGTTCTGCTCGACTTGCTTGGGGATGAGGTACTGGTGGCTGATCTTGAGCTTCTCCTCATCGGTGTAACCGGTGAGCGAGATGACTTCCATGCGGTCTTGCAGCGGCAGCGGAATGCTGTGCAGCGAGTTGGCCGTGCACACGAAGAGCACGTCCGAGAGGTCGTAGTCGAGGTCGAGGAAGTGATCGACGAAGGACTGATTCTGCTCGGGATCGAGCACCTCTAGCATCGCGGCCGATGGATCGCCGCGGAAGTCCATCGACATCTTGTCGATCTCGTCCAGAAGGAACACCGGATTACTGCTGCCGGCGCGGCGCAGCCCCTGAATGATCTTGCCCGGCATCGCACCGATGTAGGTGCGTCGGTGGCCGCGAATCTCTGCTTCGTCGCGGACGCCACCCAGGGAGACACGGACAAACTTGCGACCTGTCGCCCGCGCGACGCTCTTGGCAAGCGAGGTCTTACCAACGCCCGGGGGTCCCACGAGGCAGAGGATCGGCCCGCGGAGGCGGTCGACCAGCGACTGCACCGCGAGGTACTCAAGGATGCGCTCTTTGGGCCGCTCAAGCCCGTAGTGGTCCTCATCCAGGATCTTCTCGGCCTCAGTGACTTCCAGCTTCTCGTCGGTCTTGTCTGCCCATGGCAGCGTCAGCACCGTGTCGATGTAGTTGCGCACGACGGTCGCCTCCGCGCTCATCGGGCTCATCATCTTGAGCTTGCGAAGTTCCTTCTTCAGGCGCTCGGCGGCCTCACGCGGCAACTTCTTGCGGCGCACTTTCTCCTCAAGCTCCTGCATTTCATTCTTGAACTCGTCTTGGGAGCCGAGCTCTTTCTGAATGGCCTGCATCTGCTCGTTGAGGTAGTACTCCTTCTGGTTCTTCTCGATCTGCTTCTTGACGCGCGTTCGGATCTTCTTCTCGACGTTGAGAATCTCGATCTCGTTCTGCATCAGCTCGAAGAGCATCTCAAGGCGAGCCCGGGTCGAGAGCGTCTCGAGGAGCTCTTGCTTGTGGGCCAGCTTGAAGTTGACGTGCGCGGCGACGGTATCGGCGAGGCGCGATGCGGAGTCGATGCTCTGGATGCTGGCGGCGAGTTCGGGAGGGACACGCTTGTTGAGCTTGACGTAGCCCTCGAAGGTGGTCTGCACCGAACGCATGAGTGCGGCGAGCTGTGACTCATCCTCTGCGTTGTCCGCATCGGCCTCAACCAGCTCGATCTCCACATCGAAGTAGCGCTCAGTATCGAGGTAGTTCACGATGCGTGCGCGCTGCTTGCCCTCGACAAGCACTTTCACCGTGCCGTCGGGAAGGCGAAGCAGCTGAATGATCGAGCCAACGGTGCCAATGCTGTGGATGCCGTCGGGACGTGGGTCGTTGACCTTGGCCTTCTTCTGGGCGCACAGAAGAATCTGCCGATCACCGGCCATCGCCTCTTCCAGCGCCGCGATAGACTTCTCGCGACCGACAAAGAGCGGCACGACCTCGTGTGGGAACACGATCAGCTCACGGAGAGGGAGCAGCGGAATCTTGATGGTCATGGACGTGCTTGCGAACGCGGGTGCGGCAAGCCCGCGACGTGTCGGCACGCTAGCACCGACGCGCCCTGCGTTGCAAACCACCGATGCGGTACGGCCAACCCAAAGCGCCATTACGCGCACGAAACAGCCCCGTGGCTCGACTCAGTCCACGCAGCTCTGACAGGCCAGCTCACCCTCACTGCAGTCCTGCTCAGCCCTCAGGCACGCAGTCGCGTAACGCTCGTCTCCATCATGCTGCTGGGCGAGATCGCACACGCGCGAGCCCAACTCGCAGATGGCGTCGGCGACCGTGCAGATCTGCTCGCAGCGAGGCGGAGTTCCCGCCATCATGGAGGCGTCGAGCTCATCGAGGAGCGCTTCCAGGGTCGCACGCGCCGATTCTTCGTCCTCAGCGACTTCTTCCGCAAACTTGCCGTCGCGGTCCAACCCGCGAGATCCACCGGTGGCATCGGCTCCCGAGGCCGAGCCGCGCCCTTCCCTTTTGCCCTTGTTCTTGTCTCCAAATCGCGAATCGGGACGCGCGCTCTCCTCACGGTAGGGCGCGGGTGTGGGTGCCAGATCGGCTGCCGGCGCCGTCGAGCTCTTTCCCCCGGCTTTGGGGCGTGAATCCTTGCGTGGCTGCTTTGATTCGACCCGCTCATGCTCGGCCTTCTTGAGGTCCGACTTGTACTTGCTTGGGCTCGTTTGAGCCGGCGAAGGATCGGCGCCACCGATCTCTTGACCGCCCACAATCTTCGCACGCAGCGCAGTCGCCTGAGCGAGGCGTTGTCGATTCTTGTTGAGAGCAACGACCAGACCGTCAAGGTCGTCCTGCAGTTCCGCTCCCGCCAGCGTTGCATCGACGGGCTCGGCGGGAGCCGCAGGCGCTTGCTCAAAATCGGCATTCGCACGCGCCAAGGGTGGCGGCGGGGCGAAACTTCCGGACCGCCCAGCGCACGCACCGACCACAGCGACCATCAGCAGGATCGGCGCGAGTGCGTGTGCGGGCCGAAAGTTCATCGTGCTGAGACGACGCATAGGCGCTGCCCCATCGGAGCATGTGAGGTCTGCGAGACCCCTGCCCGTGCGCGCCAGCGAGCTGCTGGGCGATCGCGATGCCTCCTCGTGCTGCGCCTTGGTGCGGCCGCTGCGACTCTTATTCGCACGCATCGGTTGCCTCCTGTGCGGCGTCGCATACGAGCTGCGATCGTTCGCAGGCGTCCTCGAATCTTGCCTCACCGACGTGTGCACGCGCGAGACCACAGATTCGATCCGAGAGCGCGCAACTTGACGACGCAAGTTGGCGAATTCTGTCGCAACGTGTTCCACCCCCGCCGCGGAACTGGGCGTCCGGTTCGCTCGCTACCGTTGATGCGGTGGTCGTCTCTCCGGTCGGCATCGCGGCAGGACCTCCGCCATTGGCTCCGTCCTGCTCGGCCAGATCGCCCTCGTCGCCACCTTGATTGCGACTTTCGGGCGCAACCATGTCATCGACGTCATCGCTCGACGGCGGCGTTGCATAGCCCGCCCCGCCGCCAGGCTCGGTCGCCTCGGCCTCGGAGGCGGGCACGGAAGGCCGCCGTTGCGCGACCTTGCCGGTCCGATCCCGCTGACTGCGTTGACGTTCTCGTGCCGCGACACGCACGCCTGCGCGATTGAGCTGTCGCTCTTGGCTGTCAAGCTCACGCTCGAGCGATGCGAGCTCGTCTTCGCGAGCATCATCCGTGCTCGCGCCGGAGGGCGGCCGTGCCTTCGCGCATGAGGTCGCCGTCAGAGCGAGCGCGATCGCCAGAGGCGCGCTCGCTAACAAATGTGACGGCCGATGGGCGCGTGCGGCATTCGATGCTCGCTCGCCGATCACTTGCCACCTTCCTTGAGCAGCTCATCAAGCAGCGTCTTGTGCATCGCTAGGGCATGTTCGTACTCCGCGAGCGCGTCGTCATCGCGTTTGAGCAGCTCCAGCACTTCGCCGCGGAGACCGTAAAGCCGCGCCGTGTAGATGTTGTTGGGGAGGCGCTGCGCATCTGCGCCCAGCGCCTCATCAATGGCGCCAAGCATCGCGTCTGCGGCCATCGGGCGGATCTCCGGATAATCCAGCCGAAGGCGGATCAGGCGACCGTAGCAGTCGTGCTTGAGGAGGATGGAGGCATCGCCCCCGAGCTCTGGATCGGGCCAGCGCTGCGCTCGGAGTTCATCGAGCGCGGTGATAGCTTCTTCGATCTTGCCCTGGTCGATCAGCAGGTCCACGCGCGCGTGCTCGATCTCAAGCGACTGCGCGAGCGCGACCAGGACTTCAGGGTCCTTGGGGGGTCGCAGATCATCCGCGCGCGTCAAGGAGACCGTCGCGAGCACCACGCCAACGATGACCCCGCACGCGAGGAGCAACAGATCGCGGAGCCGGCTGCCGCGCCCTCGCGCCGCCTCGGCACCGATCCCCATCGGCCGTTGACGACGCCGAGTCGGCACCCCGACCTGCATGCGTGAGCGGGATTCTTGTGGATCTTGGGCGCTCATCACTGCTCCTCCTCAACGTTGGCGTTTACATCTGCGCTTGTTGCAGGCTTGGTTCCGACCAACGCATCTGCGACCAACTTGCCACGCGTGGCGTGGCGCTGTTGATCGACGCCGCGTCGTAGCTGTCCGCGGAACTCCGGTTCAAGTGCGGCGAACTGGAGCTCCAGCGCCTCTGCCTGCGGGGACCGTGGCCGCGCTGCCGCGGCCTCGCGCTGCGACTGCGGACCGTCGGCGCTCGCGACCGGCTCAAAGGATCGGCGCCCCGTGGCCGATCCACTCTGCCCCGAGGCCAGTCCATCTGGCCCGCTCGAAACAGCACCCCCGCCCGGGCGCACGACCAGAACCGCCACCACGGCCGCGGCCGTGACCAAAGGCACAGCGAAGGCCCAGAATCGGCGTCGCCACCACGGGGTCGGAAGTGCCTCCTGGGCGATCGCCGTCCAGAGTGCATCGTACCGCTCGGGCGAGAGCTCTTCGGGCTCGCGGACGTGCCGAAGCAAGTGCAGGGCCGCGAGCTCGCGCTCAACGCTGCCGCGGGCGGCAGCTGCTTCGGTGTCGCCCTCCTGGCCAGCACGCAGCTCTTCCTCCCAGATGGGGTCCACGACGCCTCGGGGGCGCGGGTTGCTAGGGGGATTGGGGAGCGTCATGGCCGGGTCCTCTTCTGTTTCGCCGGTCCGCGAACGCCCTCCGCGTCCGGCAGCTTACGCCCGTCCCCCTGCGCTTGCGCCAGTCCTCGGGCGCGGTCGCCGACGCAGAGCTCGCTGCTCCGCGGGCGGGCTTGGCGGACGAGCGCGGACGTACCGACCCGCGGTGGCGGTCGTACCGGCGACCGAAGGTCGCCCAAGAGGGACCTCGGAGACCAACCCATGTGCGCAACGCGGCATCCGGCGACACGGCTCATCGCTAAATGTCCTCCCCGAGTCGTAGCCCGATCTTCTCGCACTCGACGCGAAAGGCCTTGCTCGAACGAAACAGCAAGACATCGAAGTTGTTGACCGTGATCTCCATCAGCGACGCACACTCTTCTCGGGAGCGATCCTCTAGCAATCTGAGTCGCAGCGCCCGTGCGTAACGAGGATTCATGCCGTCGAGGACCTGCTCAATCCTGACGCGAAGAGACTGTCTCGCCGCGAGCTCTTCGCCCGGATTGCGAGGGGCCTCTTCGCCGTCGATATGGACCTGGTAGGCGCCACGCAGTCGCTGTCGACGGCCCGAGGCTCGCAGGAGATCGCGCGCCTTGTTCTTCGCCGTGGTCTTCAGCCACGGGTAGATCCCTGCGGGCTGCCACTCAAAGGTGTGCAGCGCCCGGTGCGCTGACACGAAGGTCTCGCGCAGGCAGTCCTCGGCATCGTCGCGATCGCCAAGCATCGGCATCAGCACAAAGCTGTAGAGCGCCCGCGCATAGGTGCGATAGAGCATCTCGAAGGCACGGGCGTCTCCGGCCTTGGCGCGCTCGATCACCGCCCGCTCGTCGGGCAAGGCTTCGGGACGCGCCATTGGCGGCGAGGATACGACGATGTGCGCCCCTTCGCTTGAGGGTCAAATCGTCAACTTGGCCGCACGCTTAGCCCCTGCGTGCGGCATGCTCGGCCGATGCGACCCGGTCGCAACCCGCACGAGCCCGAGAAGCTGCGACTCGATCGCTTGCTGGCGCGCAACCTTGGGCTGTCGCGCGCAATCATCGTGCGCCTCCTTCGGCATGGCCGGGTGCGAGATCCCTCGGGGTCGGTTCTCAAGGACGGGGGACTCATGATCGCGGATGCGCGGCCTCGACCGCGTATCCAGATCGATCGCGACGAGCCGATCGATCTCTACTTCGATCACCACCGCCTACAGCACAAGCCGGTCGGCGTTGTGACCGCGCTGCACGACAACGTGCATCCTACCGCCCGGCGGCTACTCACCGGCGTTCCACTTGAGGACGAGCTGCGCCCGATCGGGCGGCTCGATCTCGACTGCAGCGGCTTGCTGCTTTGGACCAGCGCCGGTGCCTGGGTGCAGTGGCTCGGGCATCCACGTCGTGCGGTGGAGCGCGAGTATCACGTCGGCCTCGTTCGCGAGCACGAGCCATGGACCGCATCGCTGCGTCTCGCCGATGGCCATGAACCGGCGGTCCGATCGGTGGACGTGCTCGCGCGCTCCGAGGTCCATCCCGCGCTCGTCGTAAGCGACGAGTGCACCCACTTCGCACGCATCGTCCTCACCGCGGGCAGCTACCACGAGGTCAAGCGCGTCTTTGCAGCGCTCGGCTCGCGGGTGTCCTCGCTTGCGCGTGTTCGCTTCGGACCACTTGAGCTTCCGCGTGATCTAGCGCCCGGCGAATCCCTGGAGGTCGACCTCGATGCGACATTCTTGCCGACAGGCGCCTCGGACAACGGCGGCGCGCCGGATGACCTAAGCGACGCGTCATGAGCGAGGCGAACCCGCGCAGCGCGACGATCGGCCGCACGCTGCGTGTCGCCGCATTCGTGGGGCACACGCGAACCGAAGGTCCGCACCTCCGCGCTGCACTCTGGGTGCAGGGCTGCAGCATCGGCTGCCCTGGATGCTGCAATCCGGAGTTCTTTGATCCCAAGGCCGGGCGCTTGCGGTCGATCGCCACGCTCGCGCGTGCGCTGGCGCGCGCCAAAGCACGTTGGTCGATCGAAGGACTCACCGTCCTTGGCGGCGAACCGCTCGAGCAGATCCGCGCAACGACGGCGCTGGCCCAGTCTGCGCGTGATTTGGACCTTGGGGTCATCGTCTACACCGGCATGACGGCCGCACGTGCGGAGTCCTTACCGGGCTGGGCCTCTCTCTGGCAGCACGTCGACACCGTCGTCGCCGAGCCCTACATCGCCGCGCTGCGACTAGCCCGCGCGC
>CAZVEM010000309.1:0-6964 GCA_964626165.1 uncultured Nannocystaceae bacterium
GACGCGGGTGGTGTCGGGCCATGCGGTCTATTTTGACTGGTCGTATCCGGCCGACCATCCGGAGATGGCCGAGCTCTACCGCCGCGCCAAGCAGGGGCAGTGGGACAGTGACGTCGTACTCCCGTGGGAGACAAGCGTCGATCCGCTCAACCCCGAGGTTCCGCTGTTGCCGGCGACCTTCTTTGACGTCGAGCGCCTTGAGTCCTACGCGGGCGTCAAGCTTGATGCCAACGAGCGAATGCGCCTCAACCACTCGATCATCGCATGGTTGATCAGCCAGTCACTTCATGGCGAGCAAGGAGCTCTGTTTGCCGCCGCTCAAGTCACCGAGGCCGTACAGTTCTTCGACGGTAAGTTCTACGGCGCGTCACAGGTGATGGATGAGGCGCGGCACGTCGAGGTCTTCTCGCGCTACCTCGACGGCAAGCTCAACCGCCTCTATCAGATCAACGACAACTTGTTTGTCATCGTCGACGCGCTGATGAGCGACAGTCGCTGGGACATGAAGTTCATTGGCATGCAGATCATGATCGAAGGACTCGCGCTTGGCGCCTTCGGCATGATGTACCGTCTGACCAAAGAGCCTCTGCTTCGCAAGTTGCTCAGCTATGTCATTCAGGACGAGTCGCGTCACGTGCACTACGGAGTGCTGGCGCTGCGCGAACACATTCGCAATGAGCTGTCAGAGGCGGAGCGGCGGGAACGCGAAGACTGGTGCTTTGAGGTCTCGCTGCTGATGCGCAATCGATTCATGGCCTATGAGGTCTACGACGAGTGGTTCTCCGGCCTGATCACACGCGCGCAGTGGCGTGACGTTGTGATCTCCAGCCAGGGTATGAATCAGTTCCGCTCCACGATGTTTAGCCGGCTGATGCCCAATCTCCGCGAGATCGGCCTGCTCAGCCCGCGAATCATGCCGCACTATGAGCGCGTCGGGTTGCGCCAGTACTTCGATGGCCGAGCCGCAGATTCTATCACCGGCGATCAGATGCTCGCCGAGCTTGACGCGCCGATGGCCGCGTAGCAGCGGCCCGCTACAGTTCGCTTTCGGCACGCGCTGCTACGGTGCGGCCTCAAGGGCCTTGGCGACGTGCTCATGGGCATAGTCGAGGAATTGGCGTACCAGCGGGCTCATCGAGCGCCGCTCGACGACGAGCGCTCGCATCGGCCACTCCGGCAGCGGGTATTGGGGAAGGGCTTGCACAAGGGTGCCTTTGCTCAAGGCGCGCGCGGCGAGGAAGGGAGGCACTTCGGTCATGATCTCCCCTGACATCGCGAGGCTCAGCAGGTGCATGTAGTCGTTGGTGACGAACACGGGTTCGAGCGCGACCTCGGCACCACCCAGTCGCCAGGTACTCGGGCCTGCGCTCCGCCAGCATCCGACCGGGACCGAGCGAATGTCTCGCGGCTCGCGAACCTTGTGGCTCGCGAGAAACTTCGGTGAGGCGATGAGTCGATGGCGATAGCGCGCCAGCGTGCGTCCGATGTAGCCGGCCGCTCCTTGGTCGCCTACGCGCAGCGCAATGTCTACGCCATCCGCCACCAGGTCGATCCTTCGGTCTGTGACGAAGACGTCGAAGGTCACAGCCGGATGTCGTCGACGGAAGGAGCGGAATAGCGGCCACAACACTTCCAGATGCGGTGGCATCGAGAGGCGCAGGCGACCCGCGACTCCGGAGGTATCGTGGAGGCGCTGCTCGGCCTGCGTGAGTGCAGCAAGAGCCGGTTCCGCATCTGCGATGAGTTGGTCGCCGGCCTGCGTCAGCACGAGGCCTTTCGGACCGCGCTCAAGCAGGCGTACGCCAAGCTCGTCTTCCAGCCTGCGGAGCTGGCGGCTGAGCGTGGGAAGCGGGATGCCGGTTCGCCGCGCGGCCTCCGAGATGCTTCCCGCCTCGGCCGCCGCGACAAAGAGCTTGAATGCGTTGAGGTCCACGGTGTCGAATCTTGCCCCTCTCGTATGTGGAAGGCTATCTCTCGTTTGTGTGGCTACCAAGTCGAATTTGAGAGGGTTAGACAGACACCATCGCAGGCCCAGGGTTCGACGCCGCGCGGCAGGGTGCCCCAGCCCCGGCCACACGGCCAAGACCGCCGGCACGCCCCGCAGCCTTCGCAAGGCGCGAAGTCCAGGTTGGACAGTCCACCGACCTAGCCACCGCAGAGAAGCCACCGCAGAGAAGCCACCGCACAGAAACCACGGCGACATCTCGTCCTGAACCGAACGACAAGAGGAACAGCCCATGAACACCGAGATCCACAACCTGATGCAGACCTACCAACGCGCCTTGAACGAAGCCAACGTCGACTTGGTGCGGGAGGTCTATGCCGCCGATGCCGTCTTCATTGGGCAACCGTTCCCGACCGCCACGGGGCGGGACACGATCGTTGCCATGTACGCGGACTTTCTCGACAAGCTCGACTTCAATGTGCAGTTCGAGGTACTTGAGGTGGAGCTCGGCGAGGAACTGGGCTTTGTGCGCACCCAGTCCCGTGGCACCATCGTCCCCAAGGGCCAGACGCCCGAGCGTGGCGAAGGCAACCGCGAGATCTTCGTGGTCAAGAAGATCGAAGGGGCGTGGAAGTTCTATCGCTACATCTTCAACGCGGAGGTCTAAGGGCGTCCTTGCGTCGATTCGCACGCGATTGCGCTTCCGGATCCCGCCCCTGGCGCTGTCGCCCAGTGCAAGCGAACTACCCCGATATCCCTCATGTGAGAAGAAGCGAGTTCAACGATGCAGGCATGGCGACTCCATCAACCCGGCGGCCCCGAGGCGTTCGTCCTCGAGGAACTACCGCGTCCGCAACCCCAACCCAATGAAGTGCTGATCAAGGTCGAGGCCTTTGGCATCAATCGCTCGGAGTACTTCACCCGCATCGGCGAGTCTCCAACAGTGAAGCTGCCGCGCGTGCTGGGCATCGAGTGCGTTGGCACCGTGGCAAGCGATCCAAGCGGGACACTTACGACTGGTCAGCGCGTGGCTGCGATGATGGGGGGGATGGGCCGACAGTTTGACGGCTCGTATGCAGAATTCACGTGCGTGCCTTCTTCCATCGTGTTCCCGCTCTCCACAGCGCTTGACTGGGAGGTGCTGGGGGCATTGCCGGAAATGCTCCAGACCTGTCACGGCTCGCTCCACACGGGTCTGGAAGTGCGGGCGGGAGAGACGCTGCTGATCCGCGGAGGCACGTCGTCGATTGGGCTGGCCACCTTGGCGATCGCGAAGCAGGCGGGGCTCAACGTGCTGTCGACGTCGCGAAGTCAGGCCAAGGTGGAACTGCTGCGCGCGGCGGGTGCCGACGACGTCATCCTCGACACGGGGAGCATCGCCGACGCGGTACGGGGCAAGTATCCCAAGGGCGTTGACCGGGTCCTGGAGCTGATCGGCACGACGACGCTTCTCGACTCGCTGCAGTGCGCGCGCGCCGGAGGAGTCGTCTGCATGACCGGCATTCTTGGCGGACAGTGGGAGTTGAGCTCGTTTCGCCCGATGGGGCAGATCCCAACCGCAGTGCGCTTGACCTCCTACTCTGGCGGCGCCGAGGATATTTCGCGCGAGCAGTTGCAGCGCTACGTGGCGATGGTGGAGGCTGGCGAGCTGGATATTCAGCGGGGGCCTGTGTGGCGCTTTGATCAGCTGCGCGACGCCCATCAGGCGATGGACGGGAACCGAGCCAATGGCAAGATGGTCGTGGTTGTGAGTTCGTAGGCGAGATCGCCAACGGCCGGCGTGGCGCAAAGGCTAAAAGCCCATGCTGAGTTGCGCGCGTGTGTCCTCGTCGACGGTGCGATCTCGCGGGACGTCGTACTTCGCCAGGATCGCGGACTGGTGCTTTCGCACGAGGGCATTGTCGAGGACCAGCACGCGGCCCGAGCTCAGCTCGACCGTGAGGAACTCGCCCTTGCTCCGATCGAGGTGCCGGCACAGCGCGGCGAAGTCTTTGATCAGCTTGCCGTCGACTCGCTCCACGAGTGTGTTCTCGACATCGTGATAGCCACCGTTGACCGCGTCGGGCAGGACCTTCTGCAAGACGACGCGTTCAAGCCGTCGCTTGCTCCTGCGTCCTTGCTCATACTCGGCGATGAGTGGCGCGGGTGCCGAGGTCTGCCAGTCCGCGCCCCACGTGGCGAGGTAGTTGACGGTGAGCGGAACGAAGAGAAGTCCGCCGTACAGACGATAGCGAGGTCGACGCTCGGCGCGCTCCTCCACGACCAGGGCGGCGGGAGGTGCGAGCTTGAGATGGACGCGAAGCAACTTGCCCGCGCGCCAGACCTTGGCCGAGATCGACTCGCCAACGTGATGGCGCGCCAGCACCCAACTCATGTCGATGCGCTCGCCATGGCGGAACTCCACGGTGCCATCCGACGCGACCGCCTGACCGTCGAGCTCGAGGAGCACGTCCGAGGGCATCAGCGCGTCCTGTGCGCTGCCTTGGTAGTGCACAGAACTGACCAGCACACCACCCCGCAGGGTTCGAGGGATGCCGAGCGAACGTCGGTGGCTCTTGTTCTCAAGACGTTGGATGTCTGCACCCAGGTCCGGGAATCCATCTGGATCGCCGCGCTCGACGTCGCTAAGAAAGTGGGTCACCACGGGCGCCGCGATCAGGTAGCCAATGCTCTCGGCGTCCTCGAGTGCCTGGAACGCGATGCCGACGAGCTTGTCCTCGTGCACAACTGGCCCGCCGCTATTTCCCGAGTTGATCGCCGCGTCGATCTGGACAGTGAGAAGTCGGCGATCGCTGTGCGCGTACGAGGACATCTCCACCCGTGACACCACGCCTTGCGTGATGCTGAGTCGCTCGCCGCCGAGGGGGTAGCCAAGCGCCGAGACGCGCTCCCCGAGCTCAGGGAGGTCGCCGATCTCCAGTGGGCTCGCATCTTGCATGAACGCGGCATCGTCGACGCGTAAGAGCGCGAGATCGCAGTGATGCCCGATGGCTTCGACCTGCGCGACGGCCTTACCGGCGTGCCCGTAGCGACGGACCTCGACGAAGACGTGCCCCTCAACGACATGGGCGTTGGTCAAAATTCGCAGTCCACGCGGGCAGCGAACGATCACGCCTGAACCCGTCTGCTGGGTGACGCCCAGCGTCTGCCACGGCTGCTCGTAGTCCGGCAGATTCGAGGTGGCGTGGACCCGCACGACGGAGTCGAGCGAGGGGCTCGGGGCCCGGGGATGCTCCAGCAGGCGGAGCTCTGGGCCGCGTGCCGGAGCGCGCAAAAGACGCTTTCTTGAGGCGACCATGGGACCATTCTTGCCCCTCCTCTATCGACTCAACGGCTTGAGCGTTGCCCTTGCCCCGGCGCCCCGTAGCGAGCGATGGGCGAAGGGCGCCCGCGCTTCGGCGTGGCGAGCGCCCTTACAGGTCGCAGTCGGCGCGCGAATTCGGACCTATCGGGACACGGAACCTTCTAGAGCGAGACGCCGCTGCCGGTGGGGCAGGACACCCCTGTGCCTCCCAGACCGCAGTAGCCCCCGGGATTCTTGCCGAGGTACTGCTGATGGTCGGGCTCGGCGTAATAGAAGTTTGGAGCGGCCATAACCTCCGTCGTGATCTGTCCCAGACCCGCGGCCAGCAGGCGCGCTTGATACTGGCTCAGACTCTCAAGCGCCGCAGCCTGCTGCGCATCGCCGTACGTGTAGATGCCCGAGCGGTACTGCGTGCCCACGTCATTGCCCTGCCGCATCCCTTGGGTGGGATTGTGACCCTCCCAAAAGGTTCGCAGCAGTTGCGCATAGCTGACGCGCGCCGGATCGAAGACGACGCGAACGACCTCATTGTGGCCCGTGAGACCCGAGCAGACCTCTCGATACGTCGGATTGGGCGTGAGTCCTGCTGCGTAGCCCACCATCGTCGCGATCACACCGTCGAGCTTCCAGAACATTCGCTCCGCGCCCCAGAAACAACCCATGCCAAACATCGCCAACTCGCTGCCCGGCGGAAAGGGCTCGATGATGGAGGCGCCGGTAACGAAGTGCACAGGGGGGACCGCCATCGGTGTGGAGCGGCCGGGAAGGGCAGTGCTCGCGTCGGGCATCACGAGCTTGTGTTGGCGACCAAACATGCGCCGAGCATAGCGCTCTCGTGCGCAGCGAGCCTCTGCGCGTCGGCGCTGTGCTCGCCGCGACGAGGGAGCCTGCGTTTCGCTGCGGGATACGTGCGCACGCGGTGGCCGACAACCACCCCTGGCGTCGAGCGGCGCCGGGCTACCAACGGAAGGTTACGTGGAGCGCCCCGTGTTCGGGATTGGGGTGATAGTCGAGTTTGGGTTTGTCGTTGACGACGTCGTAGAGGCCCTTAAAGGTCTCTTCCAGCAGCAGGTAGTAACCCAATGGACGCTTGGTCATCTCCTGATGGAGTTCAGAAAAGTCGAGCATGACCTCGTGGTCGAGCACCGCGCAGCTACAGATGCCGGCGTTGCGATAGGTCATGGACCAGCCGCGGGGCACGTTGCGGGCAAGCGTGCCTACGTTTAAGCCCAGCAGGCGCACGCTGCCTTCAAAGAGCGCGCGCAGCATCGGCGATTGCACGAGTCTTGCCGAGTACGCGCGCCACATCGCCCGCGCCTTGGCCTCGCCAAAGAACTCGATCAGCGCGTCAACGTACGCTGCGTCATGTGCCATGGGCCAGTAGGCGACTTTTGATCCGTGCAGCAGTTCTTCGCGCACAGGACCGGGAAGCGTCTCAACCAGCGCGGCCTTGCAGCCAGGCGCGAACGACTCCTCAAGGAAGAGCAGGAGGTCCTGAGCGTTGGTGAGGCGTGCGCCACCCGCTGTGCTCGTCATCGCGTTCACGGCTGGCTACTCGAGGGGAGTCCTAGCGCTAGTCTCCGATTGGGTCGACTAGGAAGTGTGCCTGCGCTGCTGCGATCGGACGGGTCCTGTCCTCCTGCCATGCGAGCGCGGATACATTGGCGACACGGCGCCCCTGTCGGGTCAACTCCGCCTTCGCCCACACGTCCTCC
>CAZVEM010000310.1:0-6926 GCA_964626165.1 uncultured Nannocystaceae bacterium
ATGATCGAGCGTTTCATCTTCTTGTTCTTCCGCTTCAACATCAACGGCGGTCAGTTCTTCAACCAGATCCAGAAGCTGGTGATGGCGAACAACATTGACCGAGCCATCAAGCTGACGAACGCTGCCGACAAGGCCGCGCTCGCCCGCGTGATCAAGGCTGGCCTCACCCGAGCGAACAAGGGCGAGGTGGACATCTCGGCGGCGATCGAAGAGGCGCAGCTTGAGGTTGTTCCGTTGGTGAACAAGCGGGTCGCCGTTATCACGGCGGTTGCGAACATCGCCACCCTACTCGGTCTGCTCGGGACCATCTTCGGCATGTTGGACGCCTTCAAGGCGGTCGCCGAGGCGCCCGCTGACCAGCGTTCGACCGCTCTCGCGAAGGGCATCGGTATCGCGATGAACACCACGGGCTACGGTCTGATGGTCGCGATCCCGCTCCTCGCGGCTCACACCTTTATCTCTTCGCTCGCGAAGAAGATCTCCGAAGACGTCGACCTGTACGCAACCAAGCTCGAGAACCTTCTCGCAGCCCGCGTGCGCCAGGGTTGATCCGAGTTGTTGATGCGACTGTGGAACCGCTGCCCGGCGGACTTGTCAGCAAGCGAGCAAGGGCAGTAGTCGTAGGCGGTCCCTCATCGAATCAAGCCAAGGACCTTTCGTCGCGGCGAAGGTCGGTGAGGACACCGCAGGCCCGGATGCACCACTTGGAAGCCGGGTAAGATTTCCAACCACGAATCGAGGCACGGGATGGCAAAGAGCAAGACAGAAGAAATCGAGGTTCCAGAGGCGAACCTCCTCCCCGTGATGAACATCATGTTCCTCCTGATTCCGGGTCTTCTGCTCGCGATGGAGGTCGCAAGCATGGCCGCGGTAGTCGTCTCGCCGCCCAAGTTCTCGGCGGCGACCGAGAACCAGGACCAGGAGAAGAAGCCTGAGGAGAAGCCGCTGGACCTCAAGGTGATGGTCAAGAGTGATGGCTACTTCATCACCTCGTCCAGCCAGCAAGAGGGGGCGGACGCGGGAGCCTCGCAGGACTCGAACATGCCGACCATTCCGGTCGCCAAGACATGCACGGGCCCCGAGGACTACGAATGCTTCGACTACAAGAAGCTCCAGGCCAAGGCCGCGGAGTATAAGGCGGCCTACCCCAAGGAGGTCGTTGTGAAGATCAATGCGGAGCCTGACATCTCGATGCAGGTCCTGATCAACACCATGGATGCGCTCCGGGGCGACGGCTGCAAGCTGCTCGAGTCCGTGCAGGCCGGCAAAGAAGTGCCGCCCGAGTGCCTCTTTTGGAACGTCATCATCGAGCCCACCAACTAAGGGGCCGTCGAGGAGATCCACATGGACGCAAACGAACTCTTCCTCGCAAAAAAGAAGGCTGCCAAGGCCGCCCGTCGCTCCAAGAAGGAGGAACCGGCCAGCCTTGGAATGACCTCGCTGATGGACATCGTGTCCATCATCGTGGTGTATCTGCTCAAGAGCTACGCCTCCGACCCGGTCTTGATCCAGCCCATCGCCGAGCAGACGATCCCTGTTTCGCGGGTAGACTCACCCATCCAGGAGGGCTCCGCCCTGTATGTCTCAAACCGCGAGATCATCTTCAACGAGAAGAAGCTCGTCGCGATCAAGGACGGCAAAGTCGACGAGAATGAGGTGAAGAACCACCTCATCGGGCCGTTGTACGACGCGCTTGCGGAGGAGGCGGACAAGGGCAAGCAGATGGCTGACGCGCGCAAGACGGCGTGGGCGGGTCGGCTGATTCTGGTCGGCGATCAGCGACTGAAGTACGCCGCAGTTGTTGACGTGCTCTTCACTGCCGGCAAGGCGGGCTATATCGAGTACGCGCTCTGTGTCATCAAGCGTGGCTAGAACGGCCCACACACGCAGCGAGCATGTCGCTCAAGCTGCGCATTGGCCGGACCAGATTCTGACAAGATAGGTCGTGCGGTTGACGAGGGTGAGCTCCGAGAAGGTGCTCACCCTCTCTCGTTTGGGCTCTCGTTTGGGCTCTCGTTTGGGCTCTCGTTTGGGCTCTCGCTTGGGGCGCTCGACTGGGCGCTCGATCTGTGGCTTTCGATTGGCACCAACAGGGTCACCTCCGGCCATGTGGCCGCCGGGGCCGCTGCAACGCGGCTCGTGACGCGATGCACTGGCCACGACTGTTGCCGCCGGAACTCCTCACATTCGATGTGATCGATCGGTCGACGCTGAGCAACTACCACGCGACGGGCGGCAGCTGAACGATTGACCGACCCCGAGCCAACCTTCAGCGCGACTGGGCGTTACACGCGGTGACAATGTCGGCAAACCTAGGTGGAGACACAGCGCCGCTCGCTGCGGCAAAGCGCACGAATCCGCTGACCAATGCGGTCGGTCTGCTATGTTTACGCGGCTCGACACCACCAGGTGCACGGGCGCGAGGTCGTCCGCACGCGTACCGGGCATCCGCTTCCAGGCCGTCCGGCATTCATGGCACACATGGTGCATGGCCTTCGACCAGGATCCCGATCCAGCTGCAGCCTAAAGGCCGTCACCACCCCGATGAGATCGTCGTGAGAAGGCAGAGTACGCGAGGGACATGAGGAGCCAGGACAAAGTGGTGCGGCTCGCACTCCTCGTGGACGACGTCGTCTACGACGAGCTGCACCAACACGCACCCGGTTCCATCACGGTCGGTCGCGACATCCGCAGCGATCTGCTCACGCTCGATCGGATTCCGGCGCGCAGAGAGAGCACCGCGTTGGCGCCGGTCTGGATCATCCTCGCGGCGCTGATGATGCTCGGCGGCGGTATGGTGTTTGTCAGCGAGCTCCAGGCCTACCGAGCCTGGTCGGATGCGCTGGAGCTCAAGGCGGCGAGCAGCCCACTCGGCGCCACCTTCGAGCCCTATCCGGCCAGCCCGGTGCCGCTATTGGCCCTCGCCGTCGCGATGCTCTCGCTGGTCCCCGCGATCGTGGGAATCTCGTCCCTCCTGCGGATGCGAAGCGCTGGCTCGCAAGACGCCGGAGATGCGGCCCCTGAGCCAACCCTCGCGCAGGAGTCCGGAGGCAAGGTCCACGCGGCGCCAGGCCTGCATCGCCTCTTTGATTGGAGCAACGGTGCCTACACCTTGGCGCTCCCGCCCGAGGCACGCGGCAAGATTTCACTCGGGAAGAAGTCCGTCACGATCTCCGCGCTGCGCAAACAGTTCGGTCAATCGGCGATTCGGGTCAAGCTCCCGAGCAACGCCAAAGGCAAGATCCTCCTCGGCGATACCACCCTGCTCTTCCAGCTGACGGCGCCTGCAGCGGCGCCGGTGCGCGAGATCATTCCCGCCGAGCTCGCCGCGGCATTTCGTAGCCGAGAGGTCGACGGCTTGATCCTCGCGACCGTTGCAGGGGCCTTCGTCGTCATCGGCGGCTTCACCGGCTACATCGGCTTCGTCGTGGAGCCCTCAAAGGGCGGAGGCAGCTCGCAGCGCATGATGGAGGCCATGGGCGTCGTGCAAATGGAGCCCAAGGAAGAGAAGGAAGAGGAGAAGAAGCCGGAGGAGGAGGAGAAGGAGGAGGAGAAAGAGCTGGAGAAGGATCCCGATGAGGTCGTCGTCGTCGACAAGAAGGTCAAGGACGCCGATCCGGATCGCATCATCAAGGCTCCGCCGACGCAGTTCTCCAACGCTGCATCCACCAAGGCAAAGCAATTTGGCGCCGCTGCTGCCATGCAGCAGATCGCCGGACCCGGCGAGAGCCTCCTCGCGATGGTCACAAAGTCCGAGGCCAACATGGGCGACGCCTACTTCAACGGCGGCGGTGCGCTCGGGGTCAACATGCTCGGCGATGACGGCGATGGTTTTTATACCGCGGGCGGCGGCGGCATTGAGGGTGTGGGCGGACTGACGGGGACTACCGGACTCAACACCGGCGGTTCGGGGCCGGCCCTCGCCGATCGCGAGAAGAAAGAGAAGCTCGTCCCCGCGAAGGTGAGCGGCAAGACCAACGACATCTTCGGCGACATCGACAAGAAGGCGGTCTCCGCGACGATCCGTCAGCGCATGGGAGCGCTGCAGTCCTGCTATCAGAAGGTGCTGCAGAGCCGCCCTGGCCTTGAGGGCAAGATGTCCTTCACCATCACCATCAGTACGATGGGGACCGTGACCAACGTTGAGGTGGAAGATGACGGGCTAGGTGATGCGACCGTGCGCACTTGCGTCGTGGGCAAGATCAAGGGCTGGCGATTCCCGACCGAGGGGGCTGATGAATCGTCCGATGTGTCGTTTACAGCCGTGTTCTCCGGGGGCTAACGCCTCGATCCGCCAGCATCGCCTGCATCATGCACCTCGTGTTTGCCGCCGCAGGCTCTAGCAACGCCGCGGCCTCCTGCTGAGGAGCGTGTACCGTCAAGCAACATGAGCGGTACACATGTTCTGGCCAGTGCAGTGGCCACGGGCGCGCCACGCGTCGGACTGCGCCGTGTCGCCGTGCAGGCCACGCTCCGTCGCACCTGCTGATCTGTTACACGCGTGACACCGCCCTCAAGCGCCGTGCCGGCGAAGGAACGACGCCGACTTCGGGATCGCCCGTTCCCTCACATTCGGGGCGACCTCGTGGTCGGACTTGGTGCAATCCAGCGCCTTGCGGCCGACCCCTGAGACCCCCGTAAACTGCGGCGCATCGGCTCGCACGTGGTATCGTAGTTTCATCGTGTACCGCCCCACCGACCAACGACGACGCATCGCGCTGCAGATGGTCGGTGTCTCCTTCCTTGTGCTCACCTCCGTCTCCGCCTTCGCGGCTCCACCGCCCGATCCGAGCCCATCGGGTCCGCAGCCGACCGTGGCGGACGCCGGGGACGATGCGGCCGCGGCGGATCTTGAGGCGGCAGACTCGCCTGAGTCGGCAGTCAAGCCGCCCGCGACCCGCGAGGAAGCCGAGCGGCGCTTCGAGTCTGCGCTGACCAAGCTCGGCACGATCGGGACGCAGGCCCGTGAGCGCGGTGAGATGGAGCTGCTCGACTGCGTTCGTGACAAGCAATCGCGCGCGGCCAACGTCGCGGACTTGTTCGCAGCCGAAGAGGACGTCCTCGACAGCCCGAACGCGTCGGATGCTCAACGGGCGTTCGCGCTTGAGAAGCTCGGTGAGGCGACCCTGCAAATGGAGCAGCTCTACGGACTCGGCCGTGTCTGTGCGGGTGACCTCGGTCCGGAAGACCAGGTCAATCAGACGCGCACGCGCGCACAAGAACCGCGCTTGATCCCACTGCTCGACCCGACGCTGGGGCTCGGTGCGTCGCCGGTACCGGCGGCCTTACCGGTCGATTGGCTGCCAACGGCGAGCCCCACGGAGTAGAACCTGGCCCGTGCGCGCACGCAGGGCACATCGTGTGGTGGTGTCGCGAGACCGGGTGCTCGGTCTCGCACAGCGGTGCCGCGCGCGTGCGGTCCTGCTTGGATTGCTGGTGCTCATCGGTCTCATCGCTCCGGGTGAGGTTTTGGCGGACGATTTCGTGACGGGCGTGCCTCGGACCAAGGACGGGGCGGGCGTTCGCTTCGGAAAGGGACACGAGTTCCACCCCGGCCTCGCGCTGACCTTTGGCTACGACAGCAACGTATTTTGGTCAGCGCCCGAAGAGGCGCGACGCCAGGCGGGCTACGCCCAGCCGAGTCTCTGGATGAGCATCGGAAACCGTCCACTCCGTGACGGCGTCCTCGACTCGCCAACCGAGCCGACGAATCGGCGGGTGGACTATGCATTCGACGTGATGGGCGGCTATCGGGCCTATCTAAGCAAAGAGCCCACCGTGCGGGCGGGCGGCAAGCTCAACATGGGGCTGCGTGCCCGCTTGATGTTCAACCCTGGCAGACGCTTCAGTGTTGCGCTTGAAGAGGACCTCCGGCGTATCGGGGAGCCACGGCCCTTCGAACAACTTCGCGAATTCAACTTCAACCGCATCGACCACAGCGGCGCTCTGCGCTTCATCATTCGCCCTGGCGGCCGCCGATTCTCGATGTCCGCGGGCTACGTCACGAGGGCGCTCTTCTTTGAGGCCAACGATCTAGCGACCGGTGACCGCATCTCGAATGGCGCGACAACCGAGCTCAAGTGGCGCCTACGCGATCGCTCTGCGCTGGTCGCCGAGTATCAGTTCCTCGACACGTACTACAACTGCTGCACCTCGCCAGGAACAGGACGCAACGAGGATTCGCAAGCGCATCGATTCGCCGCCGGCTTTGTCGGGGCGATCGGAAAGCGATGGAGCCTAGAAGCGCTCGCAGGCTGGGGCTGGGGCCTCTACAAGACCGACGTGAACGGTCCGGACTTCAAGGGCTTCCTCGGTCGCTTCGGCGTCGGTTGGTTCCCGACACAGCGCACAGCTATCCATCTGCGCTTTAGCAGGACCTTCAGCGACAGCCTCCTTGGCAACTACGTCAAGGACCTCGGAGGCGAGCTCGATGTGTCACAGACCTTTCGCTGGCGCATGAACATCTCCGCCGGCCTCGGTGTGTACTACCGCCGCACGCCCGGTCTCCCCGCGCCGGGCGTTGAGACAGACAAGATCACATCGTATGTTTCGGCGCCGGGCCTCGTCCGCGAGGACACGCTGCTGTCCGCGTTCGCGCAGGTCGAACAGCCCCTCGGCAAGGTCTTCGTGCTGGCACTGCGCTACGATCTTCGCGCGGACTTCACGGATTTCGGCATCACGTACGCGAACGGAAACTTCGATGCCGCCGGCTTCACACGTAATCTCGTGATGCTCTTTGGCGCCGTGCGATTCTAGGGGGAGGGGTAGGGAAGCATGTGGATCCACGACCCGACTTCCACATCAGCTCGTGATTCCGCCCTAGCCAAACCGTCCCATCACGGCGCGCGACGTGACACGTCACCACGCAGACCCAGCAAGCAAACTGGCACGTGGGAGCGGCTGTTACGCGGCGCCTGCAAACCCGG
>CAZVEM010000311.1:0-6881 GCA_964626165.1 uncultured Nannocystaceae bacterium
CGCCGTCGCCATCGCCGTCGCCGTCGCCATCCCCGTCGCCATCCCCGTCACCATCACCATCCCCGTCACCATCCCCGTCACCGTCTCCATCGCCATCGCCGTCGCCGCCGAAGTCACTCGGGCCATCCTCCCGAGCCCCCGACGCACACGAGGTCGTCATCACGCCAAGCGAGGCGAGCGCGATACAGCAGTAAGTGGTCCAGCCCAAACCAATACGAAGCGTCATGGTTGTAAACTAGCACACGTAAGATCGGAGGGGAGAGCGCAGGCGGGCCTGGAACTCTCCCTACGGCCCTTCCGCGCTTGCACTTGGACGCGTCGCGCGCGTGCGGCAGCGGTGCTGCCCAAGGTCGCTCAGCTCCCGGCCGGGCGTGCGGGCTAGGCGACCGCGTGTTCGCCCAGCTGGCTCGCGATCATCGGATTTTTCGCGAAGGCCTCCTTGTCGAGTGCCTTTTCGAGGCCCTCGTGCGCGCTGATGATCTGTTCGCGCACCAGCCGTTCGAGCGCCGCATCCATCGCCTGCATGCCCTCCTTGCCGCCAGTCTGCATGAGGCTGGTCAGGAGCGAGGTGCGGCTCTCACGGATCGCCGCGGCGACGCCCATGTTGCCAATGAGGACCTCCTGGACTGCGACGCGACCCGACTTGTCGGCACGACGCAGGAGCTGCTGGGCCACGATGCCGGCCAGCGCATCCGAAAGCATGCCGCGGATCGCCGGCTGCTGCGCGGCGGGAAACGCGTTGATGAAGCGGTCGATGGTCGCGGTCGCGGAGTTGGTGTGCACCGTCGCGAAGACCAGTATGCCAAAGCTCGCGAGCTGAAGCGCCAATCGCATGGTCTCTTGTCCGCGGAGCTCGCCGACCAGGATGACGTCAGCGTTCTCGCGGCCAGCACTCCGGATCGCTTCGGCGAAGCTCGGTGTATCGATGCCGACTTCGCGGTGCGTGATGGTGGCTCGTATCGGTTTGTGAACGAACTCGACCGGGTCTTCGATCGTCAGGATATGGGCCGGGCGGGTCTGGTTGATGTGATGGAGCATCGCCGCCAGCGTGGTGCTCTTGCCGCTGCCGGTGGGGCCGGTCACGAGGACGAGGCCCGCGCGGCGTTCCGCGAGCGCGATGAGGGACGCCGGCAGGCCGAGCTGTTGCGCGGTCAAGATCTTGCTTGGGATCGTTCGGAACACGGCTCCGGGCCCCGAGAGCTTGTAGAGATAGTTCGCGCGGAAGCGGGCCTTGTCGCCGTGTGCCCAGGCAAAGTCGAGGTCGTGGTTGTGCTCGAAATGGGCGCGCTGCTTGTCATCGAGGATCTCGAGCAGCCAGCGATACATCGTGGCCTCGTCGACGGGGGGCTCGCCCGCAACGGGCTCGAGATCACCGCGGAGGCGGAGCAGGGGCGGGTATCCGACCGAAAGGTGAAGGTCTGAGCCACCGCGCTCGAGGAGGATGTCAAAGAGCCGATCGAGTTGAGGCATGCGTTCTCCGAAGACGTACGGGGGAGCGTGCGGCGGTCGCCTAGCTGCGTTTTTGGAACATGCCGCCAATGCGGGCTGCGATGCCGCTGGCCGGATCTTGCGTTGACGCGGTCGGCACGCCGTCACTCGCTGCGGGACTCACGGTGCCACCCGCTCGCAAGAGGCGAGGGTCGTCGGCGTAGGTCGCGGCGACAGACTCTTCGATCAATCCAGCTTCGATGTGGGCACGGAGGGAATCCTCCAGCCGCATCATTCCAAACGCTCGGCCGCGCTGCATCAAGCTCGGGAGCTGGTGCAGCTTCTTGTCGCGGATCAGTGTCCAGAGCGCGACGCCCCCGCTGATGAGCTCTGCCGCGGCGATCATGCCAGAGCCGTCGGCGCGGGGGAGGAGCCGCTGACTGACCACGATCTTCAGCGCGCCGGCAAGGGTTGCTCGCACCTGGGACTGATCATCGGGCGGGAAGAGGTCGATGACACGGTCAATCGTCTTTGCGCCCGACGGTGTGCTCATTGTCGCGATTACCAAGTGACCCGTCTCTGCGGCCGAAAGCGCCATCTCCACGGTTTCGCGGTCACGAAGCTCACCGATCACGATGACGTCGGGATCCTCGCGGAGCGCGGCCTTGAGGGCTGAATGAAAGCTGCGCGTGTGCACGCCGACTTCGCGCTGCGACACCACGGATCTGCCGCGGTCGAACACGATCTCAATCGGGTCCTCCACGGTGATGATGTGTGCGGGGCGACTCGCGACCACGGCGCCCACGATCGCGGCCATCGTTGTGGTCTTGCCGTGACCATTGGGGCCAGAGATGATCGCGAGGCCCTGATGGTATTGCGTGACTTTGAGGATCTCGCTTGGCATGCCGAGGTCCTCCAGCGAGGGGGCGCGATCCATCACGAGTCGAAAGACGCCCTTGATGCCGGCACGGTGCACGCCGACGTTTACGCGAATGCGGCCGGCGCCGGGCAGGGCGAGCGCGAAGTCGGTGTAGCCGAGTCGCTCCAGCTGATCGCGTCGATGATCGTTGAGGAGGGCGAGCAGCGCCTTGGAGGCGACGTCGTGCGAAAGCACGGGGCCTTCTGCTTCGAGGGCGCCGCAGATTCGGATCATTGCGGGGCGGTTTGAGCTGACGACGATGTCGGATGCTCCGCGAAGGCGCGCATCTTTGAGGATCGCTGCGAGTATCAGCTCGGGGTCTCGCACGGTTGCCCAGGCCGCCCCGTCGCCACGGACGACCTCGGGTGGCGCGGTCGCGCCAATCGTCGGCGCTTTCACGCGGCTCTCTTCGGGTCTTGGATTGTGAAGGTCGTCGGGATAAAGGAGCGCTTTGACCTCGGCGACGTAGGCACGCAGGCCCTCGTCGCGACTCGTCATCTGCCGTGGTGGCGCCGTCGATGGTCGCGGAGGTGGTGCCGCTTGCGGCGGAGGCGGTGCAACGCTGCTGGCGACCGGAGGCGCCGAGGCGGCAGGTGGTGCTTGGGGCGGACTCACCGATGGACGTGGCGCGGCAGGGGCCGGGCGGCCCATCAACGTGGATGGGTCCAGTGCGCCCGGATCGATGTCGTGACTTCCGTAGCCGCCGATCTGGCTCGCAGCTGGAGGTCCCGCGGCGGCTGCATTGGGTCTGGCAGCAGGGGCCGCAGCGGGTGCGCTTGATAGGGGTCGCGAGGATGCCGGCGGGGCGACCGATGCGGTCGCGGGAGTTCCTGCAGCGGGCGATTTCCGATCTCGGAGGATTCGAATCCGGAGTTGGCCCGCCTCGCGAGAGACCCAGAGCCCATACGTGCTGCCGTACAGGTCGACACGCTCTGGACGACCCGGATCGTCGTGCGGAGGGGCGCCACGGCGCAGCGGATCTTGAGCGAGGAGGGACGCGATCTGTGGCTCGGTCAGCGGCTGCTTGGTCAGCGGATGGAGACCACCACCGACACGTACCTGGATAACTTCCCCGGTCGCGAGGATGAGCTCGCTGACGTCTTCGCGACCGAAGTAGCGCATGAATTGCTCAAGACCCGCCACGCGCGAAGCGTACCAGGGCACGGCACACACTCGAAGCGGCGCAGCGGCGTTGCCCGTGACCAGATCGGTCATGGAGCAACGCCGAGATCGGCGCTCGCGTTGCGCTACTCCGCGCGCTTGGGAATGACCGCGCTGGCGAGCACCGAGATTCCCAGGACCCCCAGAATGATCAGCAGCGACAGGTTGGGATCGACATGGAAGGGCTCAAGCGCCCAGTGGCTGGGGGCGCCGAGGTAGTACACGCCGAGCTTGCCCACACCCTCGGCCATGATCATTTTCGCGCCCACAAAGGCGAGGACGAGTCCAAGGCCGTATCCGAGGAAGCGGAAGCGATCGATGATGTCTTCCAGCAGGAAGAAAAGCGCGCGCAGTCCCAGAATCGCGCAGATATTGCTGGTGAAGATGATGAAGGGATCACGGCTCGGAACCGACCCGATTGCGGCGGGGACCGAGTCGACCGCGAAGAGCACATCGGAAAACTCGATCATCAGCAGCGTGACAAAGAGGCTCGTGAACCAGAGCTTCCCGTCACGGCGCACGATGAAAACTGGCCCCTCGAAGTCGTTGGTTACGCGCAGTCGACGCTCCGCGAATCGCTTGATCCAGTTGTCACCCGCGCCCTCTTCGTTCTCTGCGTCGTCGTCATTGTGGACAAAGAGCAGGCGGAAGCCGGTGTAGAGGAGGAAGAGCCCGAAGATCGGCAGCAGGAAGTGGAAACGCTCGAGCAGCGCCGTCGTGCCCAGAATGAAAACCGCGCGGAGGACCAGCGCGCCGACGATGCCCATATAGAGCACGCGGTGCATGTGTTCGCGCTTCACCTTCATGAAGCGAAAGATCACGATGAAGACAAAGACGTTGTCGATCGACAGCGACTTCTCCAGTGTGTACGCCGTGATGAACTCCGACGCGCTGGTCATGCCAAAGCGCCAACCGATGTAACCGGCAAATGCGAGGCTCAGCCCGATCCAAACGCAGGTCCAGGTCGCGGCCTCACGGAAACTGACGCGGTGCGCTTCCCGGTGGAAGACGCCGAGGTCGAGCGCCAACATGAACACGACGCCGCCAAGAAACGCGGCCCATAGCGTCCACGGTACCTGGATGTGCTCCACGTCCGGGGCCGCGGCGGGCTCCGAGAACATCGCCACCATCCCGAGGAGGGGCGACGCGAGACTGGCGCTGAGATCTACGAACGAAGCGAGGTCGATCAAGGTCGCGAACTTTCTTTGCGAGGGAGGAGTCTAGACCGCCGGCGACCGGAACGCTCGGGTGCTCCGACGCGGGGGCGGTTTTCCTCCAGCGGCCGTCGAATCGAGGGCGAGGGCCCCGGGCGGAGCTTCGACACCCCGCTAGTCCTTGATGGTCGCGACTTCGTCGGCCTTGAGCTTGATCTTGACGTAGCGCGGCTTGGCGTCCGCATCGTAGTCAAGCTCAAGGATCGTGCCCTTGAACTCAATGGCGCGCTGTGGGGGCAGTGGCTTGCCCTGCTCTTTGGTACAGAAGATGCTGAAGTCGAGTGAGACGTCGAAAATGATGATCTCGGTGGTCGCGGAGAGCTCCCACTCCCCGTACTTGGCGTCTTCCATGGCCGCACCGAGCGCCGCGCCGCTCTTGAAGACCGCCTGTCCCTTGAACGAGCCGGGCTCTGCCTTCATCTTCTCGACCCATGCATCCCGGTCGGCGGCATCCATCATGACGAACTCCTTGAGCTTGGCCTCGTTGAGAGTCAGGCCATCGAGTCCCTTGGGATCGTAACCCTTGGGTTGCTTGAGGAGGTCGGTGTTGCCTTCCGGGCGCGGAAGACAGGCTGAGAGGGGCATTGTGAGCGCAGCAACGCACACGGCCATCCGAAGAGCACGCATGGCAGCGACGCTAGCATGGCCGCCCTGTGCGCGCTTGGTGGGGCCCTCGGTGGGAACACCGAGGCGCGGGACTGTGACGGATGGGTTTCCCGGGCAACGCCGCGAACCTCGCGGGTGCCGCGTGAGGTCGAACCGGCTCCATGGGCGGGCGACCCCGGACGCCGCCAAGGGGCGGTCGGGGCTCCTGCTAGCTTCCCCGCAGCCTCGCCAGCGCGAGGGCGGTCTGGTCGCGCGCCTGGGTCGCTTCGTGACGAAGGTGCTCGGGCGCCTCAAAGGTGAGGCGAACGAAGGAGACGAGGTGGCCGTCGTCATTCCGCTCGTAGCGGGGATAGCTGCCGATCTGTACGTCGGGGTAGTCGGCGACGACGTCGCGAAGGACGTCGGCGAAGCGTGACTCCTCGAGCGGGGTCTCAAGCTCGGCAAGCGCCCAGCGTTCGCCCTCCGGCAGCGCTCCGTCGAGTCGCTCCAGCGCACGAAACTTCGCGCGCAACAGGCCCGGGATCCCCGGCAGCACAAAGAGGCGTCGCGGACCCTCTGGGCGCGTGAGCGCCAGGTGCATGACGGGCCAGCCGTCGTCGGCGAGCAGTTCCGTGCCCGCCGGCAGATCCGCCATGCGCAGCGAGGCCTCGGTGAGTCGTTCGGCGAAGTGGGCGCGAAGAATCGACTCCATTCTCGCGTTGCGCACGAGCGGCCGGTTCAACCAGCGGGACACGGCTTCCAGCGTGAGATCATCGTGCGTTGGACCCACGCCGCCGGAGCTAAAGACGAGATCGTGCGCGGTGCAGAGCCGCTCCAGCGCCGCGATGATCTCACCGTAATCGTCGGGAACCATCACCAGCGAGCGCGTCGGTATGCCTCGAGCCCGCAGCGCGGTGATCAGGAACCAGCCGTTCTCGTCGCGCACCTTCCCGCTGAGGAGCTCGTCGCCAATGAGCAAGATCGCGGCGGTCGGCGTTGCGCGCCCAGCGAGGGACGTCGGGCCATCCGCGCTTGCGCTGCCAGGATCGCTTCCGTCGGACCGCACCATCGCCGGACTGCACCCTAGGGTGTCTCCTCGATCCGATCAATCGCACGGGTCAAGGCACGGCCGTCGCGAGAGGGGATGGATGCAGGTGGTCGCCGGCAATCTCTTCCCCGCAGCGCGCTGGCTCCCGCGGTGCCTCGCGGCCGGCGATGCAGTTCCTGCGGCCCGTTGCGCCGCATTTCAATCCGAGATCGCAGCGCGCAGGCCGTGTCGTCATTCGCGCGCGGTCCAGCGCAATCACGTGATGTCGACGCCGGCCGCTCGTCCCGCGGTCCCGCGAAGGCGTCCCCTGGATGCTGGGCGCGGCCGCTTGAGGATGGTGCCCGGCTGCGCTACGCGGTGGCCCGTGCACCGCCGCGAAAGTCCCTACTTCGGACCTGCAGTTCTCGCGCTCGCCGACGGTCGCGTGTTCCGAGGGCAGGCGTTCGGCGCGAGGACGACGACGGTTGGTGAGGTCGTCTTCAACACCTCGATGACGGGCTACCAAGAGATCCTCACCGATCCCTCG
>CAZVEM010000312.1:0-6867 GCA_964626165.1 uncultured Nannocystaceae bacterium
GTCGATCCGATCGGCTCGCTCTACTACGAGTACATCAAGACCGGTCGGCTCACGCGCCCCTTTAGCTACTACGTCGAAGGCATCGGCGAGGACTTCCTCCCGTCGACGATGAACCTCGACATCCTCGACGACATCGTTCAGGTCGACGACCGCGAGTGCTTCATGATGACCCGCGAGATCGTTCGCCGCGAGGGTCTCTTCATCGGTGGCTCGTGCGGCGCGGCGGTGATGGGCGCGATCAAGTACGCGCGCACCCTGCCCCAGCCCAAGCGCTTCTTGGTGCTGATGCCCGACAGTGCTTCGCTCTACCTCTCCAAGGTCTTTAACGACGACTGGATGCGCCAAAACGGCTTCCTTGACGCGCCCGGCGACACCGGTACCGTCGCGCACATCCTCAAGCGTCAGCCTCGCAAGGTTGTGACCGTCCAGCAAAATGCCACGGTGCGCGAGACCATCAAGGTGCTCAAGGAGGGCGGGTTCTCGCAGCTGCCGGTCACGGACGACACCGGACGCCACTGCGGCATCGTCTCCGAGCTCGACCTGCTCAACTACCTGGTCGAGAATCCCGGCCGCCTCGACGAGGGCATCCGCCCGCTGATCGAAGGCCAATACGCCACCGTCACGCCGCACACGCGCATCGATCTCCTGCGCGGTATCTTCAACGACGCGAGGGTGGTGCTGGTCGTCGAGAACGATCGACTTCTCGCGCTCCTGACTAAGATCGACCTGATCGACTACCTCGCCGACACCGCCCACAGCCCGGGCGCGTAGCTGGTCCTCTCGGCTCGCTGCGGGACGCCACCGGCGTGCCCGCCCCGCTTCCCAACCTCTCGCTCGGCCTCCGCAGACGGGCATCCGCAGAAAGGCATTCGCGCACCATGGCACTCTACAATCCCGCAGACGATCATCTCGCCAACGCCTCGAGGCTCGAGACCCTCGCGATCCACGGTGGGCAGCACAACGAGCCGGTCACGGGCGCCGTGATGCCGCCGGTCTTTCAGACCTCGACCTACGCCCAATCGGCACCGGGTGAGCACACGGGATTTGAGTACAGCCGAACGCAAAACCCGACTCGCTTCGCGCTTGAGCGCGCACTCGCGGCCATCGAGGGCGGACGCTTTGGCCTGGCCTTCGCGTCGGGCGTCGCCGCGACCACAGCGGCATTGCTCATGCTCCCCGAAGGCGCCCACGTTGTCGCCTCCGACGACCTCTATGGCGGAACGCTGCGCCTCTTTGAGCGCGTGATGTCTCGCCGTGATCTGAGCTTTACCTACGTCGATCCGCGCGACACCTTCGCCATCGATGCCGCGGTCACCGAACGCACCAAGCTGGTGTGGCTCGAGACCCCCACCAACCCGATGCTCAAGCTGGCGGACATCAAGGCGATCGCCGCGATCTGCCGCGGCCGTGGCGTGCTGCTGGCGGTCGACAACACCTTCGCGACGCCGATGCTGCAGCGGCCGCTCGAGCTCGGCGCCGACCTGGTCATGCACAGCACGACCAAGTACTGCGGCGGCCACTCGGACGTGGTCGGCGGTGCGCTGATTGGCAGCGATCCCGAGCTCCACGAGAAGCTGCACTTCGTGCAAAACAGCTCGGGTGGCGTGCTTGGCCCCTGGGACAGCTATTTGACGCTGCGCGGGCTCAAGACCCTGCCGCTTCGCATGGAGCGTCATTGCAGCAATGCGGCGACGTTGGCGGCCTTCTTGGAGGGCCATGCTCGTGTCACCCGGGTCATCTACCCGGGCCTCGACAGTCACCCGCAACGCGAGCTCGCGAAGCGGCAGATGGCCGCCGGCGGCGGCATGATCTCGTTCGACATCGATGCCGACCTCGCAGGGGTCTCGCGCTTCTTCTCCGCGTTGCGCGTGTTCACGCTGGCCGAGAGCCTCGGCGGCGTGGAGAGCCTCATCGAGCATCCCGCGATCATGACCCACGCGTCGGTCCCGGCCGATCGGCGAGCCGCCCTGGGGATCAGCGATGGATTCATCCGCGCGAGCGTTGGCGTCGAGCACATCGACGATCTACTCGGCGACCTCTCCCGAGGACTCGCCGCCATCTAGCGGCGCGTCCTCGGACGCTGCGCCGGGCTTCTTGTCGCTGCCGACCTCGAACACGAAGCTCACCTGCCCGTGTGCGGGGCGATGGTCGGGCGGCTCGAGCACAAGGCCGGTCAGCGAGCGCGTCACGCAGTCCACGAGCTCGCGCGGCGCGGTCGTCTTCGCATCGACGACCTCGATGCTTCGCAAGTGGCCATCGAGCGCGCCGCTCTTGCCCATCGGCCCGCCGTTGGGCTTTCGACCCGCCTTGGTCTCTTGGAAGGTCAGGTCCACCGTGACGTTGCCCGATGGCCGCGCCTCGGGATCGGCGACCGCGAGCGCGACGTCGTAACACTCCGCGATGTCTTGCTTGCGGGTCTCAACCAGCTCACGGACATCGTCGACATAGGCCGTCTCGTTCCGGATCAGAAGTGTGCATCCAGAACCGAGCAGCGCGGGGCACAGCGCCACCGCCGTCACGACTGACCCGCGCCGCCGCGCGCCGCGAAGCGCAGCGCCAAGTTGGGAGAGCCCAGAACCGCGGCGAAGCGACCCGCATGCGCGACGCGATCGCGAGAACATCATCGTGGGAGCATTCATTGTGAGGCCTCCGCGTTGTCGCTGGCTGGGCTGGGCTGCGAATCGGCCGGGTCCATCGTATCGGCCGCCGCTTGCTCAAGGATGTTGAAGACGACGCGGCGATTTCGTGCCGGCGCGTCGGCGCTGCCCGAGCTATCGAGCTTGTCGGTGTTGGGATGCGGCTTGACGATCAAGCGCTCCTCGGCGACGCCGCGCTCGACCAACCCGCTCAAGATCGCTTGACCGCGCGCTTGCGTCAGCTTCTTGATCGCTTTGCCTTTGCCAGGGTCATCGGAGTACACGTCGATCCCGATCAGGGTGTACTCGGGGTGCTCGCTGAGGAAGGCGGCGACATCGTCGAGCGCCACCTTGTTGTCTGCGGTGGGCTCAGTGGCCTCCTTGGACTCGCCCAGCGATGGCACCGATTCGGTGAGTGCGAACGACTGCGTCAACACGAGCTGGTCCATGGAGACCTTCACGCGCGGCGGCGGCGGCGGCGGCGGTGGTGGCGGTGGTGGCGGTGGCGGCGGCGGGTGGCCGACGATTGCGACCGCTTCGTTGTCCGTGAACGCCAGCGTCTTGCAGCCCGCAGCGGCATGCACGATCGATCCTGAGATCAGACACAGCAAGAGTGCTCGGGCTCGCCGGCGCGGCATGGCCGAGCCTCGACGCGGGCCTGGGCACACTTGATTCACGTCCGGATCTCGCGTGCAGAGAGTCTCTTGCCGCATGACACGCCTCCAACTCGGTCCGCTGAACATGGCCTGTGATTTCCCACGTCGAGCACGGTGGCCGACGCGGCGCGATCATGGTTGCGCAGTCCCGCGACCGCAAGCGCGGCCACGGTATGGCACGAGAATGTGACCTCGGCGATGGCGCAACGCGTGACTCGACTCCACTGCCTGATAGGCTTGCGGGAAGCATGACTTCTGGCTCGCTCCTCCTGTCGGCGCTCCTCGTTGGAGCCCCGCCACAGCCCTGTCCCGACTGCGACGCCAGCGGCGCTGATCCCTCCCGCGGAGAAGATCCCGAGTCACCCGCGGACCCCGCCGTGCCCCCGCCGGACGCGAGCGCCCGGGACACGGAGCACGGGGCCGAGCCCTCCCCGGAGGGCCCAGACGCCGAAGATCCCAAGCCCGACGCGGCGGACACGACCGCACCCGACGCTCCCATCGACGCCACGATGTTCGGTGAGTCCGGCAAGGCACCACCTCAAACGACGCCGGCTCGCCCCCGCACGACCAGCAACTCGCCTCGGAGTGCAGCCGATCTCGACGATGCCCTGCGCCGCGAGCTCGCCGCCGAATATCGACCGCCAAGCAATCCCGCCAAGCTGCACGTCGCCGCACGTGCCCTGTACTACGCGGGTAGTTCTCGCGACGGCCGAAGCTACGTACGAGCTGCTGGCGTGACCGCGGATGTCGGCGTGTCGTGGAACTACATCGGCGTGGCCGCGACCATGACCGCCCTGCCGGGCAATACCACGCAGTACACCGGCGGCCGCAACGGCGCGGACGGCAGTGGCATCGGACTTTATGGCGGCGGACTCACCCTCAACCTCGGGCGCCTCGCGCTGGTCGGTCGCGGCGTGCTGGCGCTCAACTTCGGCTACGACGTCTACGCGCAGCCGGTGCGCTCCACCACCATCGAACCGGACTTCACCATCCTGCGCAGCACCCAGCTGCTGGTCCCCCACGGCCCTCGCATCGGACTCGACCTCGGGCTGCAGACCCTCGGCCAGGCCGGCGCGCGCTTCCATCATGCGATCGGCATGCACATGGGATGGCAGCTCTTGATCTCCGACCTGCGCGCGGGTTCACGATCGGGCAACGAGCAGAACGTGTCGTTCTCGCCGACCAATGCGCTGATGATCGGACTGTCGTACTGGATGGGATGAGGCCGTCGCGCGGGCACGCACGATGCATTCCGTCTCGACGCGTCAGCCCTTGACGCAAACCACCTGGCGCAGCGTCGCGACGACCTCGACCAGGTCGGACTGGGCCTGCATCACGGCGTCGATGTCCTTGTAGGCCATCGGGGTCTCGTCGAGCACGGTTTCGTCTTTGCGGCATTCGACGTGCTTGGTCGCGGCGATGTGATCGGCCACGGTGAAGAGCTTCTTAGCGCTATTTCGCGACAGTCGTCGGCCCGCGCCGTGCGAGCACGAGCAATAGCTGTCCGCGCTCCCCTTTCCACGCACGATGAAGCTACGTGCACCCATGCTGCCCGGAATGATGCCCAACTCGCCCTCTCCTGCCCGGACCGCGCCCTTGCGCGTGACATAGATGTCCTCGCCGAAGTGGTGCTCGATCGCGGCGTAATTGTGGTGGCAGTCGACCGCACGCCGCAGCTTGCGTGCCCGCCCAAAGACGGGAATGTGCGGACGAATCGCCTCGATCACGGCGGTCATCATGATCTCGCGGTTGAGCTTGGCGAAGCGCTGCGCCCACTCCAGCGCGCGCCAGTACTGATCGAAGAGCTCTGTTCCCTCCTCGAGCCAGCCCAGATCGCGACTCGGCATCGTGGTGCCACGCCGCTCGCAATCCCGGCGCGCCTTCTCGATAAACAGCGTGCCGATGCGATTCCCAATGCCGCGCGAGCCGCTGTGGAGCATCACCCAGACGTGCTCCTGCTCGTCGACACACAGTTCGATAAAGTGATTGCCCGTGCCCAGCGTCCCCAGCTGATGCACCGTGGTCTCCTTGCTCAGCACCTTGTTCTCCGCGATGATGCGCGCGTAGTCGCCGGCGAGCTGATCCCGCCAGGCACGCAAGGTCGCGTTGCTGACCTCGACAAATCCCCCGCGCACATGATTCCGGTGCTGCGACGAAAAACCGTGCGGCACGGCGCGCTCGATCGCGTCGCGAACGACGTGGAGGTTGTCGGGCAGCTCGGAGGCCCGGACATCGAGCTCAAGCGCCGTCATGCCGCAGCCAATGTCGACGCCCACCGCCGAGGGCACGAGTGCCCTTCGCGTCGGAATCACCGAACCCACCGTCGCTCCGGTGCCACGATGGACATCGGGCATGACCGCAAGGTGTCCCGCGACCACGGGAAGGGACGCCACGAGCTCAAGCTGTTCGCGTGCGCTCTCGTCACACTCCACACCGCGGATCCATGCCTTGATCGGGGCGCGAACGGCTCTGGTGTCGTCGAGCGAACGCGGCGCTTCGTCTGCGCGACGAATCCACGCAGGGGCGTCCAGCCGCTCGTAGTTGGGGGTTTGGGAAGTCATCTGCATCTCCATGCGCCGCGCGGGGTTCTTCGACAACCTGCTAGCGCGAGGAATTAGGGCTCGTCGCGCTACATCGCTGGCGGTCTCGTCCGTCAAGATCTGCCGCAAGCAGTTGCGGCGGGCCCCGTAGACGACGACGTGTGCGCGGCATTCAACGGCGAAGGTTTTTTTTAGCCGGCCTCCCGATCCAGACCCATGCGCTTGATTTTGTCATAGAGGGTCCGTACGCCGATGCCCAGGGCCTCGGCGGCGCGCGTCTTGTTGCCGCCAAAGTGCAGCAAGGCCGCCGCGATAGCCTCGCGCTCCAGCTCGATGAGTGGTCGCACCTGGGCCACGACGTCGTGATTCGCGTCTTGGCCCGGAGGTGCAACCTGGTCGGCGACGGGCAGCGCGCGCTGGGAGCGGGACTCGCCGGTCGACGCGAGTCCCGAGGGGCTCGCGAAGCCCAGGTGCACAGCGTGGAGTTCCTCCCGGTCGTGCAAGATGGCCGCGCGCTCAAGCACGTTGGCGAGCTCGCGCACGTTCCCGCCCCAGCGCTGCTGAGCCAGCGCGGCGAGAGCCGAGGGATGCAGCCGCATGGGTGAACGTCCGAGCTGCGCACACAGACGCAGGAGCAAGGTCGTCGCGAGCGGCTCAAGATCCTCAAGTCGATCGCGGAGCGCCGGCAACTGCAACGGGAACACCGAGAGGCGATGATAGAGGTCTTCGCGAAACCAGCCCTCGGCGACACCCTGGGCCAAGTCGCGGTTGGTCGCCGCAATCCAGCGCACGTCCGCGCGCACCGTCTGGTCGCCCCCCACCCGCTCAAAGCTGCGCTCTTGCAGCACGCGGAGCAGCTTGCTCTGTAGATTCGGCGCCAGCTCCCCGATCTCGTCCAGAAAGAAGGTCCCGCCCGCCGCGAGCTCGATGCGACCGCGACGGCGCGCGACCGCGCCGGTAAAGGATCCCTTCTCGTGGCCAAAGAGCTCGCTCTCGAGCAAGGACTCCCCAAGGGCGGCGCAGTTGACCGCCACA
>CAZVEM010000313.1:0-6840 GCA_964626165.1 uncultured Nannocystaceae bacterium
CATGAACCTGAGCGCGTGCACGGTCGCGAGCGCACAAGGAACCGCGATCGGAAGCGCCGTCACGCCGTAGACGCTGCTCCACATCGCACCCATCGCGAGGCTGGCCCCCACCCAGATGCGCGCGAGCCTCGAGCCCGGAAGCGCCAGACCGAGCACGACGAGCGGAAACCAGGGTTGGGTGCGAAAGAGGACGCTGTCGACGATGCTCGGCCAGGGCAGGGTGGACTGGGGCCGGAGCAGCTCAAGGTCTTTGGCTGCGCCGAGCAGTGGAATGTAGCCCTCGGCTTGCGTCACCGAGAGCCACGCACCCAAGACTGCCAACACTGCGGCGCCGGCAGCCCAGATGCGATTCCACGAGATCGCGTCGCTCAGGGCTCGTGCCGCGGGAGTGCCACTCCTCGCAGAGACACCTGACGACAACTCGTACGCACTGCGCTGACGTATCGGCGTGGCGACAGCGAGGATGACCAGCGGGAGGACCCCCCCCATCACAATGCCGACGCTCGCGCTCGCGGCGACGAGGCAGGCCATCGCGGCGATGCGATACGGCCACGCACGTCGGTCAGTGCGAAGTCCAGACGGCGTCACGAGGCCATGAGCCTGCGTGTCGGCTTCATGTCGAAGGCCCGTGGTCGCGGCCGCTTGTTGTGGGCTGGGAGCTGTGGACGGCCAGAGCCCCAAACAGATCGCCAAGGTGACAAAGAGCTCGCCCAGCACAGGACCTGCCATCGATCGCGCGTCGAGAAACGTGCCCAGGCTCGAGACCGCGACCAGGAGCGCCGCAATCGACGTCATGATCCCGTCGCCTTGGCGTTCACGCGCGGGCGCTTCGGCCGCTGGTCGTGGCGACGAGCTGAGGGATCGAAAGAGCGACGGGGATGCGTCGCGCGCCAAGACGAATGCGATCGTTCCGAGGATCGCGACGGCGAGCAGGCTTGGTAGCCGCAGCGAGATCTCGAGCGGCAAGAACGTCAATGCGCGGGATGAAAGTGCGCTCAGCGCCGTAGGCAGCCACGGCGCGCGCTGCACGTCGACCACGGCGTAGCCCTGTGCCGCACGGACACGGTCGAGCGCCAGCATCTCGTCGCCCTCGCAAAGACCATGCGATCGCAACCCGATCGCAAGCACAGCCGACAGCGCAGCAAATACGATGAGCGGGGCCAGGGCCGCGGATTGCAGCTTGCGATCGCCGCCGGCGGCTGTGGGCGCTGCGAGCTGAGCGTCGGCCGACCGCATGAAGAGGCCACACCATAGCAGTCTGTTCGCGTCCGTGACCGGCTCTCGCGCCGTGGATTCGACCCCCACGGTGTGGTCGCGAGCCCCAGAGCGCCGGCGGCCGCAAACGTGTCGCCATCGAGCCGCGCGTTTCAGGGTGGCGTGTGCGCCGATCCGGTGTAGCGTCTCACTCGCAGCGCTGCCATGTTAGGCGGCGCAAGATCGCTGCTTGTCCGCGCACGCGAGACGTGAGCGTGCAGCCTGCAAACGGGAGTTCGACATCCGATGTTCCAATCAAGCACGTCCCTGTCGCGCCGCACGGCGAACGCCGCCCTTGCCACAATCTCGCGCACCTCAGCGCTTGCCGTCCTGGTGCTGGCGAGTCTGGGCACTGCGGGGTGCAACTCCGATCCGGGCCCGAGAAAAGACCCGATCGACGCGCCCAAAAAGAGCGGCGCGCCACTTGAGCCGACCGCCCTCGTCGCCGGGAAATCGCAAACCATCGTCGATGCCTCGGGCTTTGAGTGGACCCTCCCCGCGGGACTGAGCGCCGCGCCAAAAGTGCCGGCCGACAATCCGATGTCCAAGGAGAAGGTCGCGCTCGGCCACGCACTGTTCATGGACAAGCGCTTAAGCGTGGACGGCGGTCGCAGCTGCTACAGCTGTCATCAAAACGAGCTCGGCGGCGCCGATGGTCGGCCCAAAGCACTTGGCGCGCAGGACAAGCCGCTGCCGCGCAATACCCCGACGATTTGGAACGTGGGCTATCGGGCGTCATGGTACTGGGATGGGCGAGCAGAGACGCTTGAAGGGCAGATGCTTGGCGCCTGGAAGGGCGGCAACATGGGGGTCGGTGAGGACGGCATCGCGGCCAAAGCCGCGGAGATTGGGCAGCTTGCGGAGTACCGCGCGCAGTTCCAATCCGTATTTGGACTTGGGGAACAAGATCCCGTCACGCCTCAGCACGTCGCGATGGCGATCTCCGCGTACGAGCGCACGCTGAATTGCGGCGACACGGCATTTGATCTCGCCACCGCAAGCGAGCAGGCGCGTCGCGGATGGGACATCTTCCGCGGCAAGGCACAGTGTGTGTCGTGCCATTTCGAAGAGCACTTTAGCGACGGGATGTTCCACAACGTCGGCGTCGGCTCGGTGCTCAAGCCGGATGAAACGCCCGATCTCGGGCGTGGCAAGGTGACCGGCGACGCGGCAGACAACGGAAAGTTCCGCACGCCAAGCCTCCGCGGCGTCTCGCAAACCGCACCGTACTTTCACGACGGATCGGTCGCCACGTTGCGCGAGGCAGTCGTGCTCATGGCGGCCGGTGGCGTTGCGGATGCTCCCGGCCGTGACCCTCTGCTCAGCGACAAGGCGCTCACGGACGCCGAGATCGACGACGTCACCGTCTTCCTTGAGTCGCTCGCGTGCCCCGGCAAGCTGGATGTGATCGGCGATCAAAACCTGGTGGGTATCAACTCGCCGCTGCCGACGGCGGTGGACAAGCCAGCGGGGGCAACGGGAGATGGGGCGGAGCCTAAGGACGCGAGCGCGCCGACGGTGCCGCCCGAGCCGCCCGCGACGCCTTAGCGGGCGGTTGAAGAAGCCGGCGCGTCCATGCGGCGCGTGGGCTTTTCTCGCGGCTTGTTAGAGCGTGGTGGGAACCTTCGAATCAATCCCTGCGATACCACGCGAAGCTCCAGCTCGGCGCGGGTGGAGCCGAAGACGCGGCTTGAGCAACCCCCCCCGGCGCTTCTTGATCTCCACCTGCGCGCAGCCTGAATTGACGCTCAAGAAAGGGGCGCTGCAGTGGCGACCCTAGCAACAGCTTCGTCGGCACCGGACCCCGCACGATCGACAGCATGACTTCGTCGAGGCAAGGTGGCTCTTCGAGCAGGGGCGCGCAGCTCTTGGGTCCGCATTCGATCGTCAGCGACGCGATGCCCTCTTGGGTCGCCATCCGTGCGACGTCGCGAAGGTTTGGCATCGTTGCCGTCGTTGCTGTCGATGCGGGCGGCACAAGACGGCACGGCGTCGCCCAACCGTGGAGCGCGGGATGGCGTGGATCAACGCCACGCTGCGAGAACACCCAGAGCTGCGGAGACTCTTTGCGCCCGAAGGCCGCTCGAAACGCCAGCAGTTCATCGCGCAGCGGTCCGGGCTCCGCGAGTTGATACCTCAGCTCGGGTTCCGCACGGAGCACCGCGCCCGACACCACAATCGCGTCGGCACGCGCACGCGCGAGCGCGAGCGCGAAACGGTCCCGCGGATCCGACGGCGTTTCCGCCTCGATCCGGAGCGTCCACCATTGCCCCTCGATGTCCTCGTGCACCGCCACGACCAGCAGACGTCCCGCAGGCGGTGCGAGCGCCTCAAGGACATCCGCACCGTAGAGCTCTCGAATGCCAGCTCGAAGCAGCGGGAAGCGATCAGGCACGTCACAAGGCTACGCCAGGCCAGCGGCGCACGAGAGAGGGGAGGCCCCAACGGCCAACGCCGAGGCGTTCTCCATGGAACGTCCCGGCGTTGTCGTCTCGGCGCCGAAGTCGGCGACCGACTGCCAGCTAGCGCTTGCTGAACTGGAAGCGAGCGCGAGCGCCCTTGCGGCCGTACTTCTTGCGCTCCTTCGCACGAGGGTCGCGCATCAGGCATCCGATTGGCTTGAGCGCCGTGCGGTGGTCCGGGTTGACGCGGAGCAGCGCGCGGGAGATGCCAAGCCGGATCGCACCAGATTGACCGGAGAGACCGCCACCCTTGGCCGTGCACCACACGTCGAACTTCTCGCGCGTATCGGTCGCGAGCAGCGGCTGCTCGATAACCTTCAAATTGGTCGCGCGGCAGAGGTAGGCCTCAGCGTCGCGACGGTTGATCTCGATCTTGCCCTCACCGGGGAAGAGCCAGACACGGGCGATCGCCTTCTTGCGACGGCCGGTCGAGTAGAAACGCATCGAGTTCTTTGCAGAGTTCGCCATGGGAAGTTTTCGCGAGCAGTGAGATCAGATTAGAGGGGAAGCTGGAACGGGCGCGGCTGCTGAGCAGTGTGCGGGTGCTCGGCGCCTGCGTAGACCTTCAGCTTGCTGAAGGTGTCGCGGCCCAGCGGCGAGCGAGGCAGCATGCGCTTGACCGCATTGATGATCACCTGCTCGGGGTGCGTGTCCATCATGGTCCGCGCCGGGATGCTCTTGAGGTGACCAACCTTGCGACCGAAGCGGTGGTAGGTCTGCTGATCAAGCTTGTTGCCGGTGAACTTCACCTTGTCGGCGTTGATGCACACGACGAAGTCGCCCACGTCCATGTGGGGCGTTAACGTCGTCTTGTGCTTGCCGCGAAGCAAAGTTGCGATGCACGACGCCGCGCGACCGACAGTGAGGCCGTTCAGGTCGACAAGCAGCCAGTCGTGCTTGATCTCTTGCGTGGAGGGGTAGTGAGTACCCATGGGAGGCGGAGGAGTACGCGCTCGCCAATGGGCTGTCAAGCGGGGCAGTCCCGTGATGCGGAGATCTCGCGAGTCTCTCGCGGAGTTCTCGCGGAACCGACCGGCGCGTAGCCTGGCATCGGCGCCAGCATCTTTCCAGGACACATTCCGCTCCACGGCCCGCCCCGTCGCCACGCAGGGGTCGTGTCGGCTCAAGGGCGATGACTCTCGTCCGATCCCGGGGCGCGGATCGATGGCCGCGTGGCGCGTGGATCGTTTCGAGGGCGTTCGCGGAATACGCGCGAACGGCGTCGGGTCGTGATCTCGCCCTCTGCGCATTCGGCCAGCGGCCACCGTGACGAGGGGTCGGCTTCCGCCTCCGGGCGAGCGCACACCGCCAAGCGGCCCGCGGCGGCGCGGGTTAAGCTGTTTGCCCTTGGTTCCCGTGGACCAGAGCTTTGCGAGAGGGGCATCCATCAGATGAAGATCTTGGTGGCAGATGATTCCTCGGCGGAGCGCATGAACGCCCGGGAAGTCTTGGAGGCAGCCGGCTACGAAGTGGTCGAGGCAACCGATGGGCAGCACGCGATCGAGGCGTTCGCGATGGAGCGACCCGATCTCGTGGTGCTTGATGTTGTGATGCCTCGACTCACCGGGCTTGAGGCGTGCCGGATCCTCAAGGCCAAGTCTCAAGGTGCCTATCTTCCGGTGATCATGGTGAGCACGCGCAACACCGTCAACGCGCGCGTTGAGGGACTGCGCAGCGGTGCCGACGACTATCTCGGCAAGCCCTATGAGGCCGAGGAGCTTCGCGCCCGCGTCGAAGCCCTGCTCCGGACCAAGACCGTGCTTGCAGAGACCCCGCCCCCGGGTGTCTCGCGAACATCGATGTTGATCGCGTCGATGCAGGAGGAGGGGGTGGATCCCCGCTCGCCGCTGAAGCAGACCGGCTTTCGTCGCCGGCTCGAGGAGGAGTTCGAGCGGGCCGCTCGTTACAGCGATCCGCTCGCCTGCCTGCGCGTTGAGCTCGATCAGCACAGCGAGATCAGCAGTGCATTTGGTGAAGAGGCCGCAAGCAACGCGGTCCTCAACCTTCGCGACCTGATCGAGGCGTGCGTCCGCAAGATCGACCTGGTCTTCCGCATCGATGAGAAGGGCTACTTGCTCGTCCTGCCCAACACGCACTTTCCCGGCGCCCTCGCCGTCGCGGAGCGGATCGTGATCGAAGCCCCGCGGCTCCGGCGGATTAGCGAGCATGTTCGGCGCGTCACGGTAAGCGTGGGGGTTTCGTTCTTTCCCAATCGAGACACCCAGTCCGTCCAGGACCTCATCGACCTTGTCGCCGCGGCGCTCGAGCGCGCGCGGGGCGAGGGCGGGGGACGTATTTGCCTGTTCCAGCACCAGGGCTACCTCTATGCACCCGATGCTTCGTAGGCGGGGGCTGCCGCTGCCCCGACGACGTGCCGGCCGCTCAAGCCGTGAGCGCTCCGTAGCCGCTTCATCTCTCAGCGCCCGAGCGCAGCCGAGGCCCACGCCATGATGCACTCGCCACCCGATGAGGCCCGCGCGAACCTGGCGATGGCGGCCGGCTCGGAGCCCGCGACTGGTGGACGCATCCCAAGCGTCCGCCGCGTGTACATCTATCCTCGCGAGGATGGACCCGCCGCATTTAGTGCGGTGGAGCATTGCATCTCGGTGCTGGAAGCGGCGGGCGTCGAAGTCTGTCTGAGCGCTCGGCTCCTACGCGCTGCCGAACGACCGCGCGTCACGGACAAGACCCGTGCAGTTGAAGTCGATGAGATCGGCGAAGCGCGGGTGGATCTCGCGATTGCTCTGGGGGGTGACGGCACTCTGCTACGGGCGGCGCGTGTATTTGCACCGCACGCGGTTCCGGTCGTCGGCGTCAATCTTGGCGACCTCGGCTTTCTTGCTGCCTATGGTCGCGATGAGCTGCCACGTGCACTCGCCGACGCATCCGCGGGCGAGCTTCGCTGGGAATCACGCGAGCGCATGGCGATGACCGTGCTGCGGGAGAACGCCGTCGTTGGCGAGCAACTGGCGTGCAACGACGCGTATATCAAGCATGGCGTGGTGCCTCGCTTGCTACGCCTCGCGGTGTACGTGGGCGACCAGTTCATGGCCAACTACAAGGCCGACGGTCTCATCATTTGCACGCCGACAGGCTCCACCGCGTACAACCTTGCGGCCGGTGG
>CAZVEM010000314.1:0-386 GCA_964626165.1 uncultured Nannocystaceae bacterium
TGCAGAGAGCCACCCGCGTCGATCAATGCGAGGTCACCTGTGCGCAGGTGGTGCTGCTTTGCGCTGCCGTGCGGATAGGCGGCATTGGGACCAAAGAGGACCAGGGCCCACGTGTCACTGAGTCCGGCCGCAGCGAGCGCCGCGTGCACGAGCGGTCGAGCGTCTTGTTCCGTCATCCCGGGCACGAGACGACCGCGAACCGCCGAAAGCGCGCGGATCGTCGCCGCGTTCGCGGTACGAAGGAGCGCCAGCTCCTCGGGCGTCTTGACGACACGCAAGGCATCGAACCAGATCGGATCGACAACTGCGTGCGCGCCGAGATGCTGGCGCAGTCCCTCGCTGACAAAGGTCCGCATCGCGGGATCGAGCGCAACGCGTCCGCGCGT
>CAZVEM010000314.1:396-6807 GCA_964626165.1 uncultured Nannocystaceae bacterium
GGAGCTTGGCCGCCAGCGCATAGGGATCCCCGTCCTCTTCCCAACCCTCGAGCCGCGCAGCATCGTCGAGCTTGTCTCTCAGCGTCCCCCGCTCGAACGCCGGCACGATCCAGATCGGCTCGCTGGTTGCGCGCAGAACATAGAGGATCGGCCGCTCGCTGAGGCCCCATCGAGCGCCGGACAGATAGGTCAGATTCGTGCCGGCCTCGACGACCAGGGCATCGAGGCCCGCGTCGGCGAGCGCCTTGCGTGTAAGTTCGCGACGCCGCTCCAACCCGGCCGCAGAGATCGGCTCGGCGCCGTCGCACGCGCCACGCAGCTCGTCAAAGCCGGTCGTCGCAGCATCTCGCATCGTGACCGAGTCCGCCGCACCCTGCGACGCCGCCGCATCCGATTCACCACATGCGTGGCCATGCCCGACCAGCGCTGCCGGATCCCCCGGCGTCTCGTCGCCACGCGATGCGTCTTTCGGACCACCATGGGCGCACGCAAGCGCGGCGAAGCTCAGCCCGGTTCCAAGCAGTGACTGTCCGAGAAATTCTCGCCTGCTCCTCACGATGCTCGACACAGCTGCATCGTACACGCTTGCGCGCCGACCTCCGCGAGTCGCTCCGCGCTGCGTGCCCTTCGACGAGCGCGGACGGAGTCGATCGGACTCAAGCGCACTGGGCCGCCACTCCGCCAAACCCGACAGCCGCTGCCTGCGACTCACACGTCGACACGCGCACAGATCGGCGGGGAGCCGGGGAGCTGCAAGCAGTAGCGAACAAAGTCCTCAAAGACCGGTCGCGGCGCGCCCTCCGTCGGGAGCGCGTGCAAGTGAAGCGCCGGGAGCGTGTTGACCTCCAAGACCGCCGCGCTGCGATCGGCGCCGGGAGGCCGCGTGAACGCATCGGCAGGCCCTCGCAGATCGACACCACCCACGTCGACCCCGAGCGCAGTGCAAGCACGCTCCGCAACGGTGAGCCAAGCGGGGTCGACTCGATGCGTCCAGTCGATGAGCGCGAGTTCCTCGCCGAGGAGGGTGAAATCGCCCTCATGCGGCCCAGGAGCGCCGAGTTCTCGATTCAGGACCGCCAACCGCTCTCGCAGGGTTTCGTCGACCTCGATCCGATCAAAGGGCAGGAGCGACGGCGCGGCCCAATCCATCCTGCGAGGATCGAGGTTGAGTTCGTCGATCCAAGCTGCGACCGACTGCGACGAGCCGCGCGGGAGTTCGGGCCGCACCACCTGCACTGCGGCGCGCGCCTGACCGCCGATCACGCTGATGCGCAGATCCATGCCTGGCATGAATGGTTCGATCACGACCTCCTCATCGCGGTCCAGCTCGCGTGACCAGGCAACTGCCCGCGCCAAGGTGTCCTCGTCGCGTAGGTCGACGTTAACGCCCAATGCACGGTTCCCGGAGTTGGGCTTGACGACGACCGCGTGCCATTCGTGAAGACAGCGACGTGCCTGCTCCATGCCGGATGGGGCGTCGAGGTCTCGCTCGTCGAGCAAGACACAGGGCGGCACCGGCACGCCACGTCGCTCGAGCAGCTCGCGGCTGAGTTGCTTGAGGTTGGTGAGCGCTTGCGCCACCTGGGTGAGGTACGGCGATCGGGTCTTCGCGACGACGACGGATCTGCCGGCAGGTCCGATCAGTCGCAGCACCGCATCGGTGTGCCGCGAACCAAGCGGCAGCGCTCGCGCGCCAAGACTGAGTGCCGCCTGCGCGATGAGGAGGTTGGTGCGGCCCCAGGGGACCGTGGCACCTGGTGTCTCTGGCTCGCTCATCGGTTTGCCTCAGCGCGGCGTGGGGTCAGGGGCACCCGCCCCATGCTGCGAACTCCCGTAGGCGATCAATCGGTCGTGGCTCAGCTCGCTGAGCACCTTGCCGGGCCGCATCAGCATCTCATGGAGATAGCGAGGCAAGGTCAGCATGTTGCGGTGCTGGAACGCATCATAGACGCGCAACGGTGCGTCACTCAGTGTCTCCAGCCGTGCATCCAGATCGCTGGGATGCAGCTCAAACGGCGTCGGCGCAGCGAGGGCAAATCCCCACAGGCAATGAAACGACGGCACGAAGGCCTGCACGTAGTGCACCCACGGGAAGACCGAGGCGAGCGTGGAGCGAACCGTCCGCGGCGTCTCCATGCCGCTGGGATCCAGCTCGCCGCCCTGCAAGACGATCAGGCCGCCCGGAGCGAGCTTCTCCGCCACGCGTTGGTAAAACTCGCGTGTAAACAGGTCAACACTTGGGCCGTCTTCGACTGGGTCGGTGATATCGAGCACGATGAGGTCAAAGACGCCCGTCGAATCGTCTCGCAGGGTGTCTTGCACGTCCTCAATCCTCAACTCGACGCGAGGGTCGTCAAAGGCGCCCTGATGCCAATCCGGGAGGTGGACCTTGCAGAGCTCGATGACGTCGCGATCGAGATCGACGGCGACGATTTTTTCGACGCTCGGATAGCGGACGAGCTCTCGCAGCGTCGCCCCCTCCCCGGCGCCGGCCACCAGCACGCGACGCACACCACCATGGATCATCATCGCGGGATGGATCATCGCCTCGTGGTAGATGGCCTCATCGGCTTGCGCGGACTGAATCAACCCATCCAAGAAGAGCACGCGACCATAGGCGACCGTCTCGGCAACAATCGCGTCCTGATACGCGCTCTTGCAGCGCGCGTAGATCGTCTCGAGCTCGTAGATAATCGCGCAGCCGGCCGAGTAGGGTTCGTAGACGCTGAGCATGGCGGATGGACGATCGGATCACGAAAGACGGCACGCAAGACAGCCTGCCCTGGATTGTTTGGCGGGCTTTGGCCCCACGAGTTGCAGCGTAGGATACAACGCGTCGCGGCGCGCACGCCCGCAGCGCGGTCGCGATACCCGGGCGATGTCGTCGGGCGAGCGGGGCGAGAGGGGCGAGAGCGCCGCCATGGCATCGCACGCCGGCCCCGCGCGGCGGTGGATCTCAACAGCTTCAAGGTCCATGCTCCCGCCCCATGATTGCGTCCGCGCGCTCGACCACACTCGTCCTCGGGGCGGGCGGTGGCGTCGCTTGGGCCTTCTTCGCGCTGCTCGATCGAGACGCAATCCTGCGCGGGCGAGCGCTAGAGCGTCGTTGGGTGCTCGTCGACCGCGGGGCACGGCCACCGGGATTCGCGGCGGCGACCGCGTTTCTTTCGCCCCTCGAGTGCTGGCACTGCGATGTGCGAAATGAGCATGACCTTGAGGCGCTGGTGCGCGCGCACGCCGTCGACGAGGTTCTCGATCTGGCTGGCATCGACACCTATGCGCTGATTGGCTGTGCGGACCGCTGCGGCGCGCGCAGCATTGGCACCTGCTTTGAGACCGAGTTCGAACCTGCTCCTCCGACCGCGCCGCACGAGCGGGCCCTCACCGCCGCCACCGCGCTCCTTCCTCACCTTCGCCCGCGCGAACTTTCACACCCGCATGTGCTGTGCGCGGGCATGAATCCAGGCCTGATCGAGCTCGTCGCGCTCGAAGCAGTCGAGCGCTTTTGCGCGGACGCGGACAGCGTTCATGTCGCCCAGTCCCACGGGGAGATCGATTGCGTGCTGCTCACGGAGCACGACGCATCCCATGGTCCTGAGGACGGCCACACGTGGAGCCCGCACCACTGTGACCTCGAAGTGCGTGAGCCGGTGGCGGGCTGGGCCCTCAACGGGACCCCCGTCTGGCAAACCCACGCCGTGATCGGTGAGTCATACCGCGCGAGATGTGGCGCGCTTGAGATCGACGGTTGGTTGGTACCGCACGATGAGGTCATCACCCTCTCGCAGCGCCTTCCCGGCATCGCAGTCGCGTACCTCTATCAACTCTCGCCCCGCGTTCGTTCCAAGTACCTGCAAAGCTCCGCCGCGGAGCGTCAGGACGGCGAGGGAAAAGACGAGGGGAAAACCGAGGAAAGGGGCGGTACAGACTACGACGTTGCGCGCGCGTACCCCCCGTGGGGGAGTGTTCCAGCAGGCCATAACCGCGTCGGAGCGCTCGTCGTATCGCAAGCCCGTGGCGAGTTGTGGCTCGGCTGGACGACCGCTCACGAGGTGGCGGCAGCCTTGGGAACGAACGCGATCCAACTCCAAGTCGCAGTCGGTGTCGCCTCGGTGTGGGAGGTGCTTGGCGAGCTCTCCCCGGGTGCTCACTGCGTCGGTGAGCTCGATCGTGTCTCGCTCCTGAGGCGGGCAAGTGAGCATCTCGGGCCTCTTGAAGTCGTCCGTGACCCGGATGCCAGCTTCCGCTCGCTGGCGGACCGGCGCGCGCGCGCTAAATGACCTCGCGTGCCGCGTTGCGGCGCTTTCGTGGAGATCACGACGGCGCGAGCGCAGCCACGAGATCGGCCCAGAGATCGTCAGCATCCTCCAGACCCACGCTCAGCCGCAGCAGGCCGTCGGAAATGCCCACGGCTGCGCGGGCCTCCGCGGCGAGCCCCGCGTGACTACTTCGCGCCGGGATCGAGATCAGACTCTCGACGCCGCCAAGGCTGGTCGCGTGCGTGATGACCTGAAGCGAGTCTGCGACACGCCGTGCGGTCTGGGCGTCGCTGAGCTCAAACGATAGCATCGCGCCCGCGTCACTGAGAAACGTGGGCAGTCGGCCGAGCTCCCAGCGCGGGCGCATGCCGGGCTCTGCAGCGTTGAATAGGCCCGGATACATCACCTTGCGGACCGCTGGATGGGTCACGAGTCGTAGCGCGAGAAAGCCGGCGGTGTGCACTTGTGCGCGCCACCGAACCGGCAGCGACTTGAGCCCGCGCTGTACCAACCAGGCCGCGTTGGGATCGATGCACGAGCCATGACGCACCACCAACGCGTGGACGCGATCGATGTCAGACTGGCTGCCCGCGACCGCGCCGGCGATCACGTCGCTGTGACCGTTGAGATACTTGGTCGCGCTGTGAATCACCAAGCGGGCCCCCAACGCGAAGGCGCGGTGGTTCATGCCGCCGCCAAAGGTTGCGTCGACGAGCACCGGGACATTCGCGCGCTGGCCGAGCTCGCAGATGCGCTGCAGATCCGCCACCTCCACGCAGGGATTGCTGATCGACTCGACGTAGATCGCATCTGCCGGCCGATCGAGCAGCGCGGTGAGGCTCGCTGCATTCGTCGCATCAAAGCGCGCGACCTCGCGGCGCAGCGTCGTGACCTCGGAGGCGAGGAAGGATTCGGTCGCCCCATAGATCGACTGCGCCGCCAGGATTCGCCCGCCCGACTCGGGCAGCACGCTCAGTAGTGCGAGGCGAATCGCGGCGATGCCGGAGGAGAGCATCAACGCCGCCTGCGCCCCCTCCAGGGCTGCAATGGTCTGCGCGGCCGCGCGCTGCGTCGGTCCGCCATAGCGGCCGTAGATATCGAGCTGTTCGTACCCTACGCCGCTCGACAACGCGTGCTCGCTGACCTCGTCGAGGGCAAAGGTCGCGCTGCGCTCGATCGGTGCGCTCATGCCGTGCGGTTTCGGCTCGCCGACGAGCAGATGGGGGTGCAACACGGCCGTCGAGACGGCAACTCGTGGCGTGGCGCGCTGGCCGTGACTGGCAGGCATCCCGCCACGATAGACCGCGCCGCAGGTGGACGTCTCGACCCGCACCGGCATGCTGTCGAGGCCCGCCCGACACGCGCGCGTGACAGGCGGACCCCCAAGCGCCAAGCCGGGCACCCGATGCCGGCGAGCGGATCCGCGGCGGATCGGCCGCCAGGCGAGAGCACGTAGGCCCGTATGCGATGCGGAGCGCGCCGATAGACGTGGCCGCCGGTGGAAGGGTATACCGCGGACCCCGGCGGGGATTGACCTAGCCGTGCCAGCAGCCCCGGAAGAGAGTTCAAAACCAATGTCTCGTCGCAACAAGATCACCGTCGTCGGCGCCGGCAATGTCGGCGCAACCCTTGCCCATTGGTCGGTCCAGCGTCACCTCGGCGACGTCGTCATGGTCGACATCAAAGAGGGCTTTCCCCAGGGTAAGGCGCTCGACCTCGCCGAGGCCGCGCCCGTCATGGGCTTTGACTGCACCCTGACCGGCAGCAACAACTACGAGCCGACTGCAGGCAGCGACGTCGTGGTCATCACCGCCGGCGTGCCGCGCAAGAAGGACCCTGTCACGGGTCAGTTCACGAGCCGTGATGAGCTGGTCGAGATCAACCGCCAGATCGTCGGCGAGGTCACCCGCGAGGTAGCCAAGCGCTCGCCCGAGGCCGTGCTGATCTGCGTCAGCAACCCGCTGGATGCGATGTGCCACGTCATGTACCACGAGTCGGGCTTCGCCAAGGAGCGCGTCATCGGTATGGCCGGCGTGCTCGACACCGCGCGCTACAAGTACTTCAGCTCCGAGGCGCTCGGCGTGTCGGTCGAGGACATCCAGGCGATGGTGCTCGGCGGCCACGGCGACACGATGGTCCCGCTGCCACACCA
>CAZVEM010000315.1:0-6769 GCA_964626165.1 uncultured Nannocystaceae bacterium
GCCCTCCCTTGACTGCACCTCGTCGGCCATCCACTCAAGGATCGCGTGGTCGAAGTCCTCACCGCCGAGCATCGTATCGCCCGCGGTCGCGAGGACCTCAAATGCGCCCTCGCGAAGCTCAAGGATCGAAATATCGAAGGTGCCACCACCCAGGTCGTAGACCGCGACCGTCCGAAGGCCGGCGCCTGAATCCGCGAGACCATAGGCCAGCGTCGCGGCGGTGGGCTCGTTGATGATGCGCTCAACCTCAAGCCCTGCGATGCGTCCCGCGTCCCGCGTCGCCTGACGCTGCGCGTCATCGAAGTAGGCGGGGACGGTGATCACGGCACGCGTGATGGTGTCGCCGACGAAGGACTCGGCGGCCTCCTTCATCTTGGCCAGGACTGCCGCGCCCATCTCTGACGGTGAGTAGCTACGGTCGCCAACCTTGATCAACGCGTCGCCGTTGGGAGCAGCAACAAGATCGTAGGGCAGCAAGTCGCGAACGGCCGCAATCTCCGGATCGCTGAGCTTGCGGCCGATCAGTCGCTTTGCGGCGTAGATCGTCTTTTTGGGGTTGGTCACCGCCTGCCGCTTTGCCAACTGGCCGACCAAGCGACTGCCATCCTCGGTGAAGGCGATCACGCTCGGCGTCGTCCGGGCGCCCTCCGCGTTGGGCAGCACCCGCACCTCGTCGCCGTCCATCACGGCGACGCACGAGTTCGTCGTTCCGAGGTCAATCCCGATGATGCGGTCGGATGCCATGGCTGAGCTGGTCCTTGGGCTCGTGCAGTCTACGTCGATGTCTGCGGGGTGGCGCGGAAGCGAAGCGATGACGCGGCTCGCCTAGGCTTCCGCCTGGCTCTCGCCGGCGGCCTGCGGGCTGGCGTCCCCCGAGCCCGTCGCGCCCGCCTCGCTGGAGTCCTCGGGATAGGTGCCCGTGCTCCCAGGGCCGGCGACGATCACTCGCGCCGGTCGCATCAACCGCTCGCCTTTGACGAAGCCCTTTTCGAACTCCTGAACCACGACGCCAGGCGCATGATCGGGGCTGTCGATTTGCTGAAGCGCTTCGTGAACAGCCGGGTCGAAGGGCTTACCCACGCTCTCAATCGGCGACACTCCGTGCCGCGCCAGGGCCTGGACAAACGCGTGCTGAACCATCTTGATGCCCGTGACCAGCGGACCTTCACTTGTCCCCGCGGTCGCGAGAGCGCGTTGCAGGTTGTCGTAGACCGGAAAGAAATCGTCGAGAAGACCCGAGATCGCGCGAAGCGAGGCCTCATCGATATCGCGGCGGGACCGCTTTCTGGCGTTCTCAAAGTCGGCCAAGGAGCGGACCCACTTGTCGCGAAAGTCATCCGCGGACGCTTGCGCCTTGACCAACTCCGCCTGGAGGGCGTCGACCTGCGCCTGAAGGCCGCTGCCTGCCGCAGCACCCTTGGCCGCCGTCGACTCGTCGGCGCTTGCCCCGCCGCCCGAGAGTTCGGTCACGGCCCGTTCTGCGTCTTCGATCGCGCGACGAACACCCGAGTCCGAAGAGCCTCCCCCGCTTGCCCCAGTCGGTGCATCGCTGTTGTCGCCCTGGGACGAACGTTCTGATTCTGGATCGGTTTGACTCATGATTCGGTCATCTAGGCCATCCCCCGGTCCGAGCGGAGGGATGAGGTATCGAGCCGAGCGACACGGACCAGCGTGCCGTTCGCCATGGGAGAAGGTGTGGAGTGCGAGATGTCGCGCACGAGCTCGGACGGCAGCGCGCGACGCACGGAGATGGGGACATGTCGCGTCGGGTGATTCGACCCGAGCTGCTCCGCACCTATGTGTCCGCCGCCCGCGAGTGCAACCACGCGACTACGCCGAAGTTCGGCCTGAGTGGTCGATGGGGCGATGCTCAGCACGGGTCTCACGCGGCCGAACAGCCAGCGTCCGGGCTGCCGAGTCTACCAGAGGAATCAGCCGCTCGTAGTCCATGGCACCAATTCCAAGCAGGGCGACGCCGGCTGTCGACGCGGTCGCCGTCGCGTTATCGTCCGATGCCGGCGGGCATGCGGGCGCCGCGAGTCGACATCCGACGACGCTGAGGCCCACGCGGTGGCTCGCCGCGTGGGCCGACCCGGCGACGCCCAGATTGCTGGCTGGCCCAGCGCCGTGCGGCACGGCCAGCGCGTCCGAGTCGTGGTTGGGGTCGAGCGACACGTCGACATGAACGGCGACGTGAAGGTCCTGCGGATCGGGCTGAGCCGGCAGTAGCTGGCAGAGCAGAGCCGCGAGGCGCTGTACGTCCTCGAGCGCCGTAAAGACCTTTGCGAGGTCTGCCAGGCCCGGGGCGCTGGTGCCCCCGCCCGGGACCAGGCCATCGCGCAGGAGCCTCGGTGCGCCCGCGACCTGAATCCAAAGCGGGTCGAGCCACGCCGAGGCGCAGAGCGCAAGTCCCAGACGGAGCGCTGCCGCCAGCGCAGCGTCAGCGTGACGCTCGCATTCGAGCTGCCGCGCCATGAGTCGGTCGCGCGCCTCGGCCAGCGTGCGACCGAGGATGGTCTCACTCAGCCGCGCTTCCACCTGTGCCAGCTCCGAGCATTGCCCAACCTCAAGCTCGACGGGATAGGTGTGCGCCTTGCCGTCCTCCATCACGATGGTCGCAAGACCGCGAGTCTCGCCGAGAGGTGAGAGTCGGATCGAGGTCACGCGATCCAAGCGCGGCGCACCGACGAATCCCACTGCAACGCAGCCGCTCAGTGCGCTGAGCACCTGCGCCGAGCTGCGCACGGTGGCTTGGGGAGAGCTGGTATCGATGAGATCCGATCGCCATGGTTCAAGCCCCGGAGCGCCAAGACCACGGGCCGATGCGATGTCTTGAACATATCGACGCAGGGCCTCGCGCGTCGGCACGCGGCCGGAGGCCGCATGGGGCTGCATCACAAGGCCAAGCGCCTCGAGCTCGGCAAGCTCCGATCGAATCGTCGCGCTCGACCAACGCAGCCCTTGCATGCGACACAGCTGCAGCGACGAGACCGGGCGGCCCGTGAGCAAATGATCGCGGCAGACTGCCGTGAGGATTTCCCGCTGCCGGCTCGTCAGCTCGACTTCGGAGAGTGACACCGCCAGAGCATCCATAATGCGAGCCCCGCTGTCGACTCTGCGGTCATGCGACGGGGATGCCCCGTGGCCCGCCGGCGGGCACAGGCCAGCGGATCGCCCCTTGGGACAGGTCGGCCGCACGACCGCGCGGCACCGCCACCTCCCCTCGTTCGCGGCCCGCGCGGTGATCGCCGCCGTGACGCGCTTGCCGGAGGTCGCTCGCCGCACGGCCGCAACGCCAGCGCGTCGCCCACATTTGGAGCGCCCGCCCTCTCACGTTGGCCCAAGACCTCAGAGCACCGTCATGCCGACCAGATCGTGCAAGCGCCAGCTCCCGGGCGTGAGCTGGAAGCTGCGATCATCCCGCGTGATCAGCATCTTGCGCTCAAGACGGTGAAGCAGATCGTCGATGCGCGCCTTGGGTACGCCCGCAAAGCGGCGCTCCAGATCGGCCAGCAAGATCGGCCCGAGCTGGCGCAGCGACAGCCACAGTCCCTCCGCGATCGCCTGCTCTGCGCGAAGTTCCTCGCTCGTCCCTGGATGCCCCGACGCCCAGGAGCGCAGGCCTCTTGCGTTGCTGAGACGCGTGACCGCGCCATCGACCCGATAGCGCGCGGATGCGGCGGAGGGCCCTAGACCGACGTAGTCGTGCCACTGCCAGTATTTTTGATTGTGCAGTGAGCGATCGCCGGGCCGCCCATAGCTCGCGACTTCGTAGTGTTGCAAGCCGAGCTCGGTCAATGCCGAGTGCACCTGCTCCATCAAGACGCCCTGCGTGTCATTGTCGGGCAGCACTCGAAGCCCGCGCCGGACCAGCTTGGGCCAGGGCGTCCCCTCTTCAATCGTCAGCGCGTAGACCGAGACATGCGAGACCCCGAGCAGCGCGATCACGTCCAACTCACGAGCTAGTGACGCTTGATCTTGCCCCTGCCACCCGAGAATCAAGTCCACACTGACCCGCAGCCCGGCGCGGCTTAACTCGCGGCAAGCCTCCATCGCCTGCATGACGCTGTGGCCGCGGCCGAGCTGCTCAATGCCACGCGGATCGAAGCTCTGCACGCCAAGCGAGACGCGATCGATCCCGACCTCGCGCCACGCTGCGACGTGTTCGCGATCGACGTGCTCAGGATTGGCCTCGAGCGTGCATTCTACGGTTGAGAGCATGGGCGCCGCGCTGCGGACCAATGCAATGACCTGAGCGAGCGCCTCCGCCCCCAGCAAGCTCGGCGTGCCGCCGCCGAGATAGAGGGTATCGAAGGGCTGGAGCAGCTCCGCAGCACGCTGGCTCAGCTCTCGCTCGAGCCCGTCAACATACAACGCGAGATTCGGCGTGCGCCCGACCTCGAAGTCAAAGTCACAATAGGGACATGCCCGCGCACAGAACGGCACGTGGAGATAAATGCCGGCGTTCCCGGGCATTAGCGCAGCATTCCGCAGCGCCGCCCATCGGCCCGCCTCGCGGGCGCGCGGCGGTCTGAAAGGCCCGGGCAGTGCACGCGCAGGAACGACCCGCGCATCGGCGAGCATCGAGGCGCCCCTCGGGCCTCCGCGACTGTCGGCACCGCACCGCGCCGCGCCGCGCTAACCGATGAAGGCAGCAAACTCTTCACCGTCGGGCAATCGATCGACGAGCTCGACCGTGTCGCGGCCACGTCGGGCAGCCGCGCCGCGCCACCACCACGGTGGCAGTCGCTCGACATCGACGGAGTGCTGCGCGAGGAAAGCGAGCTGCTCTTCAATGCTGTCGACCATCGCCGGATGAAAGTTGCCGCCGCGACCGGTGATCTGAGCGCCAATGCGACGGGCCGCGCGTTCCGGCAGCGTCTCTTCCGACGAGACCTGAACTGCAACCAGGGCACGACGGGCGCTCGCGCGATCGGGGAATTCGAAGATCGAGCTGGCGACGGGAATTTCCGTACCGAGGAGCAGTGCGAGGCGTGACGCGTAACTCGAGAGCAGCCGATCGTGCACGGCCATCTGACCACCCGCGCCACCGGACGCATCCCCGCTGAGGATGATGGTCGCCTCGTCGATCGTGGACCAGACCAGCTCGACACCGCTGAGCCTCGCGAGTCCGAGTCCCGCGCGCATCACTGCGACGGCGGTGTTGGGATCCAGCGGCGACGCCTCCGCGGCTCTCGCCGCGACGAGATCGAGCAGCATCTGTCGGTCGGGTGTGAGGCGCTCGACCGTCACAAAGCCGGTCATGGGCGCGTGATTGGCGAGGACCTGAAAGTCCGCAAACTGACGCCATGCTGCATCGATCGACTGCATCGAGAATGCGCCTCACTTCTGTGTCAGCACGGCGTAAAGGCCCCAGGCGATCAGGCCGACGACGATCACGGCGATGATCGCGATGATGGGACCAAGCCCGCGTCCGGACTCTTGGGTCACCATCGCCTGACCGAAGCTGCCCGTCATGGTTGTGGGATTACTGGTGGTCTTGGACGCACCGAGGGAGCGTTGCTGCCCGGTGACCTTCAGCTCGCTTGGCTTGGGCGCCCGCGGGGCCGAGCCGGACGGACTCGCACCGCCGGAAGCGGCAGCCTTGCCGCCGCCGGTCGATGCTGCACTTCGACCGCCACGCCGACCCGACGTCGACGCAGATGCGGGACCCGATTCGTGACCCTTCTTTCCGGCCGGGGTAATCGCGGCCGACGCAGCAGGCGCAGCGGCGGCAGCCTCGGCTGCAGCCGGCTTTGAAGCGGGCGCGGCGGCGGCGGCGACTTGCGGTTTGGCAAGCGGCTGGGCCGCGGCAGCTGGACCCGAGGCGGGAGGCCGCTCTGCGATCGCCGAGAGGTCGCCAATCGTCAGGGAGCGCCGCTTCTTGGGCTTCCCGTCCCCACTCTCACCCGCGGCCGCAGTTCCCTTCGCCCCAAAGCCCTGCGCCCAAGCCGGCGCCTGCGTGGGCTCATTGGCCTTGGGCAGGCTGTCGAGCCGGTCAAAGTCGAGGGCCTCATCCGCGAGGTCACTGTATTCGTCCTCGTAGTTGACCTGCGCCGGAGCACCCATGCCGAAGAGCTCGGACATAAAGGCCGACACGCGGCGCGCGGTGCAGGCCATGCCGCTCGAGGTCACGTACTCCTCGAGATCCCGGAACATGTGGTCGGCGTTTTGGTATCGCTCCGCCGGATCGACCTCGAGCGCCTTCATCAATACCGCTTCGAGCTCGGGCGGGAAGTCTGGATCGACAAAGGTCGGCGCGGGAATGTCTCCCGCAAGGATGCGCCGGCGAACTTCCTCACCAGGTCCACGGAAGAGTCGACGCCCCAGACACATCTCGTAGAGCACGACGCCGAGGGCAAAGATATCCGCCCGTTCGTCGAGTTCTTCGCCCCGAACCTGCTCGGGTGCCATGTAGGAAAGCTTGCCGGCGAACTGCCCGGGGCGCTCATCGGCGAGCACCGTCGCGCGCGTCGCCGCAATGCCGAAGTCGACGATCTTGCACACGCCATCGTAGCCGACGTGAATGTTGGTCGGATTGATGTCGCGATGCACCAGGCCAAGCGGTTGGCCGGTGTCGTCAAGCTTGCTGTGGACGTAGTAGAGACCTTCCAGCGACTGCAGTGCGATCGCAAGCGTGATCTCAAGCGGGATCCCGATGCCATGCTGCGACGCGCGGCGGAGCACAGCGACGAGCTCTTCGCCCTTGAGGAGCTCCATCGCGATGAAGTACTCACCCTCAACTTCGCCGAGATCGTAGGTGTGTACG
>CAZVEM010000316.1:0-6714 GCA_964626165.1 uncultured Nannocystaceae bacterium
TGCATGTTCTGTCGCGTGGTGAAGTGACCGTAGCCGCGGTCGTAGGTCCGGGCGATATCCCCCAGTGCGCGAAGCTGCGCCGAGCTAAGCAAGCCGTAGGGAATGGCCACGCGGAGCATGTAGGCGTGGAGCTGGAGATAGAGCCCATTTTGCAAGCGCAGCGGCTTGAACTCGTCCTCGCTGAGTTCACCGTCAAGTCGGCGCTGCACCTGGTCGCGGAACTGCTCGACGCGTTCGTCGACGATGGTTTGGTCGTAGCTGTCGTAGCGGTACATGATCGAAGGTCTCGTTCTAGAGGAAGTGCGTTGGGAGATGCGCTGGCAGCTAGACCGTGGGTCCTTGGGCCCGGATGCGTTCTCGGAGACTGCACGCGACCGTCGTGGAGCCGTCGCGCTGCACCTCGATCGCGTAGGGATCACAGACGCGCGCTTGATCAGCCTTGGCGAGCGTCAGCGCCTGATCGCGCGCTGCTTCATCGTCAAGTGGTTCGACCATGTCGAGCTGGCTCGACCATGATCCATCGCGGTTGAGCCAGACGCAGCGACCGCTGCGGACGTCGTTGGCGGTGATGACGAAGTGCGGCACGCGAGTTCCTCGTGCGCGCAGCGAAGCATGCAGGTCTGCCCGTATTCCATGAGATTATTGTGGAAATCTTCTGTCGCCGGTGTCGCGATCGCGTAAATGCATGAAATGACACGTCTAAATCGAACGTGTAAAATACGGCTGGTAAAGTGAATATAGGCGTAAGGTCCGCTCGACGAGCCCAAGTGCGCGCGACTGATCTGTCGTCACGCGCCGTGGAGCGCGTGACAAGCCACCGCGTCGGCGGTCGGTCTTCCTCGGCCGCTAGGGTGCGTCCGCGGACGGTCGGGCGCTCAGCCGAACGGCCGGCAAGCGTGGCGAGAGGGCGAGGTACGCCAGTGCCAGGCCCTCAAACGCGAGGACGAAGAGGATGGGATCGTAGGGGACGCGCAAGCGCGTGTCGCCAAAGTAGACCGCTGCGACCAGCATGACGGCGGGGATGTGAAGCGCAAGCGAAGCATGCCGCGGCCAGGTACGTGCGTTGATGAGGAAGAACCACATCGCCAGCAGCGCTGGGATCGCGATGAAGATGTTGTGGACGACCTCAGAGCGGCGCACCTTTGCACCCCACGTCTCCTCCTTGTCGCTTGGCCGCGGCTTGGGGCTCGCCTGACCAGGCCACGTGTCGTCGTAGATCCACAGCTGGAGCACGTGGATCAGCGCGAATCGAAGTTGCTTGCGCCAGCCTGCCCGTTCCATGCAGGCGCGAACGATCTTCATCTGCAGCTTTCGGTCACCGATATAGCCCTCGTACTGGACCTCCGCGCCTTTGAGCTTGCACTTGCCCGACGCACAGCCGACGCCGTCGACGACAAAGCCTGGGACTCCCCGGACCGGGCTTGGATCTGAGCCGAACACCGGATCGAGCTGGAAGAAGCCGTCGGGGGACTCCACCGAGTAGCGTTCGAGCTGGATGAGCGGGGGCGGCCCGAATCGAACAGGCCCATGCGTGCCGTCCGGCGACGTATAGATGCCTTTGGCATGGCAGCGGCCGAAGAGCATGTTGAGCGTGCCGTTCTCGGAGATCAGTCCGACCCGCCCGGTGAGCTTGTGCATTCGCACTGCGCTGAGGCTGAGCACCAAGAGCAGTGGCAGGGCCGCCTGCAGCAGCCGTAGGACCGAGACCTTGCTCATGTACTTGTCGCCCCACAGTGCCTTTCCCAGCACGACCAGCACGCCAAAGAACGCGACCGAGAGCAGTACTTGCGGACGAATCAGGGCGGCGACAGCGATCGTTGCTCCGGCGAGCACCGCGTCCGTCGCTTTGCCCTCATCAAGGAGTCGAAGCAGATATAGGCATCCGAGGAGGAGAAATAACGCCGTCGGAATCTCGCTCAGCACGTACCCGCCTTGCTGGAGAAACAGGTGGTACGAGATCAGCGAGCACCCAACGGCGGGGGCGACCCAACGCGTTGCCGATAGCCTGCGTGCGATGAGATAGGCGATCAGCACCGAACCGCTGCCGAGCAGCGCGTAGAACACACCAACGGCCGTGTAGTTCTCCACGCCGAAGATCCACTTCACGATCGCGAGCAGCCAGCTGGTCCCGGGCGGATAGAACGCGTCGTACTCGCGAAGTTGCCAAGGGTGCTCGACGTAGGAGCGAGCCCGGCCGTCGTAGCCCTTCATGTCGGAGTAGACAAAGGCTCCGATCGGATGCACGGAGAGATTCCAGTGCAGTCGCACGAGCGTCGAACAGAGGAAGATCCACGCCGCCCACCACGCGTCGATGCGATCGAAGGGGCGCACCGTGCCCCGCTCGAGCGCGGCGCGAAGCACCGTGCCGTCGCCGTGGGGGCGCAGCGCACGATCGGCCCCGTGCTCAGACTGCGACGGGTCGGGCAGGGGGCTTTCGCCGGTCATATGAGCGCGTGGAGTCGTTGGAGCGCCGCGGCGCGTGGCGCTTAGCTGGTGGCCGCGCGCTTCCGGGGCGCAACTGCAATTGCCTGTTTGGCCTTGGTGTCGGGGTCGACGTCGCCATCCGACTTGCTGTCAAAGTGCCCGGCCCAGTAGAGGAGGCGACCGCAGTTTTCGCAGGGCAGGATCTCTGAGCCGCGCCGCAGCACGGTGTAGTGCTGGTGCGGGACCTGCATCTTGCACGCGCTGCATCGTCGATTGCGGACCGAGACAAAGCCAATGCCGCCGCCGCTGCGCATTCGGATGCGCTGATACGTGCGGAGAATATCGGGGTGCACCTCTGCCGTGAGGATGCTGCGATTCTCGGCGAGCTTCTCAAGCGCCGAACGAGCGGCCTCTGCTTCTGTGTTGAGTCGCTCACGCTCCTGCTCGGCGCTCACGCGAAGCTCCGCAAGGGCTTGTTCCATGGTGGCGACGCGCTGGCTCGCCTCATCGATCGCGGTCGCGATCTTGGCAAGCTCGTCCGTGCGGGCCTGAATCATGCGACGCGTCGACTCGATCTCGCGTTGCGCAGCACCGAGCTCACGGGGATTCTTCGCCTGGCCAGCACGCGCCTTGCTGTTACGAATCTGATCTTCCTCGTCCTCAAGGATGTGACGCTGGGAGGCCTGAAACGCGCGGCTCTGCTCGAGCTTCTCGTGCTCGGCCGTGAGCATGTCCTGGAGCTTCGCGAGATCGTTGTCGAGCTCTTTGAGCCGTGCCGGCAGCACCGCGAGCTTGTGCTCCGCCGCTGCCATGCGTCGATCTTCGCGTTGGAGACGCCTCAGGGCTGGAATGTTTGGGTCGATGTCCATGAGGGCGAACGCATCCTAGCCATCTGCGGAATGCGCAGAGGGCGCGAGGTCGTGAAGAGTTGTCGGGTGGGCCCACCTGGGCTTGAACCAGGGACCAACCGGTTATGAGCCGGCCGCTCTGACCGACTGAGCTATGAGCCCGGGCGGACCGCAAAGATAGGGTTGTACGTGACGGTAGTCAAACGAACGCACACTTCAGGGTGACACGCGGCGCAGCCAATTCACCACACGGGAGGGTGGTCCGGCGCGATCCCTGCGACGTCGAGATCGTGCTTTGCCATGTGCGCGTGGGCGGCGGATTGGAGCTCGGCCACGGTCGGCGGGAGCACCGCGCCGCGGACCATGCGACCTCGTCACCGCAGGCCGCAGATACGGCCACCGATTTCCGCGCTGCCCTCCCACCCGACTGGTCGCTTGCGCATTGCCCTGTCGCGAACCAGCATCCCCGACTCCATGGCACAAGCCGACAAGATCCCCGTGACCGTCCTGACCGGTTTTTTGGGCGCTGGCAAGACCACCCTCCTCAATCGCATCTTAAGCGAGAACCACGGCCAACGCATCGCCGTGATCGAGAACGAGTTCGGCGAGGTCGGGATCGATGAGGCGCTGGTCATCGAGACCGACGAGGAGATCTTCGAGACCAACAACGGCTGCATTTGCTGCACGGTGCGAGGTGACCTCATCCGCATCCTCGGCAGCCTCGCGAAGCGTCGCGACCGATTCGACCGCATCTTGGTGGAGACGACCGGACTTGCGGATCCCGGGCCCGTCGCACAGACATTCTTCGTCGACGAAGATGTCAAAGACATCTACGCGCTTGATGGCATCGTCACGCTGGTCGACACCAAGCACCTTGAGCTGCATCTCGATGACAGTGACGAGTGCAAGCAACAAGTCGCGTTCGCGGACGTGATCGTGCTCAACAAGACAGACCTGGTCAGCAACGAGGAGCTCGAGCGCATCGACGCGCGGGTGCGCAGCCTCAATCCGGTGGCGAGAATTCATCGGGCAAAGAACGCGAATGTCGAACTCGACGCGGTGCTCAAGGTCGGAGGCTTCGACCTCGCCCGCGCCGTCGAGCGCGCTCCGACCTTCCTTCAGCCCGAATACCCCTTCGAGTGGATTGGTCTCTACTCCGCGAGCCCAGGCGGACATCATCTCGATCTCCGCGTTGGTCCCCCCGGCCTACGGATGTTCGCCGCCGCGGTTCCTGCCGATGGCGCGAACGCGGACCCGGAAACCGCCTTGGGCGTCGGACTGGATCTCGCAGTTCGTGGCTGGCGCAGAGATGCGGCGGGCATCTCGGCGACCCTGCACGACGGCGCGAAGCTTGAGGCTCTCCCGCAGGCCGGCCGAATGTTTGAGGTGTGCTCGCACGCGGGGGAACACAGCCACGACCACGGCCATGAACATGGCCACGATCACGGCCACGATCACGGCCACGCTCACGATCACACGGCAGGTCATCACCACGATCACGACCACGACCATCACCATCACCACGATGATGGCCACGGGAGCCACGATGAAGGTCACGGTCACGGTCACGGTCACCACGGGCACCATCACCCCGATCCCGCCGCGGGTACTCCACTCTCTGTGCGACTTGAAGCGGGTGAAGGGTCATGGCTGCTCTTGGCCAGCGAGCACGCCGCACATGAAGTCGCGCTGCGCATGCGCAACGACGATGACACGGCCATCTCCGCCGTGCTGAGCCGTGACTCCGGTCCAGGCCACGTCCACGACGAAGAGGTCGGATCGGTCTGTCTGCAGTCCGACCGTGCGATGGACCTGACGCGCCTCAATCAGTGGATGGGTGCGCTGCTCCAAGAGAAAGGCGCGGACATCTTCCGGATGAAGGGCATCGTTGCCATCTCTCGGCACCCGAATCGCTTCGTGTTCCAAGGCGTGCACATGCTGTTTGACGGACGGGAGGATCGTGCGTGGAAGGCAAGTGAGGCGCGACGATCCGAACTCGTGTTCATCGGTCGCAATCTCGACCGCGCCGCGTTGACGAAGGGGTTCGAGGCGTGCCTCGTGTAAACCAACGCGGTCCGCGGCCGCTCGAACTCGCGTGGTCGGCAGATATTGGCGACTGTGGCCTCTCGCTGTCGTTCCGTGCGGATGGCCGAGAGCTTGCGATCGCGAGCGCAAGTGGCGAGATCTGCATCTTCGAGACCGTCCACGGCAAGCTGGTCTCCAAAGTGGATGCCCATCCGGGCGGTGCGCTCGGCGTCGCCTTCGCGCCAAAGGGCGAGCGACTCGCGAGCGTGGGCCAGGATGGGAGCCTTTGCATTCACAACTCCAGTGAGCCCGGCCGCGAGCTCATCAGGGTCATGCGCGGTCGGGGATGGACCGAACAGCTGGCTTGGTCACATGATGGCGCGCGGCTGGCTGTGTCTGCCGGCAAGCGAGTGACGGTGTTTGACTCAAATGATCTGCGCGACCAGGCGCCGCCACTTTATGAGTGGACCGATCACGCCAGCGCGGTCACCGGCCTTGCCTTTGATCCGCGCAACAGTCTTCGACTGGCAGCTGCCAGCTACGGGGGCGTGAAACTGTGGTCGTTGATCGCTGGCGAGCTCGAACGGGCGTTGGTGTGGAAGGGATCGATGATCAGCCTCAGCTGGAGTCCCGATGGCGCCTACATCGCGTGTGGATGCCAAGATCAATCGGTGCACTTTTGGCGCCTCGCCTCGGGTGCCGACTCGGAGATGTCGGGATACGCAGCCAAGCCCAAGGCGATCGCGTGGTGCTGGGATTCAAGTCTGCTGGCGACGTCCGGTGATGCAACAGCGACGCTGTGGGACTTTGCGGGGCGCGGTCCCGAGGGCACCGAGCCGATCATCTTGCACGGTCATGTCGATCACGTCTCCGCGCTTTCCTTCGCGCCCAAGGCAGTGAGCCTCGCGACGGGTGGGCATGACGGTCGCGTCGTCTTTTGGCAGCCGCGACGGTCGACATCGCCCATCGCCGCGGGGGAGCTCGGTCCGGATGGCGTCGAGACGCTGCGCTGGTCTCCGACGCAAATGTCGGTTGCCGCGGTCGACAAGCTCGGACGCGTCGCGCTGCTGCGCTGACAACTGGTGTACGCTCGTCATCCGCACGTGGGCCGTCCCCGCGCGGATCTGCGTGCGAGGCGGATCACGTTGCTCCGGACGCTCCACCCGTGATATGGAAGAGCTTGGAGCGTTGCCTAGATGTCGATCAGTACCAAGACCACAGCATTATTTTTCGCGCTTGGCGCCATGAGCCTTCTTGCCACTGCCACCGCCTGCGGCGGAAGTGATGACGATGGCACCGCCGACGCAGGGACCACCGGCGATGGTGATGGCGACGGCGACGGCGACGGCGACGGCGACGGAGATGGAGATGGAGATGGAGACGGAGACGGAGACGGAGATGGAGATGGCGACGGAGA
>CAZVEM010000317.1:0-6673 GCA_964626165.1 uncultured Nannocystaceae bacterium
AGTGGCTTGAGCACCGTGTAGGCACCCAGCCCTGCCGCAAACGCGGCGGCCGCCCAAAGACTTGGCGAGAGCTCTTCCAACGAGAGCCCGAGCGCGTGCGCGAGCACCCGTCGCAGAAACGCGTAGAACTCGCGGAGCCGGCGGTCGCGTTCGTACCGGTCCCACACGAGCCTGAGACTGAAGGGCTCCATCGACGGTTTCGCGGGCACGACGATCGCACCCTATGGGGTCGCCGCCCAGCACGATCCCCACACCGCACGGCCCGCGAAACTAGGAGGCACAACCCTGGGTCGAGAGCCTCGTGCGTCGCCGTCGATTGCTCCGTCCCCTCCATGGCGGGTTCGCGCCCGCTCCCACAGCACAGGCCCAAACGGGCTACCCATCAGGCGGAGCTCGAACCGGACGCCGCGAGCTGCTGCAGGTCGGCGCGGCAGCGGTGGTCGGTCTGGGCATCACCGCATGCGCGACTCCACGCGGAACGGAGGCCGACGCCGGCAAAACGGCCGAACCCGCCGGGCCCACGCCCCGCGCCTCCATGAGCGTGCTCATCCTCGGTGGCACCGGCTTTCTTGGCCCACACATCGTCGACGTCGCCCGTGCGCGCGGCCACAAGGTCACGCTCTTTAACCGCGGCAAGACCCGCCCGCACCTGTTCCCGGAGCTCGAAAAGCTGCGCGGTGATCGTGACGGAGATCTCAGCGCACTCAACGGCCGCGAGTTTGATCTGGTGATCGACACTTCCGGCTACGTCCCCAAGCAGGTCGATCGTGCGATCGCGGCACTGGGCAAGATCGGCCGCTACGTCTTTATCTCTTCGATCTCTGTCTACCAGGACAGCCCCGATCCGATGACAGAGGACAATCCGCTGCTGGTGCTCGAGAATCCCGAGAGCACCAACATCATGCAGGACTACGGTGCCCTCAAGGCCGCATGTGAGGCTGCGGCAACACGAGCGCTGGGCGACCGTGCCCTGGTGATCCGACCCGGCCTCATCGTCGGTCCCGGCGACCCCACCGATCGCTTCACCTACTGGCCCGTCCGGATCGCCCGCGGCGGCGAGGTCATTGCGCCCGGCGCCGCAACAGACAAGGTGCAATGGATCGATGTCCGCGATCTCTCGCGTGCCTGCATCACCTTCTCCGAAGATGCCCGCTCCGGCACCGTCAACGCCGTCTGCACCCCCGTCGGCATGGGCGTACTCCTTGACGCCTGCATCCGCGGCACGCAGAGCAACGCCACGCTGCGCTGGGTCGACGCCGCCACCCTCGAGAAGTTTGAAGTCCAACCCTGGTCCGACATGCCCGTCTGGATCCCCTCCGACGCACCCATGGCCGGCATGTCCCAATCCTCCAACGCCCGCGCCACAGCAATGGGCATGGAATACCGCCACATCGACGACACCATCGCCGCAACCTGGGCCTGGTGGCAACTCCTCCCCGAAGAACGCCGCGCACTGCGAGCAGGGATTAAGCCTGAGCGCGAGACAGAGGTGCTTGCTGCGCTAGCGGGTGGGAAGAGTGTGGCGGGGTAGTGGGGATTTGGATCGCGCGCGGCTCTCGTGGCTCGCGGTGTTGGTGGGGATCCGACATCGATCACGACCTCGAACCCCGCCGCGTCCGTGATGCTGGTTGCCTTCGCCGCCATGCGGGCCCGCGCTGGAGACTCCGGGTTAATAGATGGAGTGGGCCCATTTTGGGTCGTGGGGCGCGCGCATCATCCAAGCGCAGAGTGCTCCGATCTTCACTCGGAAAGCGATCTTGCCGCGCTGCGCGGGATGACTTCTCCGGGAACGAGCAACTCGGAACGAGCAACTTGGCAACGAGCAACCTGAACGAGTAACTTGGGTTTTCCTTCTCGGGAATCGCACCGAGAATCAACGCTCACTCCTGACCTGAGAGATCGCCCGAGCACCTCCAAGCACCGCCACAGCAGGTGCCCCTGACGCGAACCATATGTCGTGATGATTTCGACCAGCGAGCCACGTCAGCTGGTGCGAGGCAACGCTAAACTCCAGCAAGTGGTGGTTGTCGAGAGTGACCTGTACTGCGCCTAACGTGCCTCCGAACAACCAGAATGGAGGTCCCTTCTTCGCTGAACCGAAGTCCTCCGCGATCAACCAAACTCGCTCGTGCGCCGCGCCGAAGCGATGAAGGATGTTTTGAGTTGTCTGCAAAACTCCCGAAGGTTCACGCAAGTCATTCCAGATCCAACGTTTGAATCGGTCACCTCGGCCCCGATTGGTGAAGGTGTCCAGGACCCGGTCGAGCAACGCCGTCGCTTGCCATCCAGGCAGTTGATCGAACTCCCCTTGCTGTAGGCCGAGTTTGCGAGCGGCGCTCAGTAGGCTGTTCGCCGTCGCGTAGGACCTCCTGACCACCCGTGGTGAGTGTATCGCCATTCCGGCCCCGAAGCGCTGAGCGCAAGCGCCCGGCGGCCCTGAATCCGGGCTGGAGCGAGCAGGCGTCAATCACCGAGGTGATCGGGTGATCGAACCCAGAGATGAACTTCTGCGCGTCGATATCGCCCGCTGCCGAGCTGATGCGTCCCGGCGCTCGGCCACAGTGTCCCACCCGTGGGCCACCGCGGCCCACGGTCGGACTGGAGTCGTTGTCACTTCTCAGCGCGGAGGTTCGGGCGTGTGCAGAAGGCGGGAGCCCAATCGGCCTGGGGTCGTCGCGTATCGGTCGTTCTCCCGTCGAGCACTGATGGCGAGGCGAGAGCTACCTCTCGCGTCGGCCAACTCGTCCCGAGGCGCGAGACGACTGCTCTAGGACCGAGTAACTCCGCAGATCCTCTTTTCGAGCGGCATCGACTTCTCTCCCCGCTAAGATGGGCGCCGAGCGCATCGACATGAAATACATGACCGAAGAAATCAGCTGGAAGGGCATTGGCGACTACCTGTCCGCAGCGAGGACTCTCGAAGCGCACGGCTCCAGCAACACCAGCGGACCCCGGATACACTGCCAGGGCCTCGCGCTGGAACTGGCCTTGAAGCTCCACCTCTGGCGCAAGAACGCAGCATACCCGTGCACGCACGACCTTGAGGTCCTTGCATTCACGCATTGTTCCGATATCCAGTTGACGGCAGGGCAGCGTTCGCTAATTCAAGAGCTCAATCGTGAATATCTACACGATGGGAACAGCTCATACCCCGCGCGTTACCGACCGTCGGGCACTCGCGGTGTCGTTATCGTGGCGCAGACCTCCCTGGAAGATCTAGTTGCGAGCGTAGTCCAGTCCACTTCGCAGGCCGATCTGGTCCAGAGGATACTGCGCAGGTAGCTTCATTGCGCAGGTAGCAGGGTGGAGCAGGATGATCGGAAGATCGAGGAAGATCGAATCCCGAGAGGAATTTCTGCGCGCTGCCTTCGCCCGCCTCTGAGTTGATGCGTCACCGCGAAGGGCCACCGCGTCCCACGGGTGGCCCGCCGCGGCCATCTGGCGAACCGAAGTAAGCTGGTTACAGGCAGCGTCACCCCGTGTCGAACGGGGGCATCGCAAGCTCACTCGCGCAACTCCATTCAGCGGCGGGGCAATTGCCCACGCGAAGAGAGATCGTGACACAAGGTGCTTTAGACTATAATGCAAGTGCCCTGTGGCTACATCAGATTGGAGTTGCTGCGTGCGGGAAACGCAATTGTATCCTACTCAGTGCCTCAAGTCCCCGACGAGCTATCCAAACCCGGTCGCCGACATCTCCCCCGCCATGGTCTCCTGTTCGTGCAAGGCTGCGAAAGAAGCTCTGCGCTCGAACGTGGTGACCCACAACTTCCGCGGTCGTACTCGGGGCGAGCGATGCCCTTTCAACCAGATGAAGGAGAGCGTTGGGCAATTCATCGCCCGCCAGTGCTCGCAGCTGCGGACTCGAATCGAGCACCCTACCGATGTTTCTTCCGGTGGGCGGCGCAACTCGCCCGAATGTGGCGATGGCCAGCACACGAACGTCGTCGTTGACACGAAAGTCGCCCGCAGCACTCCAAATCTTGGTGGCGTCTTGCTCGGACACTTCGTCTCCAGTTGAGGCTGCGACGAGTACCGCTCTATTCAGTTCGGCACGAGCATTGTTCATAAGATCGGCTTCTTTGAGGCAGTGCGCCACTGCGCTACGTACCGAGACCGCATCTGAGCCCGCGCAAGCACGCAGCGCCGCTGCCTTTCTCTTGGTTCGCGTGATGTCACTCGACAAAAGACCAACAAGGACGTCGCACGCAGCTTTCAGATGGGGAAGCCGTACAAAAAGCGCTAGCAGGGCAGCGAAGACCGAGTCGGAGGATCCTGAAACCATACTGGCCAAACTCTGCACATCTGCTTCAGTCAGCGCAGTATGTGCAGGCTCAGAGTTGGCCAGTGCACGGATCGCAAGTGCGACAAGCGATTGGTCGGACTGATTCTCTGCCATCGACATGAGGCGGTCCGCGGCATATGCACCCTGATCGGGAAGTATAGCTATATGACCAATTCCAAGAATCTTATGACCTCGGTCCGTGGACGAAAGAAGCTCGTCAATATCTCCCACATCCACTACGTCGAACGTCGCTCGACCAGCTATTGGAAGGTCTGTTCCCACCACCCGGGCGATCAAAAATTCAGAATCCATCGGTGTCGGAATGCGTGATGCCTCCCGGAGTAGCAGCGCCGATGCCCGAGAGGACTGCCAAACCGACCCGCCAGACGCGAGCTCCAGCAACTCGTCCACAACCAGAGGAGCAAGCTCTGGCCTGGCATAGAGGGCATTTAGTGCATCATGCCGTGTCTCGTCGCTTCCCTTCAGCGCCGCAGCGATCGGATGCGCATTTTTTGGGTCCGTCGTACTCTTTGAGATCCAGACACAACTCGCGGAGCGCAATGCCGCCGGGCTACGTCCGTCGTCACTCGGCCAGATGACCTGGTCTATCGACTCAATGTCTGCCTTGAGAAATCCTCGAGTAGCATGCATGGCAGATAGAAAGATGATCGACGCCGCGCGAACTGATTCACTCTCTGACTTCAGCAGAGCCAGGACGCCGTCTAGAAGAACACGCGATTGAGTTAGGCCCCACAGCTTTCCCAGTCGTTCCCCAACGTCCAGAAGTTGGGCTCGGTCGTACTTCAATGCAGTATTGTCGAGATAGCGTGACACCGCCTTCACGAGTACGAGAAGCACAGACTGGGGAGCGACCTCAGCTTCCCGCGCGCAGTCGAGAGCAAAGAGCAACTGCCGAGCCGTGATCTCGTCGTCCGCGTCAGCGGAATCGAGTATGCTGTTAATATAGTCAGGGAGATGATCGCGGGCGGCGCAGAGCCCGGCGCATAACAGAAATACTTCGCGCCATCGCGGCTTCCGCGAATGAAGTCTAATCACGTGCGGAATATCCTTGTGTGTGGCTAGTGCTGTCGCCGCAAAGTACTCCTGCAGACTGTAGTGCATGAAGGCAATGCTTCCCGCGCCTCCGACAATATCTGGTATAATGATACCCGTCGAATCTGCAATTTCGTGCAATCGAGTCTCGGCGTCGCTAGGTAGCAGCGGCCGATCCTGGTCTTCCCCCATCTTGGAGGCAAGAACGTTAATACTTACCTGCCAATCCGGGAGAACGGCGTCGTCGCTTTCGAATGCGCATAGTGCGATAGCCCCCAGCCATCGCCGTAGATCAGAAAGAGAAACCGGGCCCGCCGTTCCGATGTCCCTCACTCGAACCGTCGCTAGCGTCTCAACAGCCTGCTCATAGACTCGATGCCTTCGACTTGCGTCGAGCGAGCCCGTGTTCAAGTAGATGAGTATCAGCAGCGTGAATAGTAGCGGATTCGTTGCGAGCTGTCGTAATCCGGGGGTCTTTAGGCACTCGGCGATGAGCGTGTCGACGGCTGCATTGTCCTCCCTTGACAGCACAGGGGCGGCCAAGAACCGAGTAGCGCTATCGTTAGTTCTTGCAGAGACGATCCGTTCGGCGAGTGCCCGCATCTGGCTTGTTGAAAAGCCTTGGAGCGAGATCGACTTCAACTCTTTGGGCACCGGCAAGTCGTCGACTGCCGATGGACGACTTGTAATTACAATTCGGTTGCCAGCCGGCAGCCACTCGCGGAGAAGTCCGACGACAGTTTGGAAAACCTTTAGCCGAAGATCTATGGACGCAATCTCGTCCAGACCGTCAAAGAACAGCGCGCACCGACCGTTCTCAAGCAGCGCACGAATCGTCGGGGGTGAGATGGACAATCCGTCCGAGGCTGCGCACTGCGAGACGACCTCAAGGAGGCCTTCTTCGTCGATCGGTCGCGCTAACTTCGCGAGATGCTTCGCCACGGAGGCAAGGGCCGCGTAGACTGGGACATGTTCACCTGCCCACTCGTGGTCGGGGTCAGTAGGCGAAACGCACGCGAGAATCACTCTGTTCACGAACAGCGTCTTGCCCGATCCAGGATCCCCGAGGACAAGTAGCGCGTGGTTCTCTCGATAGAATGCCTGCAAGCCGACTGGCGAGTCCTGAGCTTGACCTTGCAGAAGGTTGCGAACGCTGCTTTCGAGCTGTTGGCGCACCGATGTTTCCTCCACCTCAGACTGCTGCATTATCTCCTCAACTATGCGCTGTATGGCGATTTCTGAGGCCCTGGTTGGCTCCGCGGTCCCCCGTGCGTCGATGTAGAGGTCCTGCAATGGGATGTCTGGGAGCTTAATGCCGCTGGCGGCCAATCCCGC
>CAZVEM010000318.1:0-6670 GCA_964626165.1 uncultured Nannocystaceae bacterium
GACAGTCCAATGGGACTGCGGCTTCCTCTGGCCTCGATCGGCGGGCCGATGTTGCCGCCGTTGCGCGTCGTGGAAGAGGTTTTCCCGCACGATCCACGTGCAGGGGATCTCGATGCCGAGGATGAACTCAGCAAGGAGGAGCAGGAGGCTGAGAGCGCGCTTCCCGAGGCTGAGCGCGTCCGAAGAAGGGTGGAGCGCCGCTCCGAGCGAGCCAAGCGAGAGGCCGCACGTCGTGAGGAGGCCATCCAACGCGCGCGAGAGAGCGCGGCACAGCTTGCTGCCGCGGATCTGCAGTACGGCACAAGCGTCGCGGTCGGTGTTCGGACGGCGATGTGCGTCGAGGCGCGCGAGGACGCTGGGGTACCGCGCGTCTTTGTCTTCTTGCCGCCCACCGCGGACGTCCGACACTTCTTGGCGCTGATCTCGGCGATCGATGCGGTCCGGGTGGAGACCGGAATCGACGTGACATTGGAGGGATACCCACCGCCGCCCAGCAACGTCCTCACTGACCTCAGCGTCACGCCCGATCCAGGCGTACTTGAGGTCAACATCCCGCCCACCGACAACACGGACGACTATCTCGCGCTCATGGATGAGGTGTACGCGGCGGCACTCAAGTGCGGCCTACACTCTGAGAAGTACATGATTGACGGTCGTCAGGCGGGCAGTGGTGGCGGCCACCACCTCACGCTGGGCGGTCCAACGCCGCTCGGGAGTCCGTTCCTGCGCCGAGCGGATCTCCTCGCGAGTTTGCTGACCTTCGTGCAGCATCACCCGAGCCTCTCCTACATGTTCGGTGGGCTCTTCGTCGGACCGACCTCGCAGGCACCGCGCGTCGACGAGGCGCGCCACGACTCGCTCTACGAGCTGGAAATCGCGCTCGCGCGGGCATTCTCGCTCGGTGCGCAGGCGGGCACTCCGGCCGGAGACTTTGCCCCGTGGGAGATCGATTCGCTGTTCCGCAACATGCTTGTCGACCTGACCGGCAACACCCATCGCGCCGAGATCAGCATCGACAAGCTCTTTGACTACCGCACGTCCTATGGTCGGCGCGGCATCGTCGAGTTCCGTGCGTTCGAAATGCCGCCGCACGTCCAGCTCGCGCAGGCGCAGATGGTACTGGTGCGGTGTTTGGTCGCCGCGCTCGCGCATCGTCCCTACCAGCGCCCCTTGGTTCGCTGGGGTCAGTCGCTGCACGATCGCTTCCTGTTGCCCTACTGGCTCTGGCGAGACTTTGAGGACGTCCTCGCATTTCTTCGCGAGGATGGCTACGAGTTTGACGCCGAGGCATACTCGCCCTTCCTCGATCTCCGCTGCCCGCTTGTCGGACGCCTGCTCGCCGGCGACACGGTGGTGGAGCTGCGCAACGCGATCGAGCCTTGGCATGTCCTCGGTGAGGAGATGAGCACGTCGGGCACGGCCCGGTATGTCGACTCATCTCTTGAGCGCATCGAGCTGCGCGCAACCGGCTTGATCCCGGGGCGTCATCAACTGCTCGTCAACGGACGAGTGGTACCGATGCGCGCGACCGCGAACATGCACGAGTCCGTCGCGGGGATTCGCTTCCGTGCCTGGGCACCGCCGCACAGCCTCCACGCACACCTGGGGATTCACCACCCCCTCGAGATCGACGTGTACGACAGTTGGGCGCAGCGTTCGCTGGGCGCGATGACCTACCACGTGTGGCATCCCGAGGGTCGCGCCTTTGTGTCGCCGCCGCTGACACGCTTCGAGGCGAGCGCGCGCCGGCATCAACGGGTGACCTACGGCTCTCATCGCCAGTGGCCGCTTCGCGCTGAGCCGGCCTCAAGCCATGCGCAGCAGCCCTACACGATGGATCTGCGGCGCTACGCGGGAGACCGCCCCATGCCCGAGCCGATCGCCGAGGAAGCGTTCGAGCAGGTGACCGGCGATCTCGAGGACTGAGTGGGAAGACGAGCACCGCAGCGCGCGTCGCCGCCGGGCAGCCCACGCGGTCGTGCGAGCGAGGGGTCTCGTGACGCGCGGAAGGGCCCTCCCTCCACCACCGGCCTGGCACGCACCTCCTCTGCGGACACTCCGGGTGCGCGACGTCAGCCGTCCAATTCGGCGAGCGGTGCCCGACGCCCTTCGGCGACGACGGGCGATCGGGGTCACGTTTACCTGTCGTCATTTCTATCTGCGCCCGAATGCAGTGCGCTCATGCAGGCACTCGAAGGATTCGTTCCGCTCTGGGAGCAGCGTCACGCTTCGTCCGCTACGCCCGCGCACGAACACGTCGGCCGCTTCGCACCAGCGGACAGCCCATACAGCGGGCCGATGGCTCCCCCGCGACTCTTGCTGCGTCCGGTGTATTGGCTGGGCTCGTGGCAGTTCGCATGTCTGGACTACTACCGTCCTCCCCGAGGCGCACTCGGACGCTGCGTGAGCGCGGAGCCCTTTCCCGGGGCGATTCGGGACCTGGTTACGCGAATCGAAACGGTCGTGCGTTCGCGCATCGACGCAGCCGACATCCCCAAGGACTGGCACCTCAACGTCTGTCTTATCAACTACTACGGCGCGCGGCGTGAGGCGGACGGATGGCGAGATGCGGGTCGCGTCGGCGAGCATCGCGACGAGGAGCCGGGACCCGTTGCCTCGATCTCACTCGGTGCGCGCGCGCTCTTGCAGTTCGTCACTCGCACGCCGCGAGGTGTGCCCAGCGCTGTGGTGACGACGCAGTGGCTTGACCATGGAGGGCTACAGGTCTTTGCGGGTCAGCGATTCAAGCGCGAGCTTCTGCACCGCGTGACTCGTGTCGACAGGAGGATCCCGCCGGAGGCGCTGGCGGTGCAGATCCCCGGCTCGCCGCGCGACACGATCGGGCTTGAGATCCCCGACTTTCGTACGCGCCGGATCAACCTGACCTTTCGCTACGTACCAGACGCCCACGTCGGACGCGCCTGCGATCTGCCGCCGGAGTCACGCGCGGCCGTGCTGCCCTATCTTGAGACGTTGGCGACTCACTCGGACTTTTGGCGAGGCGAGCTTACAGCGCTCAAGGTGCCTGAAACACCACGACGCCGTCCTTGAGCACCATCGATGGATGCGTTAGCAGGTTGATGTTGGCCAAGGGATCGCCATCCACGATCACCAAATCAGCCAGCTTGCCGACCTCAATCGTGCCGATATCCGAGATACCAAGCAGCTCCGCGCCGCGCCGCGTGCCGGCAACGATTGCCTGCATCGGCGTCATGCCGAGCTCGACCATGAGCTCAAACTCCCGGGCGTTCTTGCCATGTTCAAACACGCCGGCGTCGGTCCCCAAGGCGATCGGGACGCCGGCCTTGTGCGCCATCTGAAAGCTCGCACGCATCTTGGGTGCGACAAAGGCCGCCTTCTGCGCCGAAGACGGCGACAACATGCCCGACTTGCCGGCCTGATCGACATACTCGCCGACCGTCAGCGTTGGCACGAGGAAGGTTCCTCGGGCCTTCATCGCCGCGACGATGCGCGCGTCGAGGATCGACCCATGTTCGATGGAGTTGACGCCGGCAAGCACGGCATCACGGATTCCCTCGGTGCCGTGCGCGTGCGCGGCGACCTTGCGGTCGGCACGGTGTGCCTCGTCGACGATCGCCTTCATCTCGCTCAGGGTGAGCTGCGATGCGCCGACGCCGTCACCTTGCGAGAGCACGCCACCGGTGGCGCAGATCTTGATGACATCGGCGCCAAGCTTGATCTGATGGCGGACCGCTTTGCGGACCTCGTCCTCGCCGTCCGCGATCCCGACTTCGAAGTTGGGCGGTCCGCCGAAGATCTCAGGATGGAGCTCATTCGTGCCGTCGCAGTGGCCGCCGGTGATGCCGATCGAGTGCACCGCGACGTGCATCCGGGGACCGGGAACCAGGCCGGCACTGATCGCATCGCGCAACGCACGATCCGCGATCGATCCGCCGACGTTGCGCACGGTGGTAAAGCCGGCGCGCAGGGTTGCGCCCGCATTGGCGGCGGCGCGCAGCGCATCGTCACCCTCGGTCGAGGTTACCTGCCGCAGCACGCCCTGCGCGTGGCTTGTCTGCGGCGATGACGAGAGGTGCACGTGCGCGTCGACGAAGCCGGGCAGCAACGCCTTGCCGCCAAGATCGATGACGTTGGTGTCATTTCCCGCGGCGAGGCCGGTGCCGATCTCCACGATGCGGCCGCCCTCGATCCGCACGTCCTGATCGGCCTTCGCAGGTGCGCCCGTGCCATCGATCAGCAGGGCGTGCCGCAACAGCGTCGGACGATGGGCGCCTCGGTTGGCTGCGGGCAGCGTCACTGAGGGTGCGGCCGGCTGGCTTGCGGGCTCATTGCAGGTCGCGACCGTATCGCTGCCGGTCGCATCGCTGGCCTCACCCAGAACGCTTCCGTCGCCGTGACCTCGGCCGCCGCCTTGCGATGCGCAACTTGAGAGGATGGCCAATGTGAGGACAAGCCCGACGCGACGCATCGCGCGAGTATGCCAGAAGGGGCTAGCGCCGCGTGGGCACGGCGTCGAGGAAACGACGGATGCGGGCCACCATGCGAGCGCGATCCTCTGCGTGGCCAATATGGCCAACGTGCGGCCATCGTTCGATCTCGGCGCTTGGCGGTAGCAACTCGACCCAGCGCTCAAGTTGATGCGCGGGGAGGATGCCGTCGTAGGCGCCCCAAACCAGCAGCACGGGCGGCACAAGGCTGCGCACCTCTTGCTCGCTCAAAAATCGATCCGCGGACGATTGCGCGAGCAGCTCTTGCAGGTAGCGACTCTTAAATCGTAGCTGGAGTCCGCGGCGCAGAAGGGGACCTAGGAGGCGCGGCGGCTGACGCATCAGGCGCTTCATCAGTCGATCTGCGGCCTCGCGATCACCGACTTGGAACACCGCTCGCGTGTCTTCGACATCGCGAGGCGAGGCCAGCAGTCCGGCCGGAGAGATCAGTACCAGTGCCGCGACATTCTCTGGGAATCGCGCCGCGTAGCGGGTCGCGATCATGCCGCCGAGCGAGTTCCCAATCAGCACCGAAGGGCCCTCGCACACGGCGTGTAGCGAGCTTGCGACCATGTCGTCGAGCTGCTCCGGGATCACACGTCCCGTCTCTGGATCCCGGGGTTGCGCGCTGGAGTAGCCGTGTCCAGGCAGGTCGATCGCACTGATCTGCGCGACGTGGGGTCGCAGGTCCTGCATGAGGCGCGAGAACGTGGAGAAGCTCGCACCGAGTCCATGCACAAAGACAAGCGGCAGACCCTTGCCGCCACCCTTCGCCGTCACGCGATGCAGTTCGCCACGTTCGGTCGACTCTAGGTCGAAGCGAAAGCCACGCCGCCCCAGCGCCACCTTCGCGACGCGGTCGAAGGGGCTGATGCTCGGACGCGGAGTGACAGACTTCGCAGCGGACCGCACAGAATCGCCCACGCCCAGACCATGACACACCGCCGACGCTCGCACTATCGTCGATCTCGCTGGCGAGCGGACGCAGTGGGTGGTACTTCCAAGATGTCGCGTCGATGGCACCGAGTCGCAACCGCCGCTCCCATGTAGGACCGAGGAGCTATCCCTCCCGCGCTAGATCAGCGCGACCTGCGTTCGGCGGACGTGCGATTGCCTTGGCGGCCACGCTCTGCTTGCCCCTTGCGGCCCAGGCCGAGGGGCGCTCGAGTGCGCGCAAAGCAGAGCCTACGACGACGGATGTTGTCGCGGCGCAGCGCGCTCATGTGCATGAGCGTTCGTCGAGCTCCTTCGACGCCGGTCGGGGCGCGAGCGCGCGACTCGATCTGGAGTTTCAAGCGGCGGATATTCGCAAGGCGATTGAGCAGCTCGCCCAGATGCGCAAGCTCAGCGTCGTCTTTGATCGCGATGTGGCCGGCAAGGTGACCGCCAAGCTTCGCGGTGTGACGTGGGACGAAGCGATGCGAGCCATCCTCGCCGCAGGACGGCTCTCCATGGTGCGCGATGGCAACGTGATCTATGTGTTCGCCGGCAACGCGCCGGCAACGCGCGACTCGAAGCCGGGCCTGCTAGGGTCCGATCGGTGATGCCGCGAACGCGTCGATGCCCGCGCGATCCTGGCCGGTACTCGTCGCCCCGTCCTTCTTGTAGCGCCAGCGGAAGGTATGCGGTCCGGCGCTGACATTGGTCATGTACTGCGTCCATGCGACGGTTCCCGACCAACCCGCACCCTGCTGCACCCCATCGACGTAGAAGTAGAGAAAGTCGTAGGCCGCTTCACTTGAGACCGCGTAGTAAAACGACACCGTGCCGGCCTCTTTGAAGTTCAGCGTCACTTCAAGATCGGTCTGCTCGCTGTTGCCGATATCGCCAGAGACCGCACTCCATCCCTCGTACGCATTCGCATCCATGCTCACGGTCCAATCGACCACACCCGCAGTTGTCCACGGGGAGGGGAGGACGCCGCCGTTGAAGTCCTGCGTGTAGTTGGCGGTACAGGCCGTCGTCACGAACGCACAGGCATTGCAGCTTAGGGTGCCGTCGCCGAAGGACAGATCCACGCAGGTCGTGCCCTTCAAGTCGCTGCCATCGCAAGCTTCGGTGGCACCCGCGACCTCATCGCCACACGTGTCGCCATCGCCATCGCCATCGCCATCGCCGTCACCATCACCGTCACCATCACCATCGCCGTCACCGTCACCGTCGCCGTCGCCGTCGCCGTCGCCGTCGCCGTCGCCGTCGCC
>CAZVEM010000319.1:0-6586 GCA_964626165.1 uncultured Nannocystaceae bacterium
CCGAGACGGTCGCGCTGATTTGCTCAGCGTGCTTGCGCCCGATGGCGGTGATGGCAAACGGCTCGTGTGTCGTCAAGCGGACCTCAACCGTGACGGCATCCCCGACGCATTCTTTCACTACGGCGAGTCGGGCACCGTCGAGCGGGAGCAGTACGATCACGACTACGACGGTCGCATCGACATTGGTCGAACCTTCACGGGTGGCGTGTTGGTCCTCAGCGAGCTGGATCTTGACAGCAACGGTGTCACGGATACTTGGCGCTACTACGACGCGGGTCGCATCGTTCGTGTCGAACATGATCGCGACGGAGATCATCGAGCCGACATGTTTGTCTACTACGTGAGCGGCGAGATCGATCGCGTTGGTTACGATACCGATGGCGATGGCAAAGCCGAGAGCTGGGATCACGACGCGGCTCGACGTGCTCGCATTGCGCTCGGCAAGCGCCGCGCCAAGTGGCGCACTGCAGGCGACGGCGCCGGTGAGTCCGAGGGTTACGTCGAGGAGTCCGGCAAAAAAGAAGAGGCCGCGCCGGCCCCGGCCGAGGACAGCAAGAAGGGCAAGTCCAAGGGTAAGGGCGGGACTGCGAGCAAAGGCAGCAGCAAAGGAAGCAGCGCTGCGTCGGCCGAGGACAAGAAATCGGCGCCCAAGTCGGAGGAGGCCAAGTCCGCTGGGACGCCGCCGGCCGACCCTCCCCCACCTGCCGAAATCAAGAAGCCCAAACAGAATCCGTAGCGAGCGCACAGGCCCGCCAGGCGCTGGCCGAGGCGATCGGTGTCGAAGGAGACATGGAGCGCGGCGGGCCGTGCGACCGTGTGAGCGCGCCGCTGCGCGGGGCGTGAAGGTGCCGCGCGCAAGGTGCCGGGTGTGGGCGTCTGGCTATCGTCGTGGGTGTCCGCTTCGACTCGGCAAGCACAAGAGACCCTGCTAATTCCGCTCACGGCGGGCCACGCGGCGTGCCGCCATCCCTCAACTTGCGGCGGGCCTTGCGGTAGTCTTGCCGAGGACATGACCCAGCGTGAAACAGGTGCACCTGCGCCCGATGTGCCTCACGATGGGGTCAAAGGTCAGGAGACAAGCGGGCAAGGCCCTGCGCGAGCGAGTCGCGAGCCATCGGCATCGCGGCGTGCTGCCGTGCCCACGCCTTCGGGCGCGACGGGAACCAGCACGTTGGGGACGGAGGATGCGACCGCATCCAATGTCGATGACCTCGACAGCGATGAGGATGGCGGCGGCAAAGTCTCCGACCTTGATCCGACAGAGGAAGAGAGCGCCGCGAGCGAGGCGGAGGCCGACTACGGCCCACCCTTCACCGCTCGCAGCTTCGGCGGCGAGCTGGTCTGGGCCCGCTGCGAGACCTTCGAGACCAAGGTGCTCCGGATTCGTCCCGGTGAGGTCGTCGCCATCAGTACCAAGGGGCGACACAATTTTACGGCGATGCTGACCGGCGGCCGCGCGGTCCTGGAGGTTCGCAGCGAGCACGGTCAGTCGACGCTCGAGCATCGCGAGCTTCTGCCTGCGGTTCCCGTCGAGATTCCCGCCGACGGCATCTACCGCGTCGTCGCGCTCTCCGAGGTCGAGATTTTCGTCGCCTACGGCATCGGCGACCCGCCGGGCTAGCTCGGCGAGCCCGGCGGCGCTGGTCCCCGCTGCGACTGACTACGGCTGCGGGTTGATCACCGGCGTCTTACCGTCGGTGATGATCAGCTTCGCGTTGTTGGACTGGGCAACATCGCGAAACGCCTCGATCTGGCGGTGCTTGAGCACGTTGGGCGTGAGGCTGCGATTGATCGCTTCGTTGGCCTCGGCCACGCCCTTGGCCCGAATCACCGTCGCCTGACGGATACCTTCGGCTTCGATGATCCGGCTGTCGCGGTCGGCTTCCGCCGCGATGATCTCGTTGGTTCGCTTCGCTTCGGCGGCGATCTTGGTGCGCTGCGCCTCGGCATTCTCGCGTTGGATCTCAAACTCCATCCGCTGAGCGACCTGCTCGGCTTCGAGCTTATCTTCAATCGCGTTGGAGAGACCGTTGGGCAGCGTCACACTCTTGAGCAGCACGGCCTCAATAACAAAACCGCGATCTTCGAGGACTTCCATCATCCGCGCTTGAATCGCGACCTCGATGGCGCGGCGCGAGGCACTGTGCATGTCCTTGGCGAAAAAGCGGGCGCACACGTCTGCCGAGGCGCTGCGAAACACCGGAAGGATCAGGTCCTCCTCATAGTCGACGCCGATGCGGCGGATGATGTCGGGGGCGCGATTGGGGTCGATGCGGTACAGAATCGACATCTCGGATCGCACCGTGAGGCCCTCGCGACTGGGGAGATCGGGCTCGATGCGAACGCTGACGGTGCGGGTCTTGAGCCGGAACACCTTCTCTGAGAATGGGTTGTAGGCCCGCAGACCAGGCTCCAGTGTCTTGTCCGAGAGCGCGCCGTAGCGTCGCTTCACTCCCACCTCGTCCTGGAGCACTCGCACGCAAGCACTGCTCGAGACGGCAAACATCACCAGCGCCGCAAGGCCGACGAATCGCGGCATGGATCGCCGCATCGTTGCTTCGCCCTGATGCAGCTCAAGAGCACTGCGATGCTCGGTCGCGACGCGGTCACGTGCGACCGTCTGCTTGGGGAGACGTCGATTGCTCAACAAACCTGTTCCCGGGAGCGATGCCATTGCAAGAGCGTAGCAGGCTGTCGAACAGGCCGGTTCTTGCACGGTGTGTTCAAAGCATTCGCCGAGTGCGCCGACGTGGGGAACGGAGATGGGCACGGAGATGGGAACGAAGTTGGGAACGAAGTGCAGGATCGTGGCGTGAAATTCGAAGGGGGGCGCCACCCCTTCGAACGCAGGAGCAAAGCCGAGGAGCGACCGAGGGATCTACCGAAACCAACGGAGCAGCTTGGGGGAGGCGTGGAGACTCAGCGGTCCCGTCCAGGGCCGTAGAACGCCCGCTAGCCGCATTCCAGCAGCGCGTCGAAAGGTGCATGACAACGCAAGCAGACCCGGCGATTGGCAGCGGCCAGTGTGCGACATCGCGCGGATCCCCAAAATCCATCCCCGTGCGGCGACACGCCGAGGCTTGGAATCGTCGCATTGGTCGTGGCGTGGCACGCGAGGCAGCTATCTTCGCTATGGCAACTCGCGCAGGCGCTGAGGTTTTGCTGCGCAGCCCAGGCGTGCCCTTGGGCCAGGCTGCCGGGAGGACCCGCCCAATCAGCGGGATGAAAGCCCCGTCCGCTGTCAGTGGCAAAGATGCCAGAGTCTTGCGTGACCCCGAGGCGCTCGTGACAGGCGCTGCAGTCGCTCCCGCCGCGGTGGCAGCTATCGCAATCCGACACCCTCCCCTTGGCCTCGATCCCGTGCATCGTGAGGTAGTCGCTGGCATGAATGCGCATCGGGCGAAGCACGCCGGCATGGCACTCCAGACAGGAGGCCTCGGTGTGGCAGCTCTTGCAGAGCTCGCCGCTCGCTTTGGCGGGGCCGCGGTGATCCATCACGAAGGCCGCGTCATGAGCGACGCCCCAACTTGAGCTCGGACCAGGGACGAGCAGCGCGCCGGGCTCTTGTCGCGTTCGGGTCATCAGGCGCCCACCGGCTTGGCTGGGGTGGCAGCTCCCGCAGCGATCGGTCGCCACGCGACCATCGTGGCAGCGCAGACAGTCCCCTTCACTGGGAAGAGCGGCCTCGGTCGCGAGCGCGAGTTGCTCAACGCCGCGATGGCACGATTCGCAGGGCGCCTGTGTCCCTGCCTTGTGCATCGCATGGCTGAAGTGGAGCGCCGGCGATTCAAAGCGGGACGACAGCGGCGGTCCGCCAGGCACGATGCCGACGTGGCAGGCCTCGCAGGCCAGCGCGCCCGCAGCGAGGGGACCGGGCAAGAGGGGCGCGCGCGTCCGGGGATGCGCGTCTCCATGGCAACGATCACAGGACTCCGAGCTCGGAATGAGTCGCTCGCTACTACGCGTGCTGGCGGCCGCAGCCTCGTGGCACTCCGTGCAGTCCATGCCCTGCGTTAGATGCTGTCGGTGCGAGAAGCGGAGATGGATCTCCGCCTTGGCGTAGACCGGCGAGAGGCGCCGTCCTGGGCCCGCGCCGTGTCCGATGCCCGCTGTCCCCCGCTCGGCGCGGGCCTTCGCATCTCGGTTGGCTGACCGAGGGGTGCTGGCGTGCCCCGGTTGCGGCGGCCCGGCTTCGCCGCGCGAGCTCAAGCTCAGCGTTGCCCCGAGGCAGGCAACGAACAACAGCCACGCGATCGCCAGAACGCCGGCAAGTCGCTCCGCGGGTGAGCGCAGCTGGGTCATAGCCGTCCCCCTCGGAAGCGGAAGTCGAGGCCGAGCACTGCAAAGGCCCGAAGTGAGGGACCCAGAAAGGGGGTGACGGTCTCGTCGACAACGACGTCGACCGTGATCGGCTTAAAGAGGCGCGCATGCACGCCTGCTTGCAGGGTGGCGGCCCACAACGCGTCCTTGCGCAGTCCATCGCCTTGATGGGCAAAGCCCCACGCACGGCCATCGAGCGCGAGGCGATGATTGAGGAACCAGCGGCGGCCATCGACCATCGCTCCCATGCGGCTGCCCCCCACCCCGTCGAGACCGGAGATCTCGAAACGAAGGTGGCTCTTGCTGCTCCAGCGCGTCGCTCCGACGCCGCCGCCGAGCCCGACGGCCGCGGACTTGGGCGGGTCGATGCCCAGCCGCGTGGTCGATGCCCGCGCCACACGGAGTTGGCCGCGTGTGTGCAACGACCATTTCTCGCCCAGGCGGATTTGGTAACTCAAGCGCGCATCCTCAAAGGGATTGACGCTAAAGACATTGAAGATCGAGTCGGCGTCAAAGAGCGGCAGCACGCGGAGGTAGCCGACGCGGATCGTGTGCATATTCGCGAAGGACACCTCGATCCCCGCTGCGATGTTGTCGGGGCGGAGTCGAATCAGATCCATGCGCCCGGCCGCGTAGGGCGAGAGGTGTCCCTTAAGGAGCCGCAACGCCGCCGTGGCGGACACGAGCTCTTGATCGCGGCCTCCCTGCGCGCCGGGTGCACCGTCGCCATCCAGATCGACGGGATCACGCTGCGCGGGCGTGAAGGTGCGTCGGTACGCGAGCCGGGCATCGAGCCAGCTCACGCCGCTGCTCGCCACGGCGGCGCCGGCGACCGGCGAGAGCAGGCGATCGACGGGGGTGTCGCGCGTGCCATCGAGCTCGAAGCTTGAGTAACCCAGCGCGAGGCGGCTATCGAGCATGAGGCCGGCGAAGGCTTCGACCGCGAAGCGTGCCGGCGTGTGCACCCGTGTCCACGCGCCGTCGAATCCGTACCAATCCAGCCCGCTAAACTCGAACTGCCGACCAACGCGGAGGTCGACTCTCCCGCCGAGTTTGCGGCCCTCCAAATAGGCAAAGAGCAGATCGACCTGGCGACCGTCGTTGAGATCCACCAGACGGGCGACCTCCGGTGTGCCCTCGGCGGCGAAGTTGCCAAAGCTCCCCCGCAGTCGCATCGAGCCGACGAGATGGAGCTGGCCATCGGTCTCGGCATCTCGACGCGGTTCCCACGACCTGCGCGCAGGGAGCAGTTCGTACACGCCAAGATCGAGGTACTGCACGACCCGGCGTCGCGTGACGAGCGAGTCGTCGGCCGCTCGCAGGGTGTACCCCTCTCCTAGCGTCCGCGCTCGAACCTGGAGCTCCGTCGCAGTTGCGTGGGAGGGAAGACCCAGCCAAGCGGCCAGGCCGACGCCACACAGGGCCATCGAGTTCCGTCGCCGCATCGCGGCCGCATCGTACCGCTAGATGCCGGTAGACGTACCGGCGCCGATGCCAACGCCGTCGCCGCGCGCTTGGGTCGCTTAGCCCGCGAGTGCCCGCACCGAGGCGCTGGTGCGAGCGCTTCCCTGCTTGCTTGCCTTACTTCGGCTTCCCTTTGCTTTGTTGGCCTTGCCGCGGCCCTTGCCGCGCCCGCGCTTGCCCCCCTTCTCCGGTGCGAGACCAGACCCCACCGTTGGCGGCCGGAGACTCATGCGGAGGGGTTCGCTTTCCGTGCGCTGGATGTCGAGGGCGAAGGCGACGAGCTCGGGGTAGTCGCTGGGGGACACGATGCCGGGGCGGATCTCTGTTCCAACCACCATGCTCACGCTCGACGCACCCACACCCCCGTCGGCGATCTGGCGCACGAAGATGCCAAGGTCGTTCTCCAAGACGACATCGCGCGGCACAGAGCTAAAGGACCCGTCGACGAGATTGACCGTGATTGATGCCAGTACCGGCGCGACGTAGTTGATGCGGAGCCCCGTCTCACGCTGCGGAAGTCTCGCGTAGCGGGTCGCGAGGTTGACCGACACCAGTGCGCTGGGCATTGACCATTGCTTGCCCTCGGCGGCCGAGAAGCCGGTGCCGTGAGCGGTGAAGATGATCGTCAGCGGCAGCTCTAGCTCGCCCTGGTCGAGGACATCGAGCGTGTCGAGCTCGACCACCGCGCCGGGGAAGAGCTGTGCAAGCTCTGCTTGCGTGAAGACCTCCTCAAGTCGATCCGGCTCGACCTGGATCAAGGCATTGCGCCAGATTACGGCCTCAAGACCATTGAGCGTCAGCT
>CAZVEM010000320.1:0-6542 GCA_964626165.1 uncultured Nannocystaceae bacterium
CAGGCCACAGTGACTCGCGGTCGCCATTGAGCAGCCGCTGGCGGCGCTCCCGGTACTCGCGATCCCATTCTTGGTCGCGCAGCTTCGCGGCGCGAACGAGCTCATCGGCGCCGGCATGGCGAGGCCGTCGTCCAAACATCTGTCGCCAGCTCTTGGGCTTCTCGGCGCTCATCTCCTTGGCATGCCGCCGCGCGAGCCCCTTGACGTTGCCCACCTTGCGACCCGTCGCCTTGCGCTCAGCACGAGCCGTGTCTTCCGCCTTGGCGACGCGCTCGAGCACCTCTGCTCGCACCTCAGCATCACTGCGACCCGGCAGCACCGGCGGCCGCACGGGCTCAAGCACCACCTCGTCAGGAAGCTCGCTCGGCTTACCCCGATACTTCATCCGCCCCGTGCTCTCCGGCTTGCGCATCTTGACCGCCCTGCGCCGCTTGTCGTTCAAGTCGACCCATAAGCCCACGCGAGGTCGCTTGATTGTGGATGAGCACGCCGTAGCGCTCCGAGGTTAGCGCCGCGAGATAGCGGATCGCCTTGTTGAGGCGCTTGCCGGGCCAGAGGAGATAGAGCCTGCGGACGCAGGTGAAGGTCGCGTGATAGATACCGGGTCGGACTGCGCGTGGAGACATGCAGGGTTGCATCGGCTCCAGAGCCATAAGGTTGTCCGGGGCGCCGACAAAGCGTGTTCGGAACCGCGATCGCTTGAGCTCGATCTCAAGCGAGCCTGCTTACGCCTCAGCCCCTCTTTCATCATGATAAGGCCTCGCGACACGCGGCCCGACTTTGTCCGCGACAAGGCCCTTGGCATGCTTGCGCACGGGAAGTGATCGAGTATTCGGCGACGCACGTACCTCGGACTCCGAGTCCGCCCAAGCATCAGCGGGCACGACCTACTGCACGACGCGGGTGCCCCACGCCTCTGGCTCGGCGCTCGGAACTCTCGGATGCGTCTCCTCAGCCCCGAGCTCGACAAGAATGAGACGAGCAGTTCCGTGCGGCGTCCATTCCACTCGGCCAGCCCCGCATACGATCGACCGACCATGCAAGCGCGGAGATGGCTGCCGCTCGCGGCGATACTGATGACCCCGGGCACGCACGCTGCCCGCCAGTACGGCCGGCACTGGAGACCGCCACCACGGCTGCGAACCGTGAGCCGAGCCTCCTGCTGCGCGTGGGCAGGCTGCTAGCATCCGCGCATGAGTGTCGAGCAGCCCCCCGAGGGACACCGCCTCACTGCCGAAGTGATCCGCGACGAAGCGCAGCTGCGCGAGTTGATCGGGGAACCAGCGGCGCTGATCTGCGCCAAGATCAGCGACCGCTTGAACAGCGCGACGCGTCTGTTTATCGAGCGCTCGCCGTTCGTCTGCCTGGCCACCAGCGACGCGGGCGGCGGATGTGACGTGAGCCCGCGCGGTGATCCGGCCGGCTTTGTGCGCATTCTCGACGAGCGCACGCTGCTGATCCCCGAGCGTCCGGGCAATCGACTCGCCGATTCATTGCGCAATATCCTGGCCAACCCGCACGTGGGTCTGCTGTTCGTCGTGCCTGGTGTGACCGACACATTCCGCGTCAACGGCCGCGCCACGATCATCACGGACGCGACACTCTTGGCCGAGAGCGCCGTCGAAGGCAGTGTGCCCAAGCTCGGCGTGCTCGTGGACATCGAGGAGGCCTACACGCAGTGCTCGAAGGCTTTCCTGCGTTCGCACCTCTGGGACCCTGGGCGGTTCGTCGACCCGGCGAGCATGCCCACTGGTGGTCAGGTCCATCGCGCGATCCAGGGCGAGGCGTTCGATGCCGAGGGATATGACCGCGAGCGCGACGAGCGATATCGGCAGCGGATCGGGTTTTACTGAGGCCACATTCGAAAGCGCTCACGAAGCCATCACGTTTGCCCGCGGCGAAAGTCCTGTCGGGAGCGCGGGAGCGCTGGAACGTGGAGCTACGATCGAAACGGCGCGGGCCATCCAGCCGCGGTTTGCGTTTCTCCCCGTCCGCGACCTGGGTCCTGCGCATCTCGTTCACGTCCTCGATCGCCTCGGGCGTGGCCTCGACGGTGCCGCGCAGGACGACGCTCAGGTCCGCGTCCACTTCATGGCGCCCAGCAGATCCGACGCTACCTATGCCCAGATGAGCCCGCACACCTTGTTGGCAAGGCTGTGCGCGTTGGTACGAGCTCCCCGATTCCACGAGGCCAGGTACTGCGGCGTCCTGGCGTCTCGGCATGCACTGTCTCACCGCGATGCGAGCACACCGTAGTAACGCGACCGATCTTGCGCGGCTGCTTCTCGACTCTGTTGGGCGGGGCCAGGCGCCGCGCGGGGTTCTTCGACAGCCTGCTAGGCGCGGGGAGATCCCCGAGTGCGCGCTCGGGGGGATCTTGGATGACTGGGTGGGGGTCGAGATCCAGGAGATGTCGCTCAGTCGGCCACGCGCGGGGTTGCTGCGGTCGAGCGCGAAGGTCCGCCCGGCGGAATGCACGGGATCAGTACCGGCTGCCGTCGCGCCGCGTGAAGACCCACCCGCCGCTGCTGTCCTTCGCGCACGCCAGGTCCTCGTCGGAGTAGCCCGCAGTGTCGGCCGAATCCCGCGTGCCGATTTCGAGGTAGCGGGCCGGCTGATCACTGCGGTTGATCAACTGGTGCCCGTCGGTCGTGCCGGCCGGGAAGCCGGCGCACATGCCCGGCCCCAGCACTTGCTCGCCAGCGTCGGTCCGAAGCACGACCTCGCCCTCAAGCACGAAGATCAGCTCTTCTTCACGCGAGTGGTAGTGGCGCAGCGAGGACTCCTTGCCAGGGAACAAGGTCGTCAGGTTCACGCCGAACTTGGTCAAGCCAAGCGCGTCGCCGAGCGCCCGCTTCTCACGGGGGAGGACACGCGGCTTGAATTGATCAGGGTACGCGGAGCTGGTGCGTGGTGGCAGCGAGGCCGGATCGAGGGCCGGGAGCTTGAGCGTCATGGCTTGTCCGTGTGCGGTCGAGGATGGGGGCGGGGATCGGATCGATAGTGCGTGTGTCGAGCCGAGGGGCGCTCGCCAAACTTCTGCGCAAACCCTCGCAGGTTGGGGTAGGCGTCGAGGCTGAGCGTAGGGCGGAACTCCAAGTGGGTGATCAAGCAGAACAGCGAAACCTCGAGCAGGCTGAGATCTCGAGGCTCGGGCAACGCCGCGCGCACCGAATCCAGGTGCACCTCGAGCCACGCGAGCGCCCCTTCGAACCCGACGCGAGTCTTTTGAAGATACGGGGTGTCGAGCGGAGGTCGAGTGAAGACCGTGCCGACGATGAGCTGGACCTGGGCGGCCATCGCATGCCACGTGAGTTCCTGAGCGTTCCTCGCCACCGTGGCCTCGACATGCTCCGGCAACACGACTCGCGCAGAGCCGCCGGCGAGCGCGACCAGCCGCCGGCAGATGTTCTCAGTCCCAAATACGACCGATCCCTCGGTCCGCAACATCGGCAGCTTCAGCGCAGGATGCCCACCATAGTCGGCCGGGTCGAGGCTTAGCAGATCGTGGACCACGACCAGGGCATGGCGCACCCCGAGCTCGTTGGCGAACATTGCAGCGACCCGCGTGAAGTGCGAGCTACTCCGGCCGACCAACTCGACGATCGGCTCAGCCGGCATGGTTCGCGCTCCCCAATCGCTCACGGAGGAACGTCAGGATCTCATCGCGGGCCGCGAGCGTCGGTTCGCCGGCTGCGTCGATCAAGTGCGCCGTCACGACGCTGTGGGGACAGCCAATGATCTCGGCGAAGAACGGGCTCGGGTTCGGGTTGGCGGCCGAGCTGGGCAGCATCCTCGCGTGAAAGCGAGGGCCGAGCGCGGCAGCGTAGGCGGCGAATCGCTGGGCGGTGCAGTAGCGGTCGCCGTCGAACCGGTAGCCGAGAACCGTCAGGTCCTCCCGTTCGAGCCGCTGCTTCACGGCCGCCGCCTCGTCTGGAGCGATCTGAATCGCAGTGCTGTCATCGAGCGGCAAAGAAGGCTGACAGAGCACCGGAGCCAACATCGCGGGCTCGAGCATCATGCTGAGGGCGAAGTTGCCGGTGAAGCACATGCCGATCGCCCCAACGCCCGGCCCTCTGCATTCCTCGTGCGCGAAGCGAGCGAGGGCGCGCAGCCACTGGGTAACCGGCGCCGACTCGTTGGCCGCGAACGCTCGGAATTCCGCGCTCACACAGGCGCGCATTAACACTTCGAGCCCCGCTCTGGCGTGGGGATAGGCGCCGTCGACCCCGAACAACGAGGGCATGTAGACCGTGAACCCGGCGTCGCGGATCCACCTGGCGAAGCGCGCGACGTCAGGGCTGATCCCCGGCATCTCGGCCAACACGACGACCGCAGCCCCCTGACCCGCCACATGGACGGTACGCGTGGTCGATTCGAGCGTGATCGACCGTCGTTGAAAGTCTTCGAGTGAATCGTCCACGCCCCGAACATGCCGAATCCGACCGAACCCGACGAGTGGCGGGATTGACTGTGTTCGGTCTAATCTCGCCAACGTGATTTCCCACCTCGTGTTCGACGGCGTGGCCGAGGGCCCGCTCGGAATCGGCGTCGAGGTCGTCGCGACCGCCATGCGATTGATCGCAGCGGGCCTCGTCCCGACCGCTCCGCCCGCAGCCGCCCTGCGCCAGCGAGTCGTGTCGCTCGATGGCAAGCCGGTCCGCTCGGGAACCGGGCGCGCGGTCGCGGTCGACAACGCGATCAGTCTCCGCCAGCTGAAGCCGGGCGACGTGGTGGTGGTGCCTGGGCTGTCGGCCGCGAGCGAGCCCGCGGTCGAGCGACTACTCGCTCGCAGCGACGTCGCCCCCGGGCTCGAGCTCCTGCGCCGCGCGGCGGACAAGCGGGTGCTGCTCGCTGCGTCGTGTTCGGCCACGTTCCTGCTCGCGGAGGCGGGGCTGCTCGCCGGACGCAGCGGCACGACCAATTGGTGGCTCGCTCCCACGTTCGCGCGGCGGTTCCCGGACGTCACCCTCCGCCCCGATCGAATGGTGATCGAGAGCGACGGCGTGATCACGGCCGGCTCCGCGTTCGCCCACGCCGACTTGATGCTGGCGATCATCACCCGAGTCGTGAGCCCCTCGCTCGCGCAGATGGTCGCTCGCTACCTGGTGCTCGACGAGCGCGCGTCGCAGACCCGCTACATGGTGATGGAGCACTTGCAGCGGTCGGACCCGATCCTTCTCGCGCTCGAGCAGTTCGTGGTCGCGAACCTGACCCGGCAAGTCACGCTCGACGAGCTCGCTCGGGTCGCGGCCACCTCACCCCGAACGCTGGCGAGACGGGTCAAAGCTGGGATCGGCATGACCCCGCTTGAGTTCGTGCAGCGGATCCGCGTCGCTCGGGCCTCGCTGCTGCTCGACACGAGCCGCGAATCTGTCGAGTCGATCGCGGCTCGAGTCGGCTACGCCGACGCAGCAGCGTTTCGCCGCGTGTTTCGCCGCTACGCCGGCGCGAGCCCCCGAAGCCGCTGATTTACCAATCCTGATTTACCAATCCGAAGGCAGTGCGCAGCTATGAGGTCGATGACGCTCTCGAGGACGCTCCGGCAACCCTGATGGGCTCGATGAGCGCATCTCCGGGGAGCGCGAGTGTGCGTTGGCGAACGAGGACTTCTCTCGAAGTATCGCGCCGCGGACCGAACCCAAACGCAACCAGGCGGGACGCTCGGCCCACCTCCATCTCCGCGGTCTCAAGCCGGCGCGGTCCGGCGATGCCACCTCATGGGTGGCCACCAACGATCACGACGGCGGCAATGGCCCGATCATCAACGGCCACTTCGGTGGCGGCCCTTCACAGGCCATGCCGCAGTACATCCGCATCTTCCAGGTGTGCTCAGGCCACAGTGACTCGCGGTCGCCATTGAGCAGCCGCTGGCGGCGCTCCCGGTAACCGCGATCCCATTCTTGGTCTCGCAGCTTCGCAGCACGCACGAGCTCGTCGGCGCCCGCATGTCGTGGCCGACGACCAAACATCTGGCGCCAGCTCTTGGGCTTCTCGGCGCTCATCTCCTTCGCGTGACGCTTCGCGAGGCCCTTGACGTTGCCGACCTTGCGACCCGTCGCCTTGCGCTGGGCACGAGCCGCGTCTTCCGCCTTGGCTACGCGCTCGAGCACCTCTGCTCGCACCTCAGCATCACTGCGACCCGGCAGCACCGGCGGCCGCACGGGCTCAAGCACCACCTCGTCAGGAAGCTCGCTCGGCTTACCCCGATACTTCATCCGCCCCGTGCTCTCCGGCTTGCGCTTCTTGACCGCCCTGCGCTGCTTGTCCTTCACGTCGACCCATAAGCCCAGGCGAGGTCGCTTGATCACGGCCCGCTCCCCATACCTCATCGAGCAGGTCGTGACGCCCGCCCACTGCGCCGCCTTCTCCACCAAGTGGTCCTTCACCGGGTTGGCCAGGATGTACCCGGCCGTATCGAGGACCGCATCGTCATCGAGCAACTCCACGACCTCATACGGCTCAAACACCGACCCCGTCTCGCCCAGCATCGCATTGACCTGCCGGGCGAGCATGGACTCAAAGAACGCGAAGGCCTCAGG
>CAZVEM010000321.1:0-6539 GCA_964626165.1 uncultured Nannocystaceae bacterium
CGCGTCCTCATCGGCACTGATAGCACGCTGGACCTCGTTCTTGACGATGTCCTCGTACTCTTGCTTGACCACCGCAAGCAGTTCGCGATAGCGCTTGCGGTCGTCGTCGTTGGTGATGAGCGAGTGATTGCGCAGGCCGGACTCAAGCTCGTTGAGCACCAAGAATGGGTTGATGCCGCCATGTCCGCGGCCGCCGACGAGGCAGTTGGCGATCTTGTCTTGAACATAGCGGGGCGAGATGCCGCGCATGCCCTCGCGGGTCGCCTCCTTGCGGAGCTCCTTGACGCTGTCTTGCGTGAAGCCGGGCAAGACCTTGCCGTCGTAGAGCTTGAGCTTTTGCAGCGCCGAGAGGTTTTGCTTCTTGGGCTCCTCAAGCCGCGTCAGGAGGGCCCACATCGCCGCCATCTCCAGGGTATGTGGCGCGATGAAGCGACCGCGCACCTTCTGCGGGTTGTAGTCCTTGACGTAGATCTTCACTTCTTCGCTCAAGCGCGTGATGTACGGGATATCGATCTTCACCGTACGGTCGCGCAGCGCCTCCATGAACTTGTTCTCGAGCAGCCGCTGGTACTCAGCCTCGTTGGTGTGGCCAAGGATCAGCTCGTCGATATCCGTCTGGGCGAACTTCTTGGGCTTGATGCGCTGCTCTTGGGTGGCGCCGAGCAGGTCGTAGAGGAAGGCAACGTCGAGTTTGAGGATCTCGACGAACTCGATGATGCCGCGGTTGGCGACGTTGAACTCACCGTCGAAGTTAAAGGCGCGAGGATCCGTGTCCGAGCCGTACTCGGCGATGCGCCGGTAGTTGATATCGCCGGTGAGCTCCGTGCTGTCCTGATTCTTCTCATCCTTCGGCTGGAAGGTGCCGATACCGACACGATCCTCCTCGCTGATGAGAAGGCGCCGCACGCGGACGTGGCGCACAACCTGCGCCCAGTCACCGTTGTAGTGGCGCATCAGCTCGCGGAAGATGAAGCGGCATGCGGGGTTGAGCTGGCCGCGGATGTAGGGACGGAAGCCGTCGACCTCCAGGCCGAGCTCGGTGAAGGCTTTGTCGCGCCACTCGGGCGGGATCAGCTTGAGGGGCTCCTCATTCATCGGCGAGGGCAGCACCTCCTGGCCCGCGCTGAGGTGGCGAAGATCGTGCGGAATGACCCAGTCGTAGGTGTAGAGCGCACCCTCGGGCGCGCGGCTGTAGGCCTCAAGCCCCTTCTTGAGGAGCCGCGCGATCGTGCTCTTGGACGAGCCGACCGGACCGTGGAGCAAGATGATGCGCTTGTCGGGGCCGTAGCGCAAAGCCGCTGCCTTGAGGACGTTCATCAGTCGCATCAAGGGGACGTCGAGACCAAAGATCGCATCGCGACCGTTGTTGACCTCGTCGGCGAAGAATCGGTAGCGCGTGATCTTCTTCTTGTTGTCGACGTACTCTTCGGTGCCGTGCGACAGCACCATGTCGTAGATGCGCTCGTGCGCAGTGCGGGCGACTCGCGGGTTGGCGCGCGCGATGTCGAGGTACTCGGCAAACGAACCGGTCCAGTTGAGATCCTCGTATCGCTTGTAGTCCTGAAGGAGGGCAATGCGGTGAAGGAGGTCGGGTCCGGTCGTCATCGATGTCTCCGTTGCGAGGGCCGCGCTTGCGCCTGCGCCTTCGTGAAGTCTAGCAGGCTGTCACCCCGGTCCAAGCCGGGACCATGTAAGGGGTCCACGGACAGGTGCTTGACAGACCGCCGCACCGCGATCGCTGCCCCGGCTCCGCGAAGCTGCTAGTCTTCTCCACGAGGCGCTCCGCGTCCGCTCCCTCCATGATCTCGCGCATCGAGAAGGACCACGGCCGTTTTCGCGAGATTGTCCGCGGGCGCATTCGCGAGAATCTTCGGAAATACATCTCACGCGGCGACATGATATCGCGCAAGGGGAACGACTCGGTGTCGATCCCGATGCCGCAGATCGACATCCCGCGCTTCGTCCACGGAAGTGAAAAGCAAGGCGACGGCGTCGGACAAGGTGACGGCGAAGTCGGCGACGCGATCGGAGACGACGGCGATCAGCAGGGCGAAGGCGGCAAGAAGGCCGGCGAGGGAGAGGGCTCCAAAGACCTGGAGGTGGACGTCACGCTGGAGGAACTCGCGCAGATCCTCGGTGAGGAGCTCGGACTCCCACGCATCGAGCCGCGCGGCGAGCAACAGGTCGAATCCTCCAAGGACCGCTACAACTCGCTGCGAACAACTGGACCAGAGAGCCTCCGCAGCTTCAAGGCGACCTTTAAGCGGGCGCTCAAGCGGCAAATCTCGGCCGGCAGCTACGACGCGAACAATCCGATCATTGTTCCGGTGCGCGAAGACAAGCGCTACCGCTCCTGGACGGAAGAGCCGCGCCCCCAGGCCAACGCCGCCATCATCTACATGATGGACGTGTCAGGTTCGATGGGCGATGAGCAGAAGGAGATCGTGCGGATCGAATCCTTCTGGATCGACACTTGGCTGCGCAGCCAGTACAAGGGCATCGAGTCGCGCTACATCATCCATGATGCGAGCGCCCGCGAGGTCGAACGGGAAGTGTTCTTCAAGACGCGCGAGTCGGGCGGCACGATGATCAGCTCCGCCTATCGTCTCTGCACTGAGCTTATCACGGCGCACTATCCACCGGAGTCCTGGAACGTCTACGCCTTCCACTTCAGCGACGGCGACAACTGGTCCGTCGACGACACGGCGACCTGCGTCAAGTTGCTCAAGACCTCATTGCTTCCGCTCGTCAACCAGTTTGGCTATGGGCAGGTGGAGAGTCCCTATGGATCGGGGCAGTTCATCAAGGACCTTCGCGCCGCGTTTGCACAAGAGCCGCTATTGGTGACCAGCGAGATTCGCAACAAGGACGCCATCATGGACTCGATCCGCGAGTTCCTGCAGGGAGGGCGCTGACATGGCCCGTCTCTCCTCGCAGCTCTCACCCGAGCTCGCCGAACTGCAGCGTGAGATCGAGGGCTACGCACGTGAAGCGGGCCTGGACTGCTTCACCACGGTGTTCGAGCTGGTCGACTACATGACCATGTGCGAGGTGGCGGCTTACGGCGGCTTCCCGGTTCGCTATCCCCACTGGCGCTGGGGCATGGAGTATGACCGCCTCACCAAGAGCTACACCTACGGTCTGTCCAAGATCTACGAGTTGGTGATCAATACTGATCCTTGCTACGCGTACCTGTTGGACGGCAACGCGTTCGTCGATCAGAAGTTGGTCATGTGCCATGTCTACGCGCACTGCGACTTCTTCAAGAACAACCGCTTCTTCGCGCACACAGACCGACGCATGATCGACGGCATGGCCAACGCCGCGCTGCGGATTCGGCGGCACATGGACCGTCACGGTAGCTCGCCGGTCGAGACCTTCATCGATGTCTGCCACTCGCTCGACAACCTGATTGATCCGTGGGCGGTGTTCCGTCCCGGTGGACCGAGCGCCGCGCACGGCCCTTCGGCCGAGCAGGTCCACGTGGCCGCGGAGGGCGGTCAGCCGCGGCGCTGGTCCGATCGGCGCGACGACGACGACAATGACGAGGGTGCAGGCCGCGAGATCGACGAGGACGACGAGCCCGGTCGGCTTCGTGGCGGCGCGGATCGAAGCTACCTCGACGCCTACCTCAACCCGCCCGAGTTCATCGCGCAGCAGCGCCAGAAGCTGGTTCGCGAGGCCGAGCAGGCCAAGAAGATTCCGCCAAGCCCGGAGCGCGACGTGCTGGGTTTCATGCTCAAGCACGCTCCGCTCGAGCGTTGGGAGGCCGATGTGCTCGGGATTGTGCGCGAGGAGGCCTACTACTTCCTCCCGCAGATGCAGACCAAGATCCTCAACGAGGGCTGGGCGACGTACTGGCACTCCAAGCTGATGACGACGCGCGCGCTGCGATCCGACGAAGTCATCGACTACGCCGACGTCGCGAGCGGCGTGACCGCGATGGGACCGACGCAGCTCAACCCATACAAGATCGGCGTTGAGCTCTTCCGTGACATCGAGGATCGCTGGAACAAGGGGCGCTTTGGCAAGGAATGGGACGAGTGCACCGACGCCAAGACGCGCGAACAGTGGGACCGCAAGCTCGGTCTGGGGCGGGAGAAGATCTTTGAGATCCGCAAGCTCTACAACGACGTGATGTTCATCGACGAGTTCTTCACGGAGGACTTTTGTCGAGAGCAGAAATTCTTCACCTTCGCGGAGAACCGGCGCAACTCCCAGCTTGAGATCGAGAGCCGAGAGTTTCACAAGGTCAAGGCGCAGCTGCTCGCCGCGCTCACCAACAGCGGTCAGCCCTTCATCTACGTCATCGACGCGAACTACATGAACCGGGGTGAGCTGCTGCTCGCACACAAGCATTCCGGGCAGGACCTTCGGCTCCCCTATGCGCGCGATACCCTGCGCAACATTGAGCGTATCTGGCGGCGGCCTGTGTCCGTGCTGACCGTGATCGAGGATCGGCCCAAGCGGATTCGCTTTGATGGCACGGAGATCTCGATCACCGACGAAGTCGCCGCCAACGAGTTCCGCATGCAGTAGTGCGACGGAGCCGAGGCTTCGGCCGGCCGGGGCGGGTGATCCGCATACGGGGCGCGGACCTTAGACCCGGCGTGCTCGCAGCACCGCGCCGAGGTACCGGAGCGAGCCGCACTGGGCGAACGAGCAGAAACGGTCGCCTCAGCGTGTCTTCACCGCCGAATTCGCGCACGTGGAGGCAGCTTGAGCGCTCGGTGTCCGCGCCTTCTACTCGGTGCGGGTCGGGGGTACAGTCCTCTCATGTTGACCCTCGCCTGGCCGGTCACTGACGTCGGCCGCGTCCGCAGCCACAACGAAGATTCCTACCTCGTGGACGATTCGTTGGGGCTCTATCTGGTCGCAGACGGAATGGGGGGTCATGCCGGCGGAGCACTCGCAAGCCGCACCGCGGTGCAGGTGGTCTCGGAGGTCGTGCGCCGAGGGCTCGCGTCGATCGTCGCCATGCCCGACAACATGGCAGCGCCAGCGATCCTTGAGCTCCTTGGCGCGGCCGCCAGCGAGGCGAGTGCAGCGATCTTTGATCGCGCGCTCGCTGAGCCCGCGCTTCACGGCATGGGCACGACGCTCTGCGGCATGCTGATTTACGGTGACCGGGGCTTTGTCGTGCACATCGGCGACAGCCGAGCGTACCTGCTGCGGGAAGGCACGGCCTCTCAGCTCACCTCCGATCACTCGTGGCTCAACGAGCAGGTCTCCGCTGGCCTACTTACGCCCGAGGAAGCCGCGACCAGCGAGCTGCGCCACATCATTACGCGCTCGGTTGGCTTTGAGCGCGAAGTGCAGGCCGACCTCATCAGCGTGCATGTCAATCCGGGCGACGCGTTCCTGCTGTGTTCGGATGGGATGTGCAACTACTTTGAGACCGAAGAGATCGCGGAGCTTGCACGCGATCACTACTACAGTGAGCTGCCGCAGGTATGCACCGATCTCGCGCTTGAACGCGGCGGCGACGACAACATCACCGTCGTCGTCATCGGAGCGTCCAACGACAAAGACATTCGTGAGCTGCCCAGTCCGCCGTCCCGCGTCGGTCGTGACACGCTACCGCCGTCGTAGCGCGTGCCCTTGCTCCCTGCTGTTGTGAGGGAGGCTGGGGCGCGAGGGCCCGACCTCAGAGCCGCAATGCGCAGCCCTGGCTCTCTTCTTCCGGCGGATAGAAGCTGGGAGGGCTGACGGCGATGCGCGGGCCCTCATCGGGCACGCCCTCACCTTCGGCGCAGCCGATTCGGCGAAAGACCGTGGGCACGTTGACGAAGCGGCCGCCGTCGTTGTTGACCGATTGAAACTCGAGCGCCTCAAGATCAATCGTGCCGGCGAACTGGTCGAGGTTGTAGCCGCCCCAGAAGTCGCCGCAGTACACCTCGTCCAAGCGCCACGTGCCGACGCCGCCGAAGCGGATATGGCCTTCGTCGTCGACGCTACCTTCGCCATCCATCGACACCAGGTACTGCAGTCGACCACTGCAAGGTCCGCGCGTTTCCTCGGTCTCCGGGCCATACCACGCATGGTTGGTGACCGTGCCTTTGAGCAGGTTGCGGTTCGCAGGATCGCGACGGATCTCCAACGTGAAGATGTTCCACTCTTGGTACATCTCGTTGAACGCGTGCGACTTCCAGGTTCCCTCGACCGGGTCACTGCACTCTGCCGCAGGGGGCAGGCGAGCGCGCTGCTGCTGGACGGTGGCGAACACGGGGCCAACGATCAGGAGCGACAAAAAGAGGGCTCCCAACGCGGCGCGCCTCAAGCGTGCTGCCAAGTGCATCGCTCAAGGTTAGCAGTGCGTGCCCACAGGCCTCGCGGCGCGGATCGTCGGTTTCGCGCCGAGCTGCCGGATCCGGCAGGGACGCTGGCGCAGCCCGCAATGCGGTGGTATTCGCTCCATGGAAGTAGGCGGGCGAGGGGATGACACGTTCGCAGCGCGGGCTATGCACCGCGTTGAGGAAAGTCCGGGCTCCACAGGGCAGGATGCTGGGGAAATCCCAGTCGGGGTGACCCGCAGGAAA
>CAZVEM010000322.1:0-3183 GCA_964626165.1 uncultured Nannocystaceae bacterium
GTCACCTTGTGTCGCGCGAATTCCCGGCGCTTTTCACGTGGTAATTCGCGCGACAGAGGAGTTGCCGATGGAAGCGCCAGCTCAGGGGGTGTAGGTGACGGAGAGCGTCGCCGTACCGAGGCTAGCGGCATCGATGGCCGCGACGATCTCGTTGCTGTTGGAGTTGTCGTCAAGGCTCTCAAGGGTCGGTACGCCGATTGCGTGCAGGACGAACACGTAGGTGTGCTGCGAGCCGGGGCAGGGGCCCGAGTATCCGTCCCACATGCCGTGGTACGCCGGTCCTTGCTTCGCGCCTGGCACGTCCGCCGGTTGGTAGTCCTTGTCGACGTCCTCGGGCAGGCTAAGTGTCGAGACGGGAATGTCCCAGATGGTCGAGTGGAGGAAGTCGATCGTCTGGTCGTTAAAGACGATCGCGAAGCTCTGAGTGCCCGCAGGCGGATTGGCCCACAGGAGTTCAGGGGAGATGTTTGCGCCATCGCAGCTAAATTCGATGGGCAATGCGTCTCCACGCAAGAAGGAGGGGCTGGTCAGCGTGAACTCGCCGTCACCATCACCATCACCATCGCCATCGCCATCGCCATCGCCATCGCCATCGCCGTCGCCGTCACCATCACCGTCGCCGTCACCATCACCATCACCGTCGCCGTCACCGTCGCCATCACCGTCGCCATCGCCATCGCCGTCGCCGTCGCCGTCGCCGTCGCCGTCGCCGTCGCCGTCGCCGTCGCCGTCGCCGGCGGCGTCACCGTCATCGCCATCACCGCCGCAGGCGGACATGAGCGGAACGGTCACGGAGAATGTCGCGACGATCAGAAACAAGAGGCGGGTGTGGCGTTGCATCGGCGGAGCATAGCTCTCCGCGAGGCTACCGTTTCAACCAAAGCTGCCTCCGATCTGCGGGGTTCTTCCAAAGCCTGCTAGGTCGTGGCGGTCAGCATCAGCAGCGAGACCGCCAGGCAGAGCTGTGCGCCGTAGTAGAGCGGCAAGCCCCACATGCGGTGCCGGCTGTGCGGGTCGACAAAGCGATCGATGGCGACGGAAATATCCGATGCATAAAACGCAAGCGCGCCAACCAATGCCAGCATCGGCAATCCGCGCGCGGCGGCGCCGAACGCCAAGCCCACCATCATGGAGATGACGACGATATAGGCCGCGACCGGCGCTCGCATGTCGTCTGGCACGCGGGGTGAGAGCCAGCGCCACACTGCTACGGCGGGGACGAGCAGCACAACGCTTGCGGTCGCCAGCACCGTGACCTCGACTCCCCATCGATAAAAGCCAACCGCGTAGCAGACGTGCGCGAGCAAGAAGGAGCCGAGCCCAGCGAGGAAGAGCGGCTTGCGCAGGCTTAGCAAGCACACATCTCCGACCGCCGAAAGCACGAGCCCGAGCATGATGGCGCGCCCGAGCTGGGTCGACAAAGCATCCGCGCCGACCGCCGCGACCAGAAAGCCAAGCGATGCGAGCGGTTTGGTGATCGCGCGTTGTGAGGCGTCCTCCTTGCGCTCGGCGGCGAGCAGCCCTGCGAGCGCAGCAACGGTGAGGAGCACTCCGATGATGGTGAGCACGGGCATGAGTCCGGGTCCGGCAAGGGTACGGCGAGTTGCCGCCAAGATCTTGGAGAACTGATCACGTGTCGTGTCGTCGTGCGCGCACAGGTCATCGTCGGCGCTCGCCGTTCCGCGGTGGTCGACACCCGCACGTCGCGTGTCAGGCGTGGACCGCAGCGAGGGGCTAGGCTACCAACGGCCATGGCGGGACAGTCCGGCGGAAACGGGGGCGAGCGCGCAGCGCGGCGGGAATCCCCCGTGGCGCCCAAGGATATCGGGCCGCTCGCGCGCGCCGTCGTCGGCATCGTCACGCAGGTGAGCGCATCGCAGCGGCGTGCGCTGCTGGTGCTGATCGTCTTGTCGGTGGCCAGTGCGCTCGCGCTCTGGGTCGCCACCGGCATCCGCATCAACGCCGACCTTAAGGCGCTGCTGCCACCCGCGGCGCCGAGCTTGCTTGCGAGCAAAGAACTCGCGGCGCGCAAGGGGCACACCGAGCAGGTGCTCGTCGCGATCGAGAGCGATGACGCGGCGGCGAACCTCGCCGTCGCACAGGCGCTGCTGCCCGCGCTCGCAAAGGTCGAGGGCTTGACGGATCTCTCACTTCAGCGCGATCTGACGCCGCTGCGGGACCACGCGCTCTACTACCTCGAGGTCGACGACCTCAAAAGCCTTCGCGCCGATCTGGAACGCGAGCGCAAGCTCGCCGTCGCTCGGTCTTTGAGCAAGAGCGTCGGTAGCGGCGAGGGCGATGTCGATCTTGAGAAGGTTCTCGTCGGAGAAGATTGGGACCTCGACCCCGAGGAGGGGAACACTGATGGCGACGATCCCGGCCCTCCGGTGGAGGGCGGACCGCCAAGTCCGGATCCGGCGGCACCGCCCGCGGACTTGGCTGGTGGTGACGACGGCCCGGAGCAGGGCCAGAACCAGAACTCGGGGCTCGCGGACCTGCGCAGCTGGCTCGACACCCAGAAGGAGACCTTCGTTCGCGATGGACGACTCTCGAAAGCCGAAGTCGACGCGCTTTGGCCAAGCGAGAACGAGGCGGGGGAGCTCGTCCTCGCGCCGACGGTGGGCCGACCTCTCGCCACCGAGGACGGGACCGTCGTCCTCATTCAGGGCAGGGCGCTGCGTCCGCCCTCGGACATCGAGGCGACGCGCAAGCTTGGGGTCGCGATCCGAGAGGTGATCGCGGGCTTGGATCCCGCGCTCCGCAGAGATGGGATGCGCGTCGAGCTGGTCGGCGCGTACGACCTCTCGCGCGATGTGGACACGCTGCTGATCGACCTGCAGCGGGCGACCGTGGTCTCCGCCGTGTTGGTGTTGATTGTGCTGCTGGGCGGCTTTCGACGCCCACGCGCGCTGCTGATCATCATGCTGCCGGTCGTTCTGTCGATCTGCCTGACCTTGGCTTTTGCGACCCTGATCTTTGGAGAGCTCAACTCACTCACGTCATTCCTGTTTGCGGTGCTCTTCGGCATGGGGGTCGACTTTGGTGTTCACCTCCTCGCGCATCGCGAACAGCATGATGGGCAGCACGGTGATGCCCTCTGGCCGGCGATTGCCGGTGGACTCGCCAGGCCCCTCACCGCGGCGATGGCGACCACCGCGATCAGCCTGCTCCTGCTTGTCTTCG
>CAZVEM010000322.1:3193-6505 GCA_964626165.1 uncultured Nannocystaceae bacterium
GCGGACTTCAAGGCGTTCCGCGAGTTCGGCGTGCTTGCGGCGATCGGCATCTTCATCTCGTGGTTCGTTGCGATCGTCGCGGTACCGGCCTTGGACGTGCTCCTCCCTCGAACTGGCGGAAAAGCGGCAACGGCTGCGGCGCCGGGCGGCGTGCTCGGGTCCGTGCAGGTGAGCGGCAAACCTGCCAACGCATCGCCAGCCGCCGCTGAGGCGCCGGGGCGTGGGGTCGACGTCGTGTCCCTTCGCGCGTGGGCTGCTGCGCTCCCGCGCTGGCGGATGGGACTGATCGCTGCCGCCTTGATCGTCGGCGGCCTCTTTGCGCCGCGCGTCAGCCTCGAGCGCAATCTCGACACGATCCGACCGCCCAAGCCAACCAAGCAGATCCGTTACGGCTCGGCGCTGGGTGGCGATCGCGATGCGGTTCCCGTGGTGTTGTTCTCGGACGACCCTGCCGCGCTCGCCGAGGGTGTCGCGCGCCTGCGGGCGCTGATGCCTGACAAGGACGCGGAATCGTCTGTTCGAGAGTCCGCCTGGATCAAGAGTGTGGTCACGGCCGATCAACTTGTGCCCGCCGAGGATCCAGAGCGCGTCGTAGTCCTCGCCGAGATCGCGCAGCTTTGCAGTTCATTTTTGGCCGAGCTTCCTGACCTCCCAGAAGGCGACAGCGCGCGCGAGTATCGTACCCACCTTGAGGCATTGGAGAAGCTTGCCTCGGCCAAACCGCTTGCGGTCGGCGATCTACCGCCGTGGGCACGTGATGCCTTTACCGAGAAGGACGGTCGGAATGACCGCATGGCCCAGGTCTCGCTGCGCTACAACAAGTCGAACTTGGACGCGATGATTGAGTCGTTTGAGCGGCTCGATCGCGAACTTGAGGGGCTCGATATCTACGTCGTGTCCTCAAGTCGCGTCTACGTCGACCTCATGCAGTCGCTCAAGCGCGACCTGGCGGTCTTGCCACCCCTCGCGCTGCTCGCCGTCGTTTTGATGATTGCGTTCGATCTTCGCAGTGTGGCAGGCACCATGCTCGCCTCTGGGAGCCTGCTGGTGGGGCTCCTCTTTGGCTTTGGCGTGCTGGGCCTCCTTGGGACGAATATCAACTTCTACAACATGGCAATCGTACCGGGCGTGCTCGGACTCGGCATCGACGCAAGCATCCACCTTTTCCACGCTCGTTTCCCACGGGCGGCGTCGGATGAGCTTGTGGCCGGAGCCGACGATACTGCGCGCTCGCACGCGGCCTCGGCCGCGATGAAGGGAACGGCGTTCTCGGCTTTGACGACGGTCGGAGCCTTTGCCGGTCTCCTCGCGGCGGCACATCCGGGCCTTGCGAGCATCGGCACGCTCGGAGTGGTTGCTACGGCGGCCTGTGTGTCGCTCGCGATCCTTGCGTTCGCACGCTCCTCGACCGGGTCGGGTCGCGCCGGCGCTTAAGTGGCTGGCGGCTTGAGATGGAGCCCACACTCCTTCTTGGTCGCCTCCTCCCACCACCAGCGACCTTCACGCTCGTGTTGTCCTGGGAGAATCGCGCGGGTGCAAGGCTCGCACCCGATCGAGATCATGCCGCGCTCGTGAAGTGGGTTGTAGGGGACCTCGAAGGCTCGAATGGTCGCCCACACCTCGGCGCTTGTGGTTTCGGCGAGCGGATTGAACTTCACCAGCTGGGCACCCTTTGCGCCGCGAAAGCGGGCGTCAATTTCGACAAGAGGCACATCACTCCGCGTGCCGGGGCTTTGATCGCGGCGCTGGCCGGAGATCCACGCCCTGAGCGTCCCCAACTGGCGCTCAAGAGGCTCGACCTTGCGGATGTTGCAGCATTCGTGATGACCGTCCTCGTAGAACGAGAACAGACCTTTGGTCCGCACGAAGGGCTCAAGCAGCGCGCGGTCCGGCGTGCAGAACTCGATCCGAAGGTCGTAGTGCTTGGCGACCGTTTCGAAGTATCGTAGCGTGTCGCTGTGGAGTCGGCCGGTGTCGAGCGCGAATACTCGCGGGTGTCTGCCGAGCTGATGCGCGTACTCGATCAAGACGACGTCCTCGGCCCCTGAGAAGGCGATGGCGACGTCATCGCCAAAGGAGTCAAGGGCGAGCGCGACGACTGATCGCGCGGAGGCGCCCTGGGCGGACGCGAGCAGCGAATCGATCGATGGAGCGGCAGTGCCGGACATGGCTGGAGGATGACTCGCGCCGCCGGCTGATGCGAGTCCGCCGTGTCACGCGTCGCTGCCCGGACCTCCTTCGGGAACGGGGGTAGAAATTGGCCGGACCCAGACCGTGGAACCGTCCGCGAGCGACGACCCGGCAAGCGCGCCTCTGCCGGCTGAGATGTGCGTCGGGAAGGATCGAGGCGTATCGGCGGCATCGACCGACGCGATGACGCCCTCGGAGGCACCATAGAAATGGGACGCCGTAGACCGAGGTCGGGCGTCCCACCGTGGTGGCAACGGGCCTTATGGACCCGCCGCCGCTTCAACGCGATGACCTACTGCTCGATGAAGCAGGAGATCGTAGTCTCCATGCGGAAGTTCGACTGCGTGGTGTGGCGCTCTGCGTGGAAGATGTCGAAGTCGTAGAACGCACCAGGGGTCAGGTTCAGCAGCGTCGCCTCGGCATCGAGGTCAACGGACTGGCTCTGGACTCCGTGCACGCCGCCAAGGTCGATCGCGAGGATGCCATTGATGTAGACGAATACGTCGTCATCTCCGGTGAACGTGAAGACCTCGCCACCCTCGTACTTGAACTGCACGTGGATCTCGGTCGTGAAGTGGAAGTTGTTGGCCTGACCCTGGTTACCCCAACCCTCATTGTTGATCGGGAAAAAGGCGTTGTTGTTGTAGACCCACTTGCCAAGCATCATGTCGAAGGTCATCTGAATTTCCTTCTGCAACGTGATGTTGGTGCCTGGCACATCGGTGTACCACTGCGCAAAGTTGGCGAGGCCTGACGTCGTCGTGGTGCCGGGCGTGCCATCGAGGTCGCCGACGTAGACCGGCTTGCTGTTGGGCCCGATCAAAGCGTAGGGCGGGGGAGCGTTGTCCGGATCGCCGGCGACGGGGTTGCCAACGATGTTGAGATCGGTCGCGACAGCGCCCTGGAAGTCGGGGTGCTTCATGCCCATGTTGTCGGTGTAGCCACGGAAGTCGCGGACCGTGATCGGGATCAGGCCATTGCAGAAGTCGCCGTCACCGTCACCGTCACCGTCGCCGTCGCCGTCGCCGTCGCCGTCGCCGTCGCCATCACCGTCGCCATCACCGTCACCATCGCCATCGCCGTCGCCGTCGCCATCGCCGTCGCCGTCGCCGTCGCCGTCGC
>CAZVEM010000323.1:0-6464 GCA_964626165.1 uncultured Nannocystaceae bacterium
CATCGCCGTCGCCGTCGCCGTCGCCATCGCCGTCGCCGTCGCCGTCGCCGTCGCCCGTCGCGTCAGCGCCTGCGTCGCCACTGTCGTCTCCACCGCACGCGGGTACGGAGACCACCGCCAGAGGCAGCGCGAGAACAAGGAGGGTGAGTGGATGACGAAGCTTGAGGTTCATTGTGATCTCTTCCAATCAACAGACACTGGCAGTACCGCCGCAACGATTCTAACCACAGCGGCGCGAGGAGGGCTCGCGTCGAATTGCCGTCCTGGAGCCGCCAAATGGGACTCCTGCGCTATTTCGAGCCCGCGATGCACCGTGGAGTGATCGGGATCACTCAGGGTGACGCCCGAGGCGCATCCGTCGCGTGTGCTCGCAGACCTTCGCACGCCGCCGGCAGATACGTCGCAGCGAGACGTGCGTCGCGCTTCGAGCTCGCGCCTGCAGGCTCGACCTCCTCAAGTGTCTCTCGCCATCCCGGCGCAAGCGCCTGCGATGCCGTTGCGAGCGTCGACAGATCGCAGAGCAGCGATGGCGCATCGCGAGGCAATGCATCGACCGATCGCCAGTCGATTTCCGCGGCCTGATACGCCGTCGCGCGACCGCTCATCCACAACAGATCGAGTCGCAACTGCAGGGAACGCGCAGTGGGCATGTCCGCCGTATTCGCGGTCTCACCGGCCGCGGGCGCGCTGGGTCCCGACTTCGAAGATCCCGTGCTCGCTCCGCGCCCGCGCGGAGCCTGACGCGTCAGCGCCTTGCCGCGCGTCCAGAGGCTGTCAAAGGTCGTGCAGTGGATGGGGGTGCGCACGCGAAATCCTCGCGGATTCGCGTCGACGTCCGCGCCACTTCGGGGCAGCTCCCACTCTATCTCACACAGGTCGCGACGCCGCGAGACGCTGACACGAACTTCTACATCGCGAGCGGACCCGTCGGCTTGCACCTCGTGTCCGCGGAGTCGGAGATGCATCGCTCGATCGATACCGCCGGTCGCGTTGCTGGCTCGTGCGACCCCAAGATCTTCCGGACAGTCGATCGGCAGCTGCTCGGGCGCCATGCAGATCTTGTGGGGGGCACACGGATACTCGCGATGGAGCATGCACGAGCCGTCCTCCTCAAAGGTGATGGTCTCGTCGCTGCGTTCCTGCACCTGCGTCGGTGGGACATCGCCGGGATGCACCTGGATCGAGATGCGAAAGGCCCCGGTCCATCCCTGCCCGGCCACGACCGGCAACACGCTCGCCAGCGCCCCTCGAGCCTCGCCCTCAAGACATTGCACCACCTTTGCGCCGCCGCTTGGGGTCCCGGTAACTGCGAGGCCTGAGATCGCGGACTCCAGGTTCGGGACGGGGATGTCCGCTGCGGGCGACTGACCCGCGCGCGAGCGAGGCGGCGCGGCGACGTCCGCACGTCCGACGATGAGTACGCGCTCGGGTCGAAGGACTTGCGTATCCAAGCAACGATCGAACTCTCGGTCTCGCGCATGGAAGGCGCTGGCCAAGAAGCGAGGGTCAAGTCCATCGACTTGCCACTGCACGAAGCGAAGGTCCGCTCCCGGTGCGACCCTGCCATCGGGAAACAGCAAGGTCTGCTTGCCCTCGACGCTCAGCACAACGCTCTGTTTGTCGCGGCTCCACCGTGGTCGCGCGTCACTCTCAAGCATCGAGATGTAGGCGCCGCGAAGGTTGATCACCTGCCATCGACGTCCCGTGTGCGTGACGTGCTCGCCGTCTCGCTCCGCTTTGCAGTCGTGGCAGACAAACGCGAGCTTGTCGTCAAACTCGGTTGCGAAGCTCCAGGTCCCCGCAAACGCGCGCTGGCATCCGGTACCCAGATAGTAGATCTGCCCATCCTCGGTGAGGGCGCGTGCGCGGCCTGAGATGAGCGGGTCTGGTCCGTTGTCAAAGACGTAGGGCAGCGCGAGCGTCTGACCGCGCGTGTCGATGCAGCGCCAGGCCGTGTCGTCGGCCACGAACGCGACGGGTGCTGGTCTTCCCTCAAACTCGCCCGCAACGCTGAACATGGGCGGAATCACCACCTTCCCCGTCGCATTGCGGAAGCCAAAGCGGCCGCGCGCGTCCTCGAATGGGATCGGCACAACCGACTCGTCGGAATCTGGCTCGCTCGACTGCTTGGGAAGCTCGCCCTCATGGCCGCGCTGCCCGACTCGATGCCCACAGCCGCCAAGGATCGCAACCAGGATGGCCGATGCGATGCCTGCATGGGCGCGCGCGGGAGAGCTGCGGTGTATGAGTCGAGACATTGGGGAGCGCTGCGGATCGCGACGGAGGGCGTGGTGCGCGGCACCGTCTCCTCTAGAGGATCTCAGATCCGAACCTCGATTGGCTGATTTGCTCGCTCAATCGTCGCCATCGATGTCCACTGCATCATCTCGACCGCCTGCGCGAGCGGGGACACGCAGCAACTCCCTACGAGGGTCGCGACGCGGCGACGAGCGACACAGCGCCATCGCGGCCGGGAGCCCCGCATTTGCTCACCCCGTCATCGGGCCGCCCCACCCGCGCGCCAGCTAGTCCGACGACCCGCACGAGGACCCGCACGACGACCCGCACGAGGAGCCTGATGAGCAGCTGGAGGTCGAAGAGCATGACGAGCTGCCGCCATCGAGGCCCGACGAGCCGCTGTCGTGCGCCGTGCCACCGTCGCCAAAGCTCGAGAGCCAGCCGCCGTCGCCCCCCGAAGATGAGTGGTCGTCCGACGCTGGAAAGCTGATGCCCTGGCTCACGAGTTCTTGCGAGTAGGCGTGATCGCCGAAGAACTCGACGTGGCTGGTGTGCTCGGGCGCGACAGAGAAGGGCATCTCGGGGTTGAACTCGGCCCCTTGGGCGGCGCAGATCGCTTGGTCGCCGATGCTCATGATGCTGTGGCCAAAGTCGTCGACCAGATCGCAGTGGGCGACGTGAACAGCGTGCGCGTGACAAAGGCCCGCCCATAGCCAGACAAAGTCGAGCTCGTCATCAAATCCGTAATAGCCGTCGTGAAGCACCGCGCTTCGCGAGGTCTGTCGCTGGGGCGCCGACGTCAGCGCCGGTCGTGCTCCCGGCGCGACTGGCTCGTGTGGGCGGACAACCTTTGTTGCGCTCTTTACGTTGATCTTTGTGCTTGGAATCTGCGCGGCGAGGGCCTGCTCGAGTCGCTGCACGAAGCCATCGAAATGGGTGCGATGCGAGCCCACGAAGTTGTCATAGGCACCCTGAACCGCGAACAGGCTAGAGATGCGTTGGTTTGCATGGTCGTCGGACGCGCGACCGAGGTTCTTGAGCAGGGCGCTCAGCTCGACCTGAATCGGCGCAACGCCCGGTCGATGGGTTCGGTGCACGCTCACGTTGATGAGGTATTTGAGATACGTGTCCTCGTACTCCACGACAAAGCGCAGGACCTGAAACCCATCGCTGCTCAGCCGATGAAACGATGCTCCCTGCGCGTAGCGGTCCATCGCTTCCTTCAGGTCGTCCTTGCGGCCCTCGTGATCAAAGTAGATGTCGTGATCGTCTTGCGAGAGCCGCACGAGATTGTCGACGCCGACGTTGCGCAGCGCGATAAAGAGCTGCTGCAGGATCGACACTGCACCAAAGGTTTCTACTTCGACGCGCGGCTGACTCAGGCCTGCGGTCAGGATGTAGAGCAGGCGGCCAAATACCCGGGTCGGCGGCGCACGGCGAATCTTTGTGGCTTGGCTGGGATCGATGGAGATGTTCGACTCGAAGTACATGGCGCTGGATCCTTCGTCTGGCGTTGGACGCGGAAATATCTAGGACTCGCAGGTCCCACAGGTGGTTCGTGCGACACGATCGGCGGCCTCGCCCCACATCACGGCATCCGGTGCACCGAAGTAGGTCGCATACAGGCGCAGCGCACGATCAAATTGGCCACGGTGAGCGCTTCCCTCCCCACCCGGTTCGTGATGGATCATCCTCCCCGCGACGCGTTCGCACAGCGGCGCGTACTCGCGGGTGCAGAGGATGACTTCGTGCCACGCTCGGTCGACAAGCTCACTGGGTGTCAAAGGACCCGAGCAGTGGCGGTGCAGTGCGAGGAAGCGCAGGACCTCAAGGAGCGCGGCGCCTGCGTAGTCCTCGGTACGTCCACACGCTCTCGCGATCTTGGTCGCGAGCACCGGCACCCGCGAAAGGAGACCCCGCGCCTCCGCGGCCAGGTCCAGCTCGGCGAGGTGTGGGGCCGCCAGCTTGGACATGGGCCGCCCCATGCTAGCAAAGCGCGGTCGGGGTGACAGCGCTTTCGGGTGTGCCAACCTATCGGCGCGATCGAGAGCCGTCCCACCGCCCCCCAAAATGTTCGAGCGCATCAAAACAATCTTCGAGATTCGAGCCGTGTTGCGGCGCGGCGAGTTCGTCGGAGATGCTGCGGCCCTCAAGCTGTCGCTGATGGGTGCCGATGAGCCCGCCTGCCCGCACACGGCTGCGGTCCGGGCGATGCGAGCACGCAACTTTGAGCAACTCTCGCCCGCCCAGCTGGCGCAGCTCCCCTCTGGAAGCTTTGGCGAGGCGTACGCCGCATTCTTGCGGGACCACGGTCTTTCGGCGCTCAACTTTAGCGAGCGCAGCTCAGCGATCGTTGACACGCACCCGGTGGCGACCCGCTACATTCGTGTGCACGACATGATCCATGTGCTGCTCGGCTTTGGTCCCGATGTCGCGGGCGAGCTTGGGGTGTATGCCTTCATCGCGCGGCAGGACTATGGCGCGACGCTCAACCGTGCTGCCCGCACCGCGTCGCGGCTGGCGTCCTTGATGTTTTGGGCGCGCGCCCGAATGCGCGCCGCCGAGGCCAGAGGCCAACGACTCGCCCAGGGAGCGGCGATTCTAATCGCCGAGCCGCTGGAGGACTGGCTGGGAGAGCCGCTCGATGCGGTCCGTTCCCGGCTCGGCCTTGCGGCCGCGGCAGACGGCGAAGTCGGGACCTACGCCGACGAACTGCGAAGCCGACGAACTACGACGCCGACGAACTACGAAGCAGCGCTCTTCCGTCGACTCCGCCACATCAGGCTCGCACTCGCCAAGAGCCCGACCAAGCAAGCGAGGAGAGAGCGCCATAGCTCGGTGGGCAGCTGGGAGAGCAGGCTCCGCGGGATCCATCGTGCTTGTCCAAGCAGCGGCTCGTAGCGATACACCGCGCCACCTGTCCCCTGTTCCAGCAGGATCTTGAGGCCCTTCTCGCCCGGTTGCAGGCGTAAACGGCCATCCTCGATCCCCGCGCGAGCGCCCTGCGCCGAGCCTCCGGCCAACGCAGCATCCTCTTCCACGCGCAACACGACCGACTGCTCACGCGCGCCGTCCGATCGCATCACGGAATTGAGCGACTCGACTTCTGCCAGCAGGGCGTCCTGCTTGTCGAGGTAGAGCCACGAACCCAGGTCATGCGCGAACCAGACCAGCGCCAACGCGGTCACGGCCAACATCACGCCGATCCGAACGCGGTCGTTCTCAAATGCGGGTCGTGGCGCCCCGCCGGCCCCGTTCGGCCGAGCCGAGCCTTGGCCTTCGGCCGCACGCGAGCGGCCGCCACGAGCATCGCTGCCTCCCGGCTTGCCGCCGCCTTTGCCCTTCTTGGCCTGACTCGCGTTCCGCTTGCCCTGCCCCACGTGCTACCTCATTCCTGAGCCGGTGTGGCCATGTACGACGAGTTGTCGCCGGCCGGAGCTCTCTATCCGTCGATGATCTCGGTCTCTTTCTTGGAGACGAGCTCGTCGACCTTCTTGATGAAAGCGTCGGTCAGCGTCTGGACCTTCTCGAGGCCACGCTTGAGATCGTCTTCGGAGATCGACTTCTCTTTCTCGGCGTCCTTGAGCATCTCGTTTGCCTCGCGGCGGACGTTGCGGATCGCGATCCGAGCCTCCTCGCCATGCTCTTTGGTCTGCTTGACCAGCCCCTTGCGCCGGTCGTCAGACAGCGGCGGAATCGGCACGCGGACGACTACGCCGTCGTTGCTGGGGTTGAGGCCGAGGCTGGAGGCGTTGATCGCCTTCTCAATCGCGCCGATCAGGTTCTTGTCCCACGGCTTGATGACAAGCAAGCGCGCGTCCGGAACGGTGACCGTGGACACCTGCTGGATCGGCATCGCGGTGCCGTAGCTGTCGACACGCAGCTCGTCGAGGATCGATGGGTTGGCACGGCCGGCGCGGACGCGAGCCAGATCCTTCTGGCAGCGATCGAGCACCTTCTCCATACCGTCCTTCGCCATCTCCAAAGTTTCGTCGAGCATGATTCGTCTCCTGTGTGGGTAGTGTAGCGAGGCGCCTTCGCAGCGCACGTCAGCGGTGGCGTGTGCAGGTCATCGCAACTTAGCGCGTGTTGCCGCGGATCGAGTCGAGCATGAGTGTGACGCGCATCTCACGGGCTTTAACCGGGAGCTTGCGTTCAATTTCGGCCCACTTATTCTTCTCGCTGCGGCCGCCGTGTCTGCGCTCGCGTTCGCCACCACCGCCAGC
>CAZVEM010000324.1:0-6451 GCA_964626165.1 uncultured Nannocystaceae bacterium
TCTATAGGTTAAGGGTGTCAAGCATCTCAGCATGAAGGCTGCGTTCACCGGTACCGGTGGCCAGCTCTTTGTGACTGCGCTCGTGAGCAACATGCCCACGATGATCACCCTCTACATCTACATGCCCTGGTTCATGACCAACATGATCCGCTGGGCGGCCGACAACTTCGAGCTGCGGGGTGATGATGGTGTGGTCTACAAGCTCCGTTACGAGGGCACGGGCGGCGAGCTCTTCGTCACCCTGCTCGTCGGCGCATTGCTCTCGATCATCACGCTCTACATCTACATGCCCTGGTTCATGTGCAACCTGCGCAAGACCATCTACAACCGCACCACCATCCTTCGAGATGGCCAGGCGGTGGGCAAGCTGGATTTCAACGGTACCGGCGGCGAGCTGTTCGTCACCATGCTGATCGGTGGCCTGCTCTCGGCCATCACGCTGTACATCTACATGCCGTGGTTCATGGTCAACATCCAGAAGTTCTGGGTGAACAACACTGAGATCCACGTCGACGGCGCGGTGGTTCGCCCCAGCTTCGAGGGCACGGGCGGCGAGCTCTTCGTCACCTACCTTGTCGGCGTGCTGCTCACCGTCATCACGCTGTACATCTACATGCCCTGGTTCGTGGTCAAGCTCTACAAGTTCAACTTCGAGAACGTCCGCTTCCAGAGCTCGGGTGGCGGCGGCAAGCCTGGCTGGGGCGTCTAAGCCCTAGAGGCAAGCCCCCGGCGCATCGCCGGGACAGCCCAATACGAAAGCCCGAAGGCATTGCCTTCGGGCTTTTTCGCGTCCTGAGGATCAGACCCACCGGCCGCGCCCGCCGGCCACAGCCGCCTAGAGGCTGTCTTTGAGCTCGGGGAAGCGCTGGAGCACTCGGCCCACGAACTGCCCGTTGGGATACTTCTCAAGGTAGGCGCGACCCCGACCTTGTGCCTCGTGAATGAGGCCGCGCTCGACCGACGCGAGCCACAGTCGATACCAGGCGACCTCCGCCATCGGATGCTCCGGTGCTCGCTTGAGGAACTTCTCGAAGTAGATCGCAGCGACCGCGTGGTCCTGGGCGTAGTCCATGCGCAGCATGCCGACGAGCAAGATGCCTTCCACGGCGCTCGGCTCGTCGCCGTATTGGCCGATGAAGTCCGTGAGGCAGCCGCCTGCGCGGTAGCGCGTCGCCGTTTCTGCGTAGAGCTTGCGGCAGCGCTCAAGCGCCTTCGCGATCTCGACCTGCCGCGCCTTGCGAGCCTCGCTCAGAGCAAGCTCGATCAAGTCCTCGCCGGTGTCGGTTGTGCCAGGGCGCGGATAGCTCTTGCGATGCTTGCGAATCAGCGCCAGCGCTGCCGCCTCTGCCTTGGCGTCACGCCTCCGCTCCAGCGCTCCAAGCGTTCGCTCCGAGGGAGTATCTCCCAGCCCCGGTACGACCCAGCTCGACGGGATACGTGCTGACGAAGGATCCGACCAACGCTGTGACGCAGCCGTTCCTGCCGTGGTCGCGCCTCCACGTTTCCCGATCACTTGTCGCTTGCCGAGCCGCTGCTCCACCTGGGTCGCCTTATCGGTCGAGACCTGCAGCTCATCGGAGAGCGGTAGCGCTGCGGTGACCTCATCCCAGCCGACATCATGGAAGCGACGGCCCGCATGATCGTATCGCTGACCCGCATCGATCTCCGCGATGACAGTGCCTCCCGGCCGCGCGAGGACCTGAACATGACCCCGCAACACGGCGACGTGAGTCTCGCCCTGAGCGTCGACTGCGACGGTGAAGACCGTGCCGGTCACCTTGACCGTGGCCTTGGGCGTGTGCACGTAGAGCAGCGGATCTTTCTCCAATCGCTCGTAACGAATGGCGACCAGGCCGCGATCAAGCTCGAGATCGACGCGTTCGGAGGTGAGCGCGGTCCAGGTCAAGACCGAGCCGGGCATCACGTTGGCAAGCAGGCGACCCATCAACGCGATCTGCAGCGGCCCTTCCTCGACCACAAAGCGCGTCCCCGCCTGTAGGTTCTCGTGGCTGACCGGGCTGCGATCCATACGCATGATCTCGGCATGGCCACCGATCACACGGCCGTAGCTCTGCGCGAGATGGGACACGCCTCCTTCCGGGTGGAGACGCTCATTCTCGTCGCGAAGCGAGCCGTCGAGCTCTCGCACCTCGTCGACGCCGGCCACCGAAGTCCCCCAGAGGCCGCTGGCATCACGGTCGGGCCAAAGCGAAGCCACCAACGAACCCGCCAGACCGTCACCCGCCACACCGTATGAAGATGCGGGGGGGTTCGGTTCCAGTGCAGCCGCTGCACGGTCGCGGTGCCCATCTCCCTGCGATACCAACTGCGCAAGCTCGCTGGCCGCGGCCGGGGAGGATGACTGGACGGTAGGTCCAGAGCTCCACCACAGCGCCAAGCATGCCGCCGTCGCCACGGCGACCCCGAGAGCCGTGGGGAGCTGATAGCGCTCTCGCACCAGTGCACGTCGCTGACTGGGGAGTTTGGCGAGGATCCCTTCGAACTCTGCGTCCTGCTGAGAGAGATCCGGATCCCGCGGTGCGACTGGTCCGCGGTAGATCAGACGCAGCGATTTTTCGAAGTGGCGGCAGTCCACGCATGAGCGCACATGCAGCGCGCACGCTCCATTGGGCGCGCGGACGCTTCGACCGACCAGCTCGAGTTCAAGCTCGTCGCGGCATTCCAGGCACCCGTATTCACGAGGCGCAGGTGAGCTCACCGGAGGCGATGATGTGCCCGCGGTCATTGGCTCACGATATCCCGCACGCGCTTACGTGCTTTGGTGAGGAGATCGCCGACCGTGGAGACGGGGCGCTCAAGGATGGTTGAGATCTCCTGAAGGGTCAGACCCTCGTGGTGATAGAGCACGAAGACTTCTCGGAGATCGGGCGAGAGATGTGCGAGGACGCGCAGCGCCTCGTCGCGCGAGTCGACGGAACGCTCGCTTTGGACGTGGAGGCCAAGCGAGGTTGAGAACCACACGAAGGCCTGGGCGACGCGGCGCTTGCGGTAGCGCTGACGGTGCAGGTTTCGCGAAGTATTGAGCGTGATCTTAAACAGCCAGGTGCTCAGCGTGGATTCTTCGTTGAAGCGATCGAGGCTCGCGAACGCGCGCGAGAACACGATCTGCACGAGGTCGTCGATCTCGGAATCCGTACCGAGCAGCCGGACCAGGTGGCCGCGGACCTGGAGCCGATGGCTCATATAGATCTCGCGCATCGCTCGCTGGTCCCCGGCGCGGGCGCGGGCGATCAGGATGCTCAGCGCACTTCCCGGCTGGGCGCTCGGGTTCGACCGTGCGACCTCTCGCGCCTGGTCGGGCGCGCGGTTGCTGGGTCGGCTGATCGCTTGGGTCATCGCAGTGCGCAGGGCGGGGGAGGGGTGGGGGCGCGGGCTGCGAATCGCTTCGTCACGTGCAGGCCGGTGCTTTGGAGATTGTGCGGGTCGGGAGCCGAGTGGTCGAGCGCAATTGGCTCGGGTAGTGCCGAAGGGTCCCGACGGGTTTCCAACATTCCTCCCAGGGCTGGTGACGATTGGAAGGATCGCGGGCACTGCCCGCGGGCAGGTGTCACCGGGAACTTGGACACCGGCGATACACAAAGATCCGAGCTTGTGCAGACAAAGAGAGCGCGGTCCCGAGAGTACGCGGGCACTATGACGACATGTCGGGGCGCGACGCACGTAACTGGCCGATCTCGACTGCACAGATCGACGCGCTTTGGACCGCGGAGGTGGAGGTGGACGTGTGGCGGGAGCTCGTCGAGAAGTATCGAGCGCTCGCCGAGCTCGCCGCGCGGCATCGTCACGCAGGTCTGGCGGCACCCGGTGCGGAGCAGGATGTGTCGGCCCGATCGACGGCCGAGCCGGCCGCACCGCGGGATCCGATGATGAGCGACATCGCCCAGCGCTGGCCGGGGGCGCTGCGAGAAGCGGAGTTGGTGCGGCCGGAGCAGATGGCGAAGCGAGGCGATCGTGTTCGCGACCTCGCAGCGCAGCGACCAACTTCGCTCGCATCTCTGTTGCAGCATGGCGACGCAAGCGATCGAGAAGCCGCTGCCGCGGCCATCATGTGGAGCGTGCATCGGATGCTGGCGCGACGCGGCGAGCAAGCATTGCGTCGCGAGCAAGGTGTCGAGCCGAGCGCCCCGTTCAGGCCATCTGCCAGGCTATCTGCAAGCACGCGCGCGTCGAGTTCATTTTCGACCCAAGTGCGCACGCTCGCGCAGGCCTCGTGGGTCGAGCTGCTCTCGCCGAGTCTCGTCACTGCAGTAGAGACTGCCTCTCCAACGAGAGCGCCGACTCAAGCTTGGAGCGTCCCGCCGATCGATGAGATGCAGCGGGCAGCTTCGCACCCAGCGACGGACCAACGATCGACGCGATTGACGTCGACACGCGGCGCGCATCTCGTGCTCGCGGCAGCCTTCGGCCTGCGTATTCGCACGCTGCTCTTACTCGGCTACGAGCGAGAGGGTCGATGGCTGGCGCATCCCGCAGATCCAGCGTGGTCGCACGAGCAGCGTGGTCCCGCGGAATGGCGCCTTGACGTTGGCGGCGCCGAGAGGTGACGACGCCGTGTTCTGTGGCAGGGTTGCTGCCCGCCAGAGGCAGAGATGGCTGCGCGCCGCTGCTTTGACCAGGCGCATTGATCCACTGGGCGAGTCCTCCTAAGCTTGCTGCGTGGAGCCTGAGGTCCGAAATCGAATCATCTCGGGCGCAGTTTGTGCGGTGATCTTCGCGATCGGCCTGCAGATGTCGGGCCAGGTGTCGGCCGCCACGCAAGCACACATCGATTCGTTGCTCGCGCAGGTCCGTCCCGCGGAGGCAGTGCAGCAGGACTTGTTGCAGAATCGTACCGACACCACGCGTACGACGATTCGATACGAGGCGGACCTCGCGATCGATCTCAAGGACTACAAGGTCGAGAACGTCTCGTACGCCGATCTCCTTGAACCCCTGAGCTACGAGATCTTGGTCGATTCGCCGCAGACGCTCGCGCCGGGCGAGACGCTGACGACCTCGAAGATGACGGTGCAGGCGACCATTCAGACCGTGGCCTGGACGCGAGAGCGTGCGACGATCAAGGCCAAGCACTCGATCGCGGTCTTGACCAACACGAGCGACATGCCGCTCGCGTACAACCTCTCGGTCAAGGCACCGACACGGGGCGACTGTGCGTCTCGCGGCGCGCGTCAGCACAATGCGATGGCGTTAGGACCCGGTGAGGTCGCGGAGATCACCGTGTGCTCGGGAGAGACCTCGCTGGAGGTCAGCAAGCTTGAGGTGATTCCGCTCAATGCGTTGAGCTTCATCTACATCAGCAAGCTGCCTCCCTCTGCGATCGGCGCGCCCTTGCTTGAAAACCGCGCTCACACGCCGCCGCAGGGCGTCACGGTGTGCTCGGATGTGCCGAGCGAACGTCTCACCGAGCGCATGCGCCTCGGCGAGCTCGCCTGGGCCGACATCATAGATTTCTATGCACGCCACAATTGTGAGCGCGCTCAGATCATGCCCGGATACCGTCGGCAGACCTCGCGTTTGCTTGAGCTGCCCGTGTCGTCGGCGCCCCCGGGCACCGCTGCAGATGCGGGTGCCGCTCATGCTGCAAAGCCAGATCCGGCGAAGGCCGGCGATGTGGTCGCGCCAAGCGGTGATGTTGCGCCGTAGCCGAGGTCGCATCGGAAGCAACGGCCCATGCAGGGCTGGCGAAGTTCGAGGGTGAAGGCGCTCGTCGACCTCCGCGCTTGTCTCGCGCGCGCGCGAATCGTCGCCGAGCATGGCTCTTACTGCTTGATATTTTTCGACTTTTCGGCCAAATGTGTCGGACACGAAGACGGCATGCCGTCGCGGAGGCGCGTTGACCAAGTCTGAACTCATTGAGCATCTCGCCTCGCACGCTGGGCTTACGAAGGGCCACGCGGAGTCCGTCGTGAACGCGATCTTCGACTCGATGCTGGAAGCATTGAGCCGCGGCGAAGGGATCGAGATCCGCGGCTTTGGAAGCTTCACCGTGCGTCAGTACAAGTCCTATCCCGGTCGCAATCCGCGGACGGGGGAGACCGTGCATGTGGCCCCCAAGCGGCTGCCCTACTTTAAGGTCGGCAAGGAGCTGCGAGAGCGCGTCAACGGCGAAGTGCAGGCGAGCGCTCCGACTCAGCCCAAGAGCACGCCCACCTCATCGGGCAGCGCCCCGCGTCCGGTCCGAGCTCCCAAGGCGCCGCGGTCACGTGACGATGGACTGAGCGAAGACGTGATCTAGCGCGGGCGCCCGCAATCTCTGATCGCTTCGATTTGGCGCCGATGCTCCGCGCGTGAACGTGGCGGTCCACGAGCCCGCAGGGTCCACCGCCGGGCCCGCATGCGTTCCCGCTGCTTGCGAGGCGAGCCTGCTAGTCCCCGGGAGCAGGGATTTCTTGAAGAAGTCCAGGGGACTGGAGGGCGAAGCCCGACCGCG
>CAZVEM010000325.1:0-6444 GCA_964626165.1 uncultured Nannocystaceae bacterium
GCGGTGAAGGATCGATGGTGCCGCGACCGACCGTCGGACGGGATACGCGCGACGAGGGGTTATCCGCGGCGGCGCCAGGGATCGAGCCCGCCTTGCCACCGCTCGCGCCGCCTGCGCTCTTCCCGCTCGCCTGTCCGTTCTTGCCACCTTTGCCGCCGCCCGCGCCATCTGTCGGCCACCAGAGGAAGAGCGCGGTGAGGACCAAGATCCCCACGCCCGCCAATACGGTCGGGAGCATGCTTCCAGGCTTATTGCCGCCCTCTTGGCTCGGCGCAGTCGTCATGCGTCGTTGTATAGCATGACGAGAGGTGGGAGCAGGATCGATTCAGGCGGCGGGGCCGGCCGCTGGGGAGAGTGCGGGAGAGGCTGGGCTTGAGCCTGGTCAGGCCGCTGCTGTGGACGCTCCCGATGGCAGCGCTCCCATAGACGGCGCACCTGCGGCCGCGCGCTCGTCGACGTGGGGCCCCGAACCTGAACGCGACGACGGTCGAGCGCATCCGCCCGCTGCGGCGAGCGAGGCACCGGCGGCGGAGGTGGAGCTGATCACGATTGAGCTCGACGTCGGGCTGGTCGGGGACCGCGTTCGCGTTGATCGCTACCTTGCCAGTCTGTTCACGCGTCTCTCGCGAGCGCGGATTCACAAGATGATCGCTCAGGGGCGGGTTCGGGACGTGGGAAGCGGTGCGGTGCTGGACAAGGCATCGCGACTGCGCGAGGGCCAGCGCCTCGTTGTGCAGCGCCCTCGACCGCAAGAGCCGAACGTCGTGCTGGATTATCGAGAGCTCTTTCGTGACGACGACCTGCTTGCGATCGACAAGCCCGCTGGGCTGCCCGTTCATCCCTCCGCTCGCTACCACCTCCACACCCTCACTGCCTTAATGCGCGAGCGTCTCGGCTCGCAACACGGTTGGGAGATGGCTCACCGACTCGATCGCGAGACCTCGGGAGTCATGCTCTTTGGTCGGCGTGGGCGGAGCGAGGTCACGCTGAAGCAGGCGTTCTTTCGCCGAGAAGTTGCCAAAGAGTATCTCGCGCTCGTGCACGGGCATCTTGAGCGGTCGACCGTGATCGACATCCCTCTTGGTGCTGCCTCGGACTCCAAGATCCGCATCAAGGTGGGTCCGCGCGCCGAGGCCTTGGGCGGACTCCCGGCCAGAACCGAAGTGACACCGCTCGCACATGGGAGCTTTCGCGATCACCCCATCACGTTGATCCGCGCGTGTCCGCAGACGGGGCGCACCCACCAGATCCGCGTCCACCTCGACGCGATCGGCCACGCCATTCTTGGCGACAAGATGTACGGCATTGCCGAAGACCGCTTCCTCGCCGTGATGGAAGGGGGTCGACCCATCGGTGAACTCGAGGAAGAGCTCGGCCTTTCTCGACATGCCCTCCACGCCTATCGCCTCACCTTTCGGCATCCCACTCGCCGCGAGTCCGAGACCATGGTGCTCACTTCACCATGGCCTCGCGAGCTCGCGGATCTGCTCACCTGCGATCAGGTCGAGATGGAGCCGGCGTCCTAGCGGCGCTAGCCACCGGCCGGCGCCAGTTTTTTCGGACTGCCGCAGCGCTCGCGCGCGACCTGATTGGCCCCGCTAGACCCGCATCTGCGGGGGAAATTCGCCTCATTGAGGGCGCGCACCTTGGCGAACCCGCGGTCGCGACTTAGCGTGGGGCCCCGCATGAGCCTTCAACTCGACCACACGCCAACCGCGCCGACGGCCCCGAGTCGCTGGTCTTGGCGACTCGGTGCTCCATTTGGCATCGAGACCCGCGTTCACGTCTCCTTTGTCCTCGTCCTGCTCTATGTCGGCTGGTCGACGTGGAGCAGCGCCGGTGGTTCGCCGCTGGTGGTGGGCCTGAGCTTGGCGTTCACGCTGGCACTGTTTGGCTGCGTGCTGCTGCATGAGCTCGGCCATGCGCTCACCGCCCGCCGATTCGGCATCGGTACCTACGGCATCACGCTGTCGCCGATCGGTGGCGTGGCGCAGCTCAAGTCGATGCCCAAGACGCCCAAGCAAGAGCTGCTGATCGCGATCGCTGGACCCGCGGTCAACGTCGCGATCGCGGGCCTGCTCTACGGAGTCTTGTACTTGGTCGCTCTCGCGGGGCCACTCTCGGCACCGCTGGCGATCGCAGCGTATCTCGGCTCGCTGCTGCTCTACGCCAACCTCGCGCTCGGTGTGTTCAACATGATCCCCGCTTTCCCGATGGACGGTGGACGCGTGCTGCGTGCTGGCCTCGAGCTTCGCATGGGTCGCCTTCGAGCGACCGAGATTGCCGCGAACGTGGCGAAGGTCTTCGCGGTCGCATTTGCGATCTACGGTGTCTTTTACAACTCACTGCTCGTCCTGATCGCCGCATTCGTCTGGTTCGCGGGACAGCGAGAACTCAGGATGGTGCAGCTGATCGACGAGATGCGGCGAAAGGGCGTAGAGGTCCACTTCACCACTGCCCCGCCCCGCAACTTCTCCAGCGGGTTCGCTGGCCACTTCGCATCGCCCTTCTCGCGGACGCCTCCCATGCACGGGCAAGCGACCTATCATGCGCCGCCGCCCACGAGTCAGTCGCAGACACCGCCTAGCTCGGGACCAAGTGCGCGGCCGGGGCCGACCTTTGAGCGCCGGCGTACGGCCGCCACGCAGCCGGGGCCTCACGGCGCCCCGCGGAGAACCCCGCTACAGGTCATCGTCGACCCGGGTCCGCGCGCGTAGGTCGGTACGGGCAACGCCAAGCTGCGCGGCCCGTCCATGCTCGCGATGCGGCGCGATGTTGTTCTGCGCGTCACGGGCTCGCGGAGGAGGCCGCCTGCTCGATCGCGTCGGGCCGGTAGCTGCCCGGGGGTAGTTGCCGAATCGCGCCGTGTGTGACCTTGAGATACGTGGTCGCGCCATCGACCACGTCGACTGCAAAGATCGCGCGGTCGTAGCCATCTTCGAGCACGATGTCCCGGTCGGGGAGGTGAACGACCAAGACGCCCGGCCAGCCGCGCTCAAGACCAAGCCGGCCAAAGCCGCCGCTCCAAGTCATCTCACGCGAGCGCGGCGAGTCGCGAGTCTCCTCCGTGGGCTGCCACGCAGCGACGCGCTGTGCATGGACCCAGAGCTTGAGTTGGCGATAGAGCACGAGCGACATCGGTAGCAGTGATGCGAGCGCGATACCGAGGATGACGCGTTGCCTGCGACCGGCTGCCCAACCTGCGAGGGCACTCGCCGTGGGCAGCGGCGGGCTCGTGTCTGCGAGCGCGAGCTCATCGACGCGCTCATGAGGAGCACGGGGATCGTCGCTCCCTGCCCAGACCTTCGAGGGCGCCGCGCTCAGCTCGTCTTGGCGCTCTGCCTCTGTTCGCTCGTGATCGCCGCCGGCCCACTCGCGCAGCTTGGGCGTCGCGAGCAGTTCTTCGTCGCTGAGCAGCGGGATGTCCTCGCCGCGCGAAGACTCTGACGACGACTTGCGCACCTCGCCTCAGCGATTTTCTTCGTCCATGATGCGGGCGCCTTCCATCAAGAGGCCCGTCGTCGACATGTGCACGGTGTCTTCCATCTCGATCTCGGTCGCGGCGAAGCTGAACTTGCCCTTTTGCCAGCGAAGCATTTCGTAGACCGATCGTGGACCGTCGAGCACGGTGTCCTTGTCGATCTTTGCTTGGACCACTTGGCCTTTGCGAAGAAAGATTCGGCCGATCCGCCCGTCGTCGTCATGGCTGAGCGCCAGGATGCCGTCCTTACGCTCCATCTCCATCATCACGAGCAGCGATGAGAGTCCCAGCTGTTCAAGGCGACCGCTGAGTCCCGTCGCCCGGCGCACTGTTGGCTTGGCGCCACTCTCGTCGCCGTCGGTCGCCGCAGGCATGGTCGTCGAAGAGGGGCTCGTTCTTCCGGTCGATGGGCCCGTCGGGACCGTCGGGACGACGGTTGCTCCCGGGTAGCCGACGGCGGGCGCACCCGCTGCGGGCATGCCCGGCGCAGGCTGATGTGGGGCAGGCTGCTGTCCGGGATAGCCACCCTGCTGGGGATAGCCGGGGTAGCCGCCGGGATAGGGGGCGGGCTGCTGACCGGGGTATCCACCTGGTTGCGGATAGCCAGGGTAGGCGCCGGGCGCGGGAGCACCAGGGTAGGGCGCCTGGCCGGGGTAGGCATTGGGCGGATACTGGCCGGGATACGGCGGATAACCCTGCTGGGGGTAGCCGCCCTGCTGCGGATACGCGCCGGGCGGGTACTGCCCAGGATACTGTCCCGGCGCCCCCTGCTGGGGATAGCCGCCTTGCTGGGGATAGCCACCCTGTTGGGGGTATCCGGGATAACCCTGCTGCCCAGGATAAGGGGCGCCTTGGGGGTAGCCGGGGTAAGCGCCACCGGGTGCCTGCTGGGGATAGCCAGGATAGGCGCCGGGCGTCGGCGCGGCAGCCGGCGCGTGGCCGGACGCGGATGCGGGCTCCGGCGCGTCGGTTTTCTCGCCGCCGCCGAGGGCCCGGTAGATGCGGCGCTCCAGCTCATCAAATCGGAAGGGCTTGGAGATGTAGTCGTCGGATCGCAGCCCAAGCGAGCTGAGCCGGTCTTCATCCTTGCCAAGCGCCGTGAGGAACAGAACAGGCACCCGTGCCATCTCGGGCAGCGTGCGAACCTGTTGGACAAAGGTCCAACCGTCCATGACCGGCATCATCAGGTCGGTGATGATCAGCGCGGGTAGGTTCGCGGCGACTTTCTGCAGCGCCTGCTTACCGTCGCGCGCGGTGTCGACCGTGAAGTTCTTCTTCTCAAGGCTCGACGAGACCATCCGCAGAATCCACGGATCGTCGTCCACGACGAGTACACGCACTGCGGTCATATCCCATCGTCCAGCCTATGGGTCACCTGTCGGCGTGTCAAATCGAGGCGGCTTGCGAGGGCACACCTGGGCGCCGTTCCCGGCCGAAGTACGCGGCAGGGACTCGCGCCCGTTTGGCGAGTCACAATCGCACCGCGTCTCGTCCGAGCGGCGCCAACGATTTGGACGCACGGTCCCGCGGTTGGACTGCAGGGAGGGTCCTGGACCACTCGGGGACGTCTTGCCGAACATCGACGCTCGCTCGAAGTGCTGCGTCGCGGCTCTCGATTCAGGGGAGCCGCGCGTTCAGGTCGGCGCGGCGCAGTCCACCGCGCGTTCACGCAAATTCAGATAGGGCCCAAGCTCTCGTTGACAAAGTGGCGCCGTCGGGCGGCCGGGCGGGGAACGCTCCGATCGGTCACATTGCGACGGCGCTACGGGGTGAGCCACTCGGGTCGCAGTTGCGCCCACGCGACCTTGGCGACCAGACCGAGCTTGTCCGCAGCCAGCCCGGCGGCGCCTTGCACTTGTCTCAGTCGATCCGTCATCGGGAAATTGGTCGCGTGGCTTGGTCGCAAGCTTGTCTCAAGCGCGTGACGGGCAGTCTTGATGTACTCCGAGACAAACACGTGTGGCCGCGACTCATGGCATGCAAGTAGTGCCAGCGAACGAGCGCGGTTCGCCTCGCTCTCTCGCCAGTAAGCAAACAGTGCCCGGCGAATCGCGCGGGAGCCTTCGTCCTCCCCGCGGAACGCCTCATAGATCGCGTCCGCGAGCGCCTGACGTGTCGGCACGTAGCGATCATGCGCGGCGCGATAGCTCCGCAGCGATACCGCATCGAGCCAGGGAGTCTGAGCGTGAAGCGGCTGCCCTCGCAGCGCGGTCGAGCGCGACTGTGCAGCTTTGCCAAGCCCCATCGCGTCGAGCAGTCCCATTGTCATGCCGCTCGCCGTGATCGGATGCGAGCAACCAGCGGCATCACCAATCAGCGCCAGGCCCTTGAGCGTGGCAGGCGGCGCGGGCAAGTTGACCGTGGGGGCCATCGCCAACTTGCCGTTGCGTGCACCCACCAACACCTGCTCTGCGACCTGTCGAGCAAGGCCGTCGGGCAAGTAAGGGACGAAGGCGTCGAGGATGTAATCGGGAAGCTTGGATCCCTTCGCAGGCAGCTCGCGCGGCAAGTCGATTGTCAGACGCGAACGGATCCGATCGCCCTTGCGATAGATCGGATAGCAAAGCATCGGACCTGGCGCGCCGAGCAGAACGTTGGCACGCGTGGGCTTGGGGAGTGCAGGCTGATCGATCTCAAGGCCGACCGTGAAACCAAGCGACTCGCGACCGTCGGGAATTCCAGCGAGCTTGCGCGTGGTGCTTGCTTTGCCGTCCGCGCCGACGACGAGGTCTGCAGTGATGGTCCGTCGCTCGGTGCCGATCGTCACCACGACACCTCGCACCGCGTCGCCTTCTCGCACGAGATCAACCAGGCGAATGCCTTCGCACAGCTCCACGCCTGGCTCGCGTGAGGCGACCTCTCGCATCACCTCGATCAGCACTTGGTGATGCGCCGCGACACCGTAGGGCAACGCCCCGGCTACGAGCGAGTAGGGGAGGTCGATGTGATCAGACGCGAGCGTG
>CAZVEM010000326.1:0-6438 GCA_964626165.1 uncultured Nannocystaceae bacterium
GGGCGTGATTCGGTTCCTTTGTGATCTCCCTCGACCCATCGCTTGTTCATGGGAGACGCTGAACACGGCGAAGCGTGAGGGCCGAGGGCTGACATCGGCAGCGTTCGTTCACCGATCACCCTATGGGCCGCTCCCGATCGCCCCTCAAGGCGGGCGGCGGAAGGGGACGCTGATCGCGGCGCCGCAGTCGTGCCTAGGCCTCGGCCGTGTCGCCCGGCGTCGAGAGCAGCGCGTCGACAAAGGTATCGGCGTCGAAGTCACGCAGGTCATCGATCGCTTCGCCGATGCCAATGTAGCGGATCGGCACCGACAGCTCATCGCACACGCCGAGCACCACACCACCCTTGGCCGTGCCATCGAGCTTGGTGAGCACAAGCCCAGTAAAGCCGAGCGTCTCTTTGAAGAGCGCAGCTTGTTGCAGCGCATTCTGTCCGATCGTGGCATCGAGTGCGAGGAAGATGTCGGTCGGTTGAATCGCCTCTGCATCGCTGGCACCGAGCGCCTTGCTGAGCGCCTTCGCAGCCGAGCGACGGATCTTCTCAAGCTCATCCATGAGCTCCTTGCGCGTATGCAGTCGACCTGCGGTGTCACACAAGATCACATCAAAGCCCTCTTTGACGCCGCGTGTGATGCCTTCAAAGATCACCGCTGAAGGATCGGCCTTGTCTTCACCCATGTGAATCTCGCAGCCAACGCGACGCGCCCATACATCGAGTTGCTCTTGTGCCGCCGCTCGGAAGGTGTCGCCGGCAACGAGCAGCACCTTCTTATCGTCGCGTGCGTGACGTGCCGCGAGCTTGCCAAGCGTGGTGGTCTTGCCGACTCCGTTCACGCCGATCATCAGCATCACGTAGGGGCCCTGCTTGGGCGCAGCCGCCTCGGCCTGGCTGCGTGCGAATATCTCGCGGGCTGTCTGGCGGATCACATCCCAGACGGCATCCGGGTCGGCGATCTCCGAACGGTCGAGCACCTGACTGACGCGATCGAGAAGTTGTTGCGCGGTCTTGGTTCCAACATCCGCCTTAAAGAGGACCTCCTCGATCTCCTCCTTGAGATCGGCGGTGACCTTGGGCTTGCCGCGGAATAGATCTGCGAGGCGCGCGACGAAGCCCTTGCGTGTCTTGGTCAAACCTTTGCGGTAGCGCTCTTTCTCTTCGGCGCGCTCCGCAGCGGGGTCACGCGCGGCGGACGGCTTGGCCTGCGGCATGGGCTGGGGCTTAATCGCGACGGGCGCTTCGTTGTCCTCGCGCTTGCTTGCGGAGACGATCGGGTTCTTCCCGCCGGACTCGCCCGGCTTGCTCGGTGGCGCGAACAAGGAGATGCGACCGCTCCCGGTGGCGGACATCGGCTCTTTGGGTGCGCCCGGGGCTGCAAAGAGGCTGCCGACGGGCCGCGCGCCCGAAGAGGCTTCGTCGCCCTTGTCTGAGAGCGCGGCCGAGGTGAACAACGCGGCGCCGGAACCCGATGCGCTCGCCTTTGGAGTTGTCTTTCCATCCACCGTGCTAGAGGCCGAGGGCGGCGGTGCTTCGAGGCTGGTCGACGCACCAGGCGGCGGCGCGTCAAAGAGGTCTTCGAGGTCAGTGCTTGCGTCAGCGCTTGCCGCGGCCGTGACCGCCGCGACGCCGCTGGTGGCGGGGCTTGTCGGAGCGCTCGGTTCGGCGCCCTTGGTCTCGAGGGGCGCGGGCGCGGGCGCGAAGAGATCTGCCGCTTGTGCCGCGTCATCCGGCGAGGTCGAGCTGCCGGCGTTGGCATCCTTCACTTCCGCGGATGTGGCCGCTGCCTTGTCGCCATCTTCTTTTGAGGTCGGAACTTTCTTGGAATCAGACTTTGTCTCGGACTTGGCCTCGTCCTTCGACGAAGTCGGCTTGCTGGCGACGGCGCTTGGGGGAGCGTCCGCGGCGGAGGCCCGAATCGTCGGCGTTGCGCTCGGGGGATCCGCATCCAGGTCTGCGTGCTTGCCCGGCGACTTCCCGGCTTGTTTGCTCTCTGCGGCCGGGAGCGCCTTGTCCGCTTGCCCGGACGCGGGCGGAAGCCTGGTACCCCCCGCCTGCATCGCGGCGAAGATGTGCTGGGCGAAGAAGCCTGCGGCTCCGAGTGCAGCCAGAACGACGAGGAGCAGTCCGATCTCGAGCGGGGTCATAGGCGGGGGGATTAGGGCACCGCGAGACACCCCCGTCAACGCTGATCGGGAGATCGCCTCGCGAGCCAGGCAGATCGCCTCCGACCAGACCCGCAGCGGAACGTGCGCGGCGATCGACGAGATCGCGGGCAGATCCCCCAGAGATCGCGCAAACTCAGGCGATCTCTTCGAGGCTATCCACAGGCAAGGCGGGGCAAGGATCGCTCTTCGCCCGCAACGGCCAAGATGCTATCGGAGAGACCCGTTTCACGGGCCCTGACACATGCGGATCAAGAAGATCGAGGTTCACGGGTTTAAGTCCTTCGCCGACCGCCAGGTCGTCGTGGTGGACTCCAAGGTCACGGGCGTGATCGGCCCCAACGGCTGCGGGAAGTCGAACATCGTCGACGCGATCCGATGGTGCCTCGGCGAGCAAAGCGCCAAGCACCTGCGTGGTTCGGGCATGTCGGACGTGATCTTCGCCGGCTGCTCCACCCGCGGCGCGGCAGGCATGGCAGAGGTCTCCATCACCTTCGAGAACGAAGGCGATGTCCCCGCACCCTGGTCGAACTACGCCGAGCTCACCGTCTCCCGCCGTCTCTACAAGGACGGCACCTCGGAATACCTGATCAACAAGGTGCCCAGCCGCATGCGCGACATCGTGCAGATGATGATGGGGACCGGCATCGGAAGTAAGACGGGCTACTCGATCATCGAGCAGGGGCGCGTCAGCCAGATCGTCACCTCCAAGCCCGAGCAGCGCCGCCAGATCATCGATGAGGCCGCGGGCATCACCAAGTTCAAGGCACAAAAGGTTCAGGCCGAGCGCAGCATGGAGCAGACGCGGCAGAACCTCCTGCGCGTCTCGGACATGGTGACCGAGCTTGACGGGCGCCTGGGTACCCTGCGCAAGCAGGCCCAGAAGGCCGAGCGCTTTGTTCGATATCGCCGTGAGGCCGTCGATCTTGAGCTTTGGACCGCGAGCCACCGCTACCTTGAGCTCTCGGCCAGCGTGCGCGTATTGACGCTGCGCGCGAACGATCTCAATGCCGAAGTCGCGGCCCTCCGCAACCAATCAACCGCGCTCGACGCCCGTCACGCGGCCCAGCGCCTCGCCCTCGCGGTGGCGCAGCAGGAGTTCGACGCCCAGCGTGAGCGTCAGTACCAGATCGACAACGATGTCCGAATGCTCGAGAGCGAGCGGACCCACAAGCTGCGCGAGGCGGAGAACACCCAGCGCGCCGCGGACCACTCGCAGGCCGAGATCGAGAGCGGAGGCCGAGCGCTCGCGAGCTACGACGCTGAGATCGAGCGCATCGTCGAGGAGCTGCGTGGTCTCGGATGGCAAGGGCAGGCGATTCACACCGCCGGCGACGCTCTCGCGGGCGCACAGGGCCAGGTTCGTGAACTCGAGCAGGCGTTTAGCGAGCTCGACCGTCAGCTCAAAGATCGCGACCGTGATACGCAAAATCTCGCGCGCGAGCGAAGCGAGTGCATGAGCCGCGCAGCCAGCCTCGAGGCGCGCGCCCAGTCTCGCGTCGAACAGGCCAGCGCGCTTCAAGAGCAGCTCGACAACCTCGCCAACGTCGCCGAAGGGCTCAAGACCGCGCTCGAGGACGAGCAGCGCGCGCTCGAGGAAGCGACGCTGGCCGCCAGCAGCGCCACAGAGCAAGTCGGCACGCTCAAAGAGCAGCGCGCTGCCCTGGAGCTTGAGAGAGCGCAGCTCAAAGAGCGACTCAAGAAGGTCGATGTCGAGGTGGAGAGTGCGCGCAGAGAGTTGTTGCGCACCACCTCGCGCAAAGAGTCGCTCGAAGAGATCGCTGCTCGCTACGAAGGCTGCGCCTCCGGCGTGCAGGTCGTGATGGAGCATCGCGCTGAACTTGCTGCGGTCGAGTTCGGCGCGCATGCCGGTGCAGCGCCTGCCGTGCACGGCATCATGGCCGATTTCATCTCGGTGCCGCAGCGTTACGAGGCGGCAATGAGCGCGGTCCTCGGTGATCGTCTGCAAGGTGTCGTGGTGGAAGGGCCCCGCTCCGCCGTCGGGGCTGTCGATCTGCTCAAACAGCGCAACGAGGGAAGGACGACCTTCCTACCGCGCGTTGGAAGGCATGGCCTGCCGTCGGCCAGCGCCGCGCGAACCGAGGGCGCCCACCTTGGAGGGGCGATCGGTTGGAGCGTGCCTCAGGCCGCCGAGCTTGGACGATCCGGCCGGATTGAGGTCGTCGATCTCAGCGCCGGTTCGGCCCACGTTGCTGGCACTGCGCCGGGCGCCGATGAGGCTGCGTCGCCGGACTCGACGTTTGGACGAGAGGACGGCGCAGCGCAAGCTCCGGCGCCAGCGCAGGGCGAATCGGTCGCCGTAGGTGATGCGCCGGCGTCATTGCCCGGCGTGGTCGGTCGACTCGTCGATCTGGTGGATACCGATGCACGCTTTGCGCCCTTGGTCCGTGAACTGATCGGTGAAACCTTGGTGGTGGAGTCCCTCAGCGGCGCGCTTGAGCTTTGGCAATCGATGGGGCAGGCGCAACCGATCGTCACGCTCGAGGGTGACCGGATCGAGGCGAGCGGCGTCGTGATTGGCGGCAGCGCGGACGCGCTGGATTCCGCGCTGCTCCAGAACAAGCGCGAGATCAAAGAGCTCTCGACGCTGGCCGGGCAACTCAAAGAGTCGCTCGACAGCGCGCTGGCCAAGCAGCAAGGCTTTGCAGAGCGGCTGCGCGAGCTCGACGGCGAGAAGGAGCAGATCGAAAAGGACTTCGTTCAGCGCGAGTCCGAGCGAGCGGTCGCCAATCAGCGCGTCAACACGACGCAGCAAGCGGTCGCACGGATTGGACGCGAGCTCGCCCAGCAAGATCAACGTGCGGCGCAGCTTCAAGCTCAGGTGGCGTCGCGCCGGGAGGAAGCGACTGGGCTGGCGACCGAGCTTGAGCAGACGCGTGCCCGTGAGCCGCAGATCGAGGCGGCGCTGGTCGGCGCGCGGGAGGATGTCGAGCGCCTCCGCGGCGAGCGAGACCAGGCACAGTCCGTGCTTGGCAACGCCCGCGTGGAGCTTGCCAAGCAGCAGCAGCAAATCGCCGCACTCGTCGCATCTCATCAGCGTGTGAATGCACAGGCAAGCGGTGAGCGCGAGCGAATTCGTCGCCTTCAGGCGGTGGTCGAAGAGAGCAGGGCGACCATCGCGGCGCTTCAGGAGGCCGTCGTCGGAATCGTGGCACGCCACAACGAGCTCCTCGGCGAGGCCGACGTTGTGCGCCGCAACGTGGTGGAGCGGCAAGAGGCGCTCAGCGCCGCGCAGGTGCAAGACGAAGAACTCGCGCTCGCACTTCGAAATATCCGCAAGACCTTGGAAGCGCAGCGCGATGCCGCGAACGAGGTCGAAATGGGCCTGCAGGAGCTGCGGCTTGAGCAGGAACACTTGGTGCAAGATGTTCGCGAGCGCTACGATCTCGAGCTTGTTGAAGCGCTGATCGACCATCACGCGCGGCCGCGCGCGACCGAGATCGAGCGCACGCGTCTAGCAGAGCTGAGGCAGATCATCGCGCGTATGGGCGACGTCAACCTCGGCGCTATCACGGAGTACGAAGAGGTGGCGCGCCGCTTCGAGTTCTTGTCGGCGCAAAAGAACGATCTGGAGCAGGCACTCGAGCAGCTCACTGCCGCGATCGAGACCATCAATGCGACGACGCGCGAGCGCTTCCGCGAGACCTTCGACAAGGTCAACGAGATGTTCAAGCAGGTCTTTCCCCGGCTCTTCGCCGGTGGCAGCGCCGAGTTGGTCCTCAGTGACCCCAACAACTTGCTCGACACAGGCGTGGAGATCTACGCGCAGCCGCCCGGCAAGAAGGTCAGCAGCCTCGAGCTGCTCAGCGGCGGCGAGAAGGCGCTCACTGCCGTCAGCTTGGTCTTTGGCATTTTCTTGATGAAGCCGAGCCCCTTCTGCCTCCTCGACGAGGTCGATGCGCCGCTTGATGAGGCCAACGTCGGCCGCTTCTGCGACCTGGTGCGCGAACTCTCGGACCGCACCCAGTTCATTCTGATCACGCACAACAAGCGCACCATGGAGGTCGCCGACTTGCTCTACGGCGTCACAATGCAGCAGCGCGGCGTGTCCAAGCTTGTCAGCGTCAATATGCGTCGCGCCACGGATGCGGCGCAGTACGCCAGCTGAACGTCCGCTGAGGGCAGGTCGAGTCGACTGCCGCCGCTAAGGTGGCGAGGCCGCCGGGGACCGCGACAACAGATGCGGGGTAGGGCCCGGCGCTGCGTCGCTGGAGGTCCATTGCATGCCCGGATTCCTGGCCGTGGATTGCCGCGTAACC
>CAZVEM010000327.1:0-6432 GCA_964626165.1 uncultured Nannocystaceae bacterium
GGCATCGCTGGGGCCCACCCTCCCCAGCACGCGTGGCCGCTGGTAGGGTCGAGGTCTTGCATGGTGCACCCAGCCGACGAACATGAAGCGTGGCATCGCAAGCCCCTCAAACCGGTCCTGATTGAACCGCCGCCGCCGGGCCAGCGTGTGTCGCGGCCGCGATCGTTTCAGGATGGCGAAAAGAAATCGCGCTATTCGCTTCCCCGTCGACTCAGGAGCGGTTCACCTGTCGGCTATCGCACGCGCGTCTCGATGACGGAAGAGGAGGCGGCCGCCGTGCTGCCGCTGCTCTCGTTGTCCACGCCCCACGCCTTCGAGGCGACAAGTCCGCCCACCGAAGCCGAGCTCTTCGAGGAGTGCTCGCTCGGCGTGCTGAGTGCTCGACAGTCGACGAACTTCCGTGGCCACCGCGAATACGTATTGGACGCCGAGGGCTCCCGCCAGGCGGCGGCGATCCTCGCCCGGATGTCGGACTTGGAGGGTCCGGTACTCCCGGGCGCCGCGTACACGCATGTCGTGTTTTCTCGCCCTTATCGAACGCCGTTTACGCTGCTGCTGACTTTCGTCGGACATCGGCCCATCACGAGTCTGGCCACCGTGCCGATCCGGGCGTTGCGGAAGCGCTCGCGCGATGTCGCGGACATCCCGACGATTGCGTACCTGAGCGATCTACATGTCGGCGTGCTCGCCGAGGCCATGGAGCGCGCGGCAGTGATCGCATCGCAGGGGCGACGGCGCACCCAGATCTTTATGCGTCCCTTCTCCGGCGAAGCCGGCACGCGCAACGTCGCGCTCTCGCGCGAGCTCGCGCGCGTGTGTGGCCTCGCCCCCTCTGAATGGTCACGAGGTTGGCGCGTCGCGCTGGTTGCAAGCGTGGGCGGGGCGACCGCCGAGGACCGCATCGACCTGCCTGCACCACTGTGGCGCAAGCTGGGTGCGAACCTGATGGCGTTTCGCAGCGAGCGCGTGCAGCCCGGCGTCTCCACCGACGAGCGCGCGCCTTCACAGTATGCGACCCGGCAAAGTATGGACCTCTCGCCGGAGTTCGACGAGCAGGTCGGCCGGGCGGCCTACAATGCCTTTGCTCGCTGGACGGGCCTGCCCCGAAGTGCCGGCAAGTCGCTGCTCTTGCTCGATCGCCTCGATGTGCTGACCCCGGACGGCAAAGAGCGTCTGCGCGCCATCCGTCGCGACCTCAATACCGTGACGGATCGCGTGATCGCGGGGCTGCCCAAGTGGATCGACTTGCCGAGTGGCAAGCTGCTGTCGCGCAACGCCGAGCGTGGCCGCAAGGCCTTCGCGCTCGCAGGACAGCGCATCTATTTGGTGGGATTGAGCCGGTCCGAGGTCGCGAATGCGGGCATGGATTGGCACCACGCCATTCGCTGCGTTGGCGCGATGGCGGCGCGAGGGACTCTCTACGCGGAGCTGATGGGCACAACCTGCGTGCCCGAGGGCTGCGATCTGCTCGCGGGCTGCTGCCTGATGGCGGGTCCGGTGAATCAAAATGACGTCGGCAAGACTTTCTTCGGGATGCAGGACTTACTCGCGGAGCGATTCGGTGCGCGCGATCCGACCTCGCTCCTGGTCTGGACGCTCAAGGCCAAGACCATCGCGGACCCGATCGGAAACGAAGAGCAGCTGATGGACGCAGAGCGCAAAGGCGCGCTGGTCGATCTCCGTCCCGCCCCCCACGAGGTGATTGCGATTCGAAGTCAGGGCCGCACGACGCCGATGCGTGTTCGCGATGGGCGCGTCAATCAAGAGCGCGCCTTTGGTGACGTCGGCAACTTCGTCGTGTCGCACGAGGGCGAGGCGATCGAGGGAAATGCGGGCGAGCCCTGGCCCGTCGATTGGCGCAGCCGGCCGGCGTTCTGATCACGCGGGGGGCCGCGGCGCGGTGGGGGATCGCTCGGCGACGAACGGCGACGCGCGACCTAAGTCGACGCGAGATCGTCGCAGCCAATCAGCACCAAGAGCTTGCGGGCGTCGTCATCGAGCGCGTCGCGAAACTCAACGCCGACGCTGTCGACAAGCACCGCGGAGCGCCAACGCACAACGACCTTCAGTGCGACGCGGCCCGGGTAGCCTGGCAGCACGAAGCTCAACTCGCCCACTGAACCTGGTTTGACTGCCGCACCTGCGGCGCTGGAGAGATCGGGGAGGTGGAGCATCGCCCCGTGCAGGCTGATGTTCTCGGTGCGGCCATCGAGCGCGACCGTCTCAAGATCGAGCGTGGCGGCGTGCTCGAAGGCGATTCGGCGGCTCTTGCGCATTTCCATGAGGTGCTCTGAAGCGCGAGTCGGAGACGAGATCTCCCTCGCCCCGGTACGGCCGGCAGCGAGGGCCGCTCGCATGGCCGCCGGGCGCCGTGGCAGTGTGCGCTGGAATGCCTCGGAGAGGCATTTTTCGCCAAATCTTGACAAGCCTACTGAACGTAAGCGAGCATGGTTCATCTGTTCAGCACGAGCAGCCGGATCGCATCAGTGATAGAGCATTCATACGGTTCGTCCCGCACGCGAGGCCTCCTTCCAGAGACTCCTGACCCTCCTTCAAACGGTGTTTCTGCGCGTGCGGGGCGTTCCGGTCTTTCCGGCGCTCCATCTCCGGCCTCACAGCTCCATGCGGCTCCCGACGCGGATCTCGAGCGTCGCGGGCAACGTGCCACGCGCGAGCACGTCACCGATTCAGAAATTCGTCAGCCGATTTCGCACACGGCGATGGATTCGACGCGTGCACGATCGCACACCGCCGCTCGCATCCAAGGCGCGCTGGAGAGTCTCAGCGCCTCGTCGCAGCTTGAGGTCGTCGCGGTCCGCGAAGAGCCCGCTCAAGGAGGATCACGCGCACAGTGGCCGCAGTGGCTGGATGCTCGTGTGATCGGTGCATTTGCCGAGAAGGGGATCTCACATCCCTGGGCACACCAACGAGCCGCGTTCGACGCTCTCCACGAAGGTGGAGATCTCGTCATCGCGACGCAGACCGCCTCGGGGAAGTCGCTTTGCTACCAGGTCCCCATTCTTCATACGGTGCTCGCCGACCCGCATGCGCGGGCGCTCGCGCTCTTTCCGACCAAGGCTCTCGCGCGCGACCAGAGCGCAAGTCTGCGGGAGCGTGCTGCGGCCGCGCTTGGCGTTGGTCTCGGCGTGTTTGACGGCGACACGCCGCCCGATGAGCGCCAAGCCGTCCGGACGCGGGCGCACATGATCGCGACCAATCCCGACATGCTGCACCGCGCGATCCTCCCCGGGCATGATCGCTTCGCGAGCGTGCTCGCAAACCTCCGCTACGTTGTGATCGACGAGCTCCATGTCTATCGCGGCGTCTTTGGCAGTCACGTTGCCAACGTCTTGCGCCGCTTGCTGAGGTTGTGCGAGCACTACGGCTCGCGACCGCAGCTCATTGGCTGCTCAGCGACGATTGCAAATCCAGGCCAGCTCTTCTCGTTGCTCACGGGTCGACCTGACGCATGCCTGATCGATGCCTCGGCCGCGCCCCGGCCGCAGCGGACCTTTGCCGTGGTCAATCCCGCGATCTGCGACGCAGCGACCGGGCTGCGCCGCGACTTTCTCAAGGTGTCGCGTGCGGTGGCTCGTGAGTTGCGGGCACACGAACTTGGCACCTTGGCGTTTTGCCGCACGCGCAAGGCGGTCGAGCTGCTGACGAGATACGTTCGCGAGGACGACATCGCGCAGTGTGCGGGCCTTGGCGCTGCGGCAGATGAGCACGGCACGGGCCCACATCCGGATCATCAGTTGGGCGGACCGGTGACCCCCAGCGTCCGCGCGCGGGCAGAGCGGAGCGTTCGCGGCTATCGAGGCGGTTATTTGCCGGCGCACCGACGCGAGGTGGAAGCGGCGCTTCGCTCCGGGGAAGCCGAGCTCGTCGCCACCACCAGCGCGCTCGAGCTCGGCCTCGATATCGGTGCGGTGGATGCCGTGCTGCTTGCGGGATACCCCGGCACCCGTGCGGCGACTTGGCAGCGCTCTGGCCGCGCAGGCCGGCGTGATACGCCAGCCCTGACGATCATGGTGATGTCGTCTGCGCCGCTCGATCAACGTGTCGCGGAATGCCCAGAGCTTCTCTTCGACGGTCCCATCGAACGTGCGATGATCGACGCGGACAACCCGGAGATCTTGATCCCGCACCTGCGATGCGCAGCGTTCGAGCTCCCGCTACGTGCCGATGAGTCCTTCGGCGCGCCGTCAAACGATTGCGGCGACCACGGCGAGCACGGACTTGAGCCGGTTCTGGTTCATCTTGAGCAGCGGGGCGTCCTGGCACGCGTCGATGCGCCCAGCGGCAGTACCTGGCACTCGATCGGGACACCCTTCCCGGCCGAGGACGTCGATCTTCGCGGCACCTTGGAGGAGAACTTCCAGGTGATCGAGCGCTGCGAAGGTCGGCTTGAGGACGGTCGGGTTCTGGCGGAGGTCGACTTCGAAGACGCCCCCATGTATCTGCACGTGGGGGCGATCTATCCGATGGAGGGTCGCAACTACGAGGTGCTCGCGCTCGATTGGGACGCGCGCAAGGCGACCGTCGCAAAGGTCGAGGTCGCTTATTACACCGAGGCGATCTGTCACTTGCGGGTACGCGTGCTCGACAGCTTGGCGGCCAGCCCCGTGGGCGGCCATGGCTATGTGCAGGTGGTGCGTAGCGTCCCCGCGTTCAAGAAGATTCGTTTCACCAGCCACGAGACACTCGGCTTTGGCCCGGTCGACCTGCCCGATCTCGACATGCAGAGCTGCGGCGTTTGGTGGGATCTACCCGACACCCTGCTGGCGGACTTTCCAGAGGCAGGTGAGCGCACCCAAGTGGTCTTTGCCCTCTCGCATGTACTGCGGGACGCGGGCCTGCTGGTCCTGATGTGCGAGCCCGGTGACTTGGGCGCGGTGATCGGGGCGCACTTGGGCACGGGTGCGTGGGCCGTGGTCGCGGGTCCTAGCCTCACCCCCAATGCCGCGAGTGAAGCCTCCGGCAGGCCATCGATCTTGCTCTACGACAAACGACCTGGCGGCGCGGGTCTGGCGATCGCGATCGCCGAGCAGCGGGACACGGTGTTGGAAGTCGCGCTGCGTCTCGCACTCGGGGCAACGACGCGTGAGCGGGCGCGCGGGCAGACGACCGGGCGAGAGATTGGGAGCGAGCGGGTCGTCGCTGCGCTGCGCTGTCTGATCGATCACGCGGCGACGCACGCACGCGAGGACCCTTGCGACGGCCGTGCACACAACGACAGCGAGGATTTGCTCAACGAACACCTGGAGGACTCGCGTGCGACTTCGTCGGCTTGAGCTGGACGCACGCGCGCAGCGTGAGACCGGGGGGACGCCCTCCCTCGCGGAGCGGCGCGACGTGCTATCGCCGCCACCCACGAGCTTTCGCCGGCTGCGGCAGCGGCTCAACCGGCCGACATTGCAAGAGCTGTCGCCCGTGTTGGCACCCGCGTTGCTGCAGGCGCCCGATTTCCTGCGTGCGGCATCGACCTCGATGGGGGGCCACTCGCTCGGCGGTCCGAACTGCGTGCTGCGTGCGCTCTCACATCACGCCGCTGCCAGTGCCAGTGCCAGTACGGGTCCCAGTGCCGAGGTGGATGTGGATATGGGAGCGGGAGCGGCTGTCGCTCAAGCCGCCGCGGGCTGGACGCCAATTTTCATCGATACCGAGACAACGGGGCTGCACGGTGTGGGGGTGTCGGCATGGGTGATCGGCCTGCTGTGGCAGCGCCCTTCGGTGGAGGGTCTTGAGGCGACCTGGATTTTGGAGCAATGGGTCTTGGAGCATCCCCGAGGTGAGCAGGCAATGCTTGCGGACTTCGTCGCGTGCTTGGAAGAGATCGAGACGCTCGTCGCCCGTGCAGCGCGTGCGCAGATCGGCAACAAATCAGCGGCAGCGTGCGCTTCCGCTTCGCGCTGTGACACCGTGCTCGTCAGCTACAACGGACAGCGCTTCGATCTACCGCTGCTGAGACGCAGGCTTGCGTTGTGCGGCGTGGCGTCTTCGCTCGCACCCCAAGGGGACCCCCCGTCCGAGCGCAAGAGTGTCGATGGTCGGCCGCCGAGGCACCTGGGCGAGCGGCATCTTGATCTCATGCCGCTCGCGCGGGCGCTGTGGATGGATCAGTCCGTGAACTGTCGGCTCTCCTCGTTGGAGCACGCGGTCCTTGGGGCGGCACGTCAAGACGACATCGCGGGCAGCGAGATCCCACAGATGTACTGGGACTTGGTCGCCGTGCAGGAGGCGACGCGCGCGGAGGTGGAGCTTCGCGTGGATGCGGTGGTCCTGCACAACGCGATCGATCTTGTCGGCCTGGCCGCGCTCACGTTGCGCGCGGGTACGCTGGTCCACGACGCTGCTGCGGGCACGCTGTCGCTGCCATATCGCGCGGGGCTTCGACTCCTGCGTCAGCTGGTGCGACGTGCGGCGCGTGCC
>CAZVEM010000328.1:0-6362 GCA_964626165.1 uncultured Nannocystaceae bacterium
TCGCGACCAGCACTTGGTTGCGAGACGGCGACGAGCTCGGGACGTCCGCGCTCGCATCGACCTCTCGTGAGCGGTCGGCCCCGCGGTGCCGATCCGATCGGACGCGCACGTGCGGCGAGATACTCGCGACTCACCGGCGGAGGTATCGACGCTCCGCATCGGTGACTTGCGATCGCGCTCGCGACTTCGCGAGCAGATGGCACTCAATCGATTCCTGAACATCCTTCGCACTGAACTGCGTGTCAGTACGCGACGATACTTTTTTTTGTCCACTAAGACGAAACGTGTTTTCTGGCTCTACTCAATAGAGTATTGTCGCGCTCAGAAGAAATCAGTGATCGCGTGACTCGATCAACCGGACGCGATCCACTCGGCCAGACCAGCTTCACGCGCCGCACCTTTCTCCTCACCGCCCGCGCCGCCTCCCTTCTCCCTCTCGTTTCGCTCCTCTCCATCCTCGACCTCCGAGCAGCCCTCGACCTCCGAGCAGCGAGAAACCCAAGCGATTCCTCATCGGCCAAGCGATGCCCAACGTCCTCACAGAGCTCCAGATCCGCGAGATCGAAGTCAGCCATGCAGATGGTCTGACCTCGCAGCAGATCGTCGGCGTCTTCGAGGAACGCGATGTCCGCTTCTCGGAGGCGAACCTGCGTCGCTACGTGCAGCTCGGCCTTGTGCCTCGTTCGCGCCGCGTCGGCCAGAAGGGCAAGAACCTCGGCTCGGTCGGTCTCTATCCGGTGCGATGCATCCGTCGCATCAACACCATCAAGCGCTTGATGGCGGAGCAGCACACGCTCGAAGAGATCCAAGAGCGCTTCTTGACCTTCAAGGACAGCATCGAGTCACTCGACGAGGCGCTCGAAGAAGTCGTCAACCTCTTTAGCGAGAAGATCGCAGCGCAGACCGACGCTGAGCGTCGGGCGAGACTGCAAGACGAGCTCGCAACCCTTCGCGAGCGAGCCGAGCGCCTCTTAGAGAGCGTCGGTCGCATCGAAAAGCTCCTCACATCGACCTTTGACCGTCGCCCCCGCGGTGGCGGTGCCGTCAGTCCGACCGAACTCCTTTAGTGGTTGTGCGGGCCCGTTCGCCGCTCAGCTCCTCACCTTTCTATCGCGCACTTGCACTTGGCCCCACCGGCATCGGTCCTTCCCCCAAGCCCCTTGCCCTCCTCGATCCCCCAGCGCCGTCGCTTCGACCCCAGCCCTCGCAGCGACGTTCTCTCTCACCCCCGTCCCCCCGGCCTTCCCCATGACAACGCAAGACCAGCTCCTTTCCTCCGACGCAGACCTCGCGCCCGTGCTTCCGCTCCACGACGGCGTTCTCACCAGCGATGACGACTGCGACGAACAAGATCCGCGGCCAATCACGCGCCGCGTTCGCGCCAAGACCATCGCGATGAAGCGACTGACCAAGGAAGAGCTGCGCATTGGTGCGCTGCTTTATCCCGAGCGCGGCTATTGGCGTCCCAAGACCCGCACGGAATGCTCCAACGTCGCGCGTCCGTGTCCCTACGTCAGCTGCAAGTACCACCTGTACATCGACGTCAATCCGCGGACGGGCAGTATCAAGATCAACTTCCCCGACAAAGAAGTGTGGGAGCTTGAGAACAGCTGCGCACTCGATGTGGCCGAGCAGGGCGGGATCACCCTCGAAGAGGTCGGCGAGATCTTGAACCTGACGCGTGAGCGCATCCGCCAGGTCGAGGTGCGCGGGCTGATGAAGCTCCGCGAGGTTGGGGGCGACGACATGCTCTCCTACCTGACCCGCGACGCGTGAGTGCTGCGCGCGCCTCGCAAGCCGCTAGGCCTCGCGACCGAGCCATCTTGGCCGGACGCGAGGGTAGGGCTGGAGTGGCGCGGTGGGGTGTGTTAGCTGCCCGCCCGTGAACGATCGTCATCCGATCCGCCGGGCGCTGGTCAGCGTGAGTGATAAGAGGGGCCTAGACGTCTTGGCGTCGTGCTTCCGGGAGCTTGGGATCGCGCTGATCTCCACCGGTGGCACGTACGCCTGGTTTCGCGAGTGGGGTCTGCCGGTCACCAAGGTCTCCGAGCACACCGGCTCGCCCGAGATCTTAGACGGACGGGTCAAGACCCTGCACCCGATCATCCACGGCGGAATCTTGTCGCGCGATACCGCGGAGGATGCGGCACAGCTCGCGGCCAACAACATCGCGCCGATCGATCTGGTGGTCGTCAATCTCTATCCCTTCCAGGCGACGGTGGCCAAGCCGGGCTGCACCTTCGCGGAGGCGATCGAGAATATCGACATCGGCGGACCCACGATGATCCGAGCGGCGGCCAAGAACTGCGCTCGCGTTGCCGTCGTCGTCGATCCGAGCGACTACGAGTCGGTCGCGGCCCAACTCCGCGAGCACGGCGGGCTGACCTCGCAAGAGCGCCGCCGCCTCGCCGGCAAGGCTTTCGCCCATACGGCAGAGTACGACAGCGCGATCGCGAGCTACTGGGGCAGCACCGAGCCCTCAACGACTGCCGCAACACCGCAGACCTTGCTCTTGGCGGCGCCGCTCGCCAGCGCGCTGCGTTACGGCGAAAATCCCCAGCAGGCCGCGGCGCTCTATCGCGTCGGCGCGGCGCAGGCCGCTCCCGGCATCGCTGGCGCACGGCAGCTGCAGGGCAAAGAGCTCTCGTACAACAACTTGCTCGATGCCGATGCGGCCTGGGGCCTGGTCCAAGACCTTGCCCCGCTCGGTCCCGCGGCCAGCGTCATCAAGCATCTCTCGCCCTGTGGCGCCGCGGTCGGCGTCGAAGGGGAGAGCATGGCGGAGGTCTTCGTGCGGGCGCGAGATGCCGACGCGGAGTCGGCCTTTGGCGGTATCGTGGCGCTCTCCCGCGGTCTGGACGTCGACACGGCCAAGGCGCTCTTGGAGAGCTTCTTTGAGGTGATCATCGCGCCCAGCGTGGACGACGAGGCTGCCGCACTCCTCGCGACCAAGAAGAACCTGCGGGTCTTGGAAGTCGCCAACCGCAGCATGCATGCAAAACCCGAGGCGATCGACTGGGAGGTTCGCTCGATTGTCGGTGGCGTGCTGATGCAGCAGCGCGACGAGATTCGCGTCAGCGTCGACGAGGCGACGGTTGTCACCAAGCGTCCGCTCGACGCACGGCTGCACCGCGATCTTGAGGTCGCGCAGCGGATCGCGAAGCACGTGCGAAGCAATGCGATCGTGCTGGTTCGTGATGGTCGCAGTGTTGGCATAGGCGGCGGCCAGACCTCGCGCGTGGAGGCAGTGCGGCAGGCGATCGCGCGTGCCGGTGGCCTTGCGAGCGGCGCCTGCGTGGCATCGGACGCGTTCTTCCCGTTTCGGGACTCCGTCGACGCGCTCGCGCAAGTCGGCGTTGCTGCGATCATTCAGCCCGGTGGCGCGATGCGAGATGCAGAGGTCATCGAGGCGGCCGACAGCCACGACCTGGCGATGGTCATGACCGGTGAACGCCACTTCCGTCACTAGACGCGCGGTGCGCGATTCATGCGCGCACCTCATGACGCATTCGCGTGAAGACGTCCAGTAGCGCGAGCTCATATCGCAAAAGACTTTGTAGCTCACCCACCGCACACACACCCAGAGGCTCTTGTCATGACACCATTGCGAATTCTGGTTCTTGGCAGCGGCGGGCGTGAGCACGCGATCGCATGGCGGTGCAGTCACGAGGGGCACGAGGTGCTCGTCTCGCCCGGGAGCGCCGGGATGGAATCCGTCGCCCGCTGCGTGCCACTCGACTTGCAGAGCGTCGAGGCACTGCGCAGCTTTGCGCAGCAGGAAGGCATCGATCTGTGCGTCGTTGGGCCCGAGCAGGGGCTTGTTGAGGGACTCGGCGATCGACTTCGCGCCGCCGGCATTCCCACGGTGGGTCCAAGCCAGGCGGCCGCGCAGCTGGAAGGCAGCAAGGCCCACGCCAAGGAGTTTATGAACCGGCATGGCATCCCGACCGCGGCGCACCACACCGTGCGCTCGATGGAGGAGATGGAGTCGGTGCTCGGCACCTTTGTGGTTCCGCCCGTTGTGAAGGCGAGCGGCCTCGCGGCGGGGAAGGGAGTGGTGGTCGCGAGCAGCTTTGAGGAGGCGCGCGAGGCCACGCGCGATTGTTTGCTGGGCGGTCGCTTTGGGAGCGCGGGGGCGTCGGTCGTGCTTGAAGAGCGTCTTGAGGGACAGGAACTCTCCTACTTTGTCCTGACCGACGGCACGCGTGCGTGCATCCTTCCGACCGCGCAGGATCACAAGCGACTGCGCGACGGTGATCAAGGTCCCAACACGGGTGGCATGGGGGCCTATTGCCCTGCACCGCTGTGTACGCCTGCATTGGATGCGCGCGTCATGGCGGAGATCGTCGAGCCGACACTGCGAGGCTTGGTGCAGGAGGGTCGACCCTTCCAGGGATTCCTCTTCGTCGGCCTGATGATCAGCCCCGCCGGCGATCCCAAGGTGATCGAGTACAACGTGCGACTCGGAGATCCAGAGACGCAGGCGCTGATGTGGGGACTTGAGGAGCCGCTCGTGCCCCATCTGCTCGCGGCCGCGCAGGGCGAGCTGAGCTCGGGACGACTGCGGGCTGCTCCCGCGGCTGTCATCGTGCTGGCGGCGGAGGGCTACCCCGATGATCCCATCAAGGGCGCAGTGATTGACGGCCTGCGCGATGATCTTGGAAGCCGCGCGGCTGTCGACGATCCCCCGGCGGCCAAGATCGATTCGCCGCCAGAGTCTGCCGTCTTTCACGCGGGCACACGCCGTCGCGAGGACGGTCGATTCGTCGCGAACGGCGGACGCGTGCTCTCGGTGGTGGCCCGCGGCACCACGCTCGAGCAGGCCCTCGATCGCGCATATGCTCGCCTCGACGGCATCACCATGGCCGGTGGTCAATTCCGACGGGACATCGGATCGCGCGCTCGCATGTCGACGCCATCCTGAGCGCGTGCCGTCGGGGCCGCAGCGCGAAGTTGCCGCGCTGGCAGCGGGGGATCTTGCCGGCGAGCTGCGCCGAGACGTTGCGGGGCGGGGGCGCGCGTGCGGCCGAGTCGAGGACGGGCACACGCGGCAGTCCTCGGGCAAATTCGCAAGAGGGGGCGGGTGGCGCGGTCGATGGCGCGAGGACGCACTCGGGGCGCACGACCGCACGTAGCGGAGGGAAAACGGCGTTCTGAGCTTCCATGACGGCTGCTTGAGCCGCGCGCGCGCACCGTGGAACTAGGCCAAGGGACGTTGTATAGCGCTGAGCACGGTATGGCAGCCATTCGACCCTTCCAAGGCCTCCGCTACGACCTCGGACGCGCGGGGGATGCCGCCTTGTTGCTGGCACCGCCCTACGATGTCATCGACGAAGACGGCCGGGCACAGCTCGCGGCCGCGTCGCGCAACAACTGCGTGCACGTCATTCTCCCCGAAGGCGAAGGCGACGCGAAGTACTCGGAAGGCTCACGCCGCTTTCGCGCACTGATCGAGAACGCGCTGGTCCGCGACGGCCGCCCCGCGATCTACGTCTACCACCAGACCTTTTCCTCGCAGGGCAAGACCTACGTCCGCAAAGGCTTCATCTGCACCATCGAGTTGACGCGATTTGGCCAGGGCCCGGTGCTTGCGCATGAGCGCACGCTCGCCGGCCCGAAGGCCGATCGACTCGCGCTGATGCGCGCATGCAATGCGCACCTTGAGCTCGTGTTTGGCATGTTCTCGGATCCCGATAAGCGCTGGGAAGCCGCGGTCTCCGATCACATGCGCGCGCCTGTGCTGAGCTGCCGATTTGATGATGTCGATCACTCGCTGTGGCGCGTCGACGACCCTTCGGCGCTGGCCGCCGTCGTCAAGCTGATCGCAGACAAGAAGATCTATATCGCCGACGGACATCATCGCTATGAGACGATGTGTGCGTACCGCGACGAACTCGAGCGCGCAGGCGCGGGCGAGTCTGCCAAGTTCGGCATGATCTATCTGTCAAACCTCAACGATGACGGTCTTGTCGTGTTGCCAACGCACAGACTCGTCCACGACTTGCCGGCCTGTGATTTGGGCAAGCTGCTGGAGGGCGCGGCGGCGTTCTTCACCCATCAAGAAGTCCCGCTGCCACGCGACGAGGACGAACTGACGGCCGTGCTCGGTGCTGCCGGCAAAGAGCGCGCCGCCTTCGGTCTGTCGGCTCCACGGAGTGGGCGCATGCACGTGCTGACTCTGCGCGAGGACTTCAATCCTGCGGCCGTCGGCCTTGAGCATCTGCCGCCCGCCCTCGTCAAGCTCGACGTGCTGGTGTTGCACGAGTTGCTGCTGGAGCGTGGCCTTGGCATCACCAAAGAGATGCAGAGCGCCAAGACCAACATCCACTACTATAAGTCCACGCAGGCGGCCATCGACGTCG
>CAZVEM010000329.1:0-6300 GCA_964626165.1 uncultured Nannocystaceae bacterium
ACCTTGTCGGACGGGATATCGAACTCCTGCATGAACGTCATCGGCACGGCCGCGAAGGCCTCGTTGACCTCAAACAGATCGATGTCCGAGATTCCCATGCCCGCCTTCGCGAGCGCCTTGCGGGTCGCGGGGATCGGTCCGTCGAGCATCACGATCGGATCGCTGCCGGCCGCAGCGAAGGCGCGGACCCGCGCGCGCGGCTTGAGGCCAAGTGCCGTCCCCTTCTCCTTGCTGCCGATCAACACCGCGGCGGCACCGTCCACGATGCCGGACGAGTTGCCGGCATGGTGCACATGGTCGATGCGCTCGACGGCGGGATACTTGGACTTGGTGAGTGCGTCCATGCCAAATTGCTGGCCCATCATCGCGAAGGAGGGGGCGAGCGAAGCGAGACGCGCGATGTCGGTGTCGGGGCGCGGGTGCTCGTCGGCATCCAAAATCGTAAGTCCGCACTTATCCACGACCGGCACGATGCTCTTTTTGAAGTGACCGTTTTTGAGCGCCACGCCTGCCCGGCGCTGGCTCTCGACCGCGTACGCGTCGACGGAGGCACGATCAAAGCCACGCAGCGTTGCCAGCAGGTCTGCAGAGACACCCTGCGGCACGGAACCCACTTCCCACTGCGTCTGCGGATCCCAGATCGCGCCGCCGTCAGAGCCCATCTTCACGCGCGACATGCTCTCTACTCCGCCCGCGACGATGAGATCGGCGAAGCCTGACTTGACGCCGGCTGCCGCCTGGTTGATCGCCTCAAGTCCAGATGCGCAGAAGCGATTCAGCGTCACGCCTGCGGCGCTCTCGTCGTAGCCTGCGGTGAGTGCGGCGAAACGCGCAATGCATGCGCCTTGCTCTCCCGCTTGCGTCACGCAGCCAGCGATGACGTCGTCAACCTGTGCGGTGTCGATGCCGTTGCGATCACGGATTGCCCGAAGTGTGGTGGCCAAAAGTTCGACCGGCCGCACCGAGTACAGACCGCCAGAGTCCTTGCCGCGGCCGCGTGGGGTTCTGACTGCATCGTAGATGTACGCTTCGCTCATGGTGCTCCTGCTCCTATCCGACACCAATGCTTAGCATGCGCAGCATTATGGCTCCAGCCGGCGCGCAGGCGCGGCGCCAATGCCCTTTCGGGGCGCTGGAACGCCGTTGCCTGGGCGCGTTCGTGGTCCGAGCGGTCAGTACTTGCGAGCGGTCTAGGCGCCTGCCAACCTCCGCGCGTGGCGACGAAGGCGACCAAAGCGGTCATCGCACTGCGACGCGAGCAGGCCGAGGCTGCGCTCAACCTTTCACGTGTACAGCGAATGGTCGAGCGCAGGCTAGAGGCGTTGCTGTCCGAGCACCGACTCTTGCAGGTCACGCCGTCGCAAGCCAACGCGCTGATGATCCTGTTTCAGGAGAAGCAGCCGCTGACGGCGCGCGCATTGGCGTCACAGATGCGGCTCTCCGAAGTGACCGTCGGTCGTTTCGTTCGTTCGTTGGAGATGGCGGGCTGGATCCTCCGAACACCGCACCCCACCGATGCGCGAGCAATTCTGCTTGCTCCGTCGCCGCGAGCGTACCGGGCCTTTGATCGATTCCTGCTGGTCTCCAATGCGCTGCTTGAGTGCGGCTTTCGAGACTTTCGCAGCTCGGAGATTGCAGAGCTCAACAAGCTGGCGCAGCGAATGACTCAGAACCTGGCGTTCTCTCGCGCCGACGACGGAGAGGAGGCGCCCCGTTCGCGCCCCCGGGCCTCGGACCCGCGTGCGGGCAGGGCCGCTGCGCGCAAAGCATCTGGCAGAGGCTCCTCGCGCTCTGCGAGCGAGGCCAAGCCGCCAAGCGAGGCGCCGGTAAAGGGCGCTCGGGCGGCCCAACGGAGTAAGGCGGGGGCGGGTGCATCGGCGAAGCGACGGCCCAAGACCTCGGCGAAGCGCCGCGCTTCGCCGAGTCGCTCGTAGCTGGCGTCCACGTGAGAGCGTGCGTGGCTCGCCGTCATGGCGGCGAGATCACGTGTGGACGTGGGGCGGCGATGGTTCGTCGTCCCGTGGTCGCTTCGTGGAGGAGTCTGGCCGTGCCGCACCGCGATGCTGCGCAAGGATCATGAGCACGGCTCGCTCGCGTCGGTGGAGTTCCTGCAGCTGTGCGCTCGACGGTTCGGCGCTGCCAAATCGCAGTGGCTCGTAGCAGCTCAGGTACGACTCGATGCTCGCCGCCAGTTCAAGGTCACGGGACTTGAGCCGTGATGCGAGCTCCCCCGCGGTTTCATGCGGGGCCGCCTCGATCCCGATGCCGCGGAGTCGACGGAGCACGCGCAACATCGAGCGCGTCGCGGGGTGGACATACGGCTGGCGGCCGCGCGCAAGCCACAGGACCGTTCCCACGATCAGCGTGACAACGACGAGAAGCGGGAGCGCGAGGGAGCCAAGGGAGAGCCCTTGCGTGGGTGACCCGCTCTGGCCACGCGCGATCACGGCCTCGGCGATCGCGAGCTGCTTGCGAAGGTCGTAGTCGATAATCCACTGCAGATACGCATTGCGAGCTGCGTCGAGCCATTCGTTGAACGCTGGAAACCACGCCGGAGAGTCGCCCGCGCTTCGTCCATCTGGCGGCGTCGCATCGAACACGACCCAGCCAAGTGGACCAAAGTCGACCTCAACCCATGAGTGCGCGTCCGCTTGGCGGACGGTGTAAAAGCCGCCGACCTCATTGAGGTGCGCACCGTGATAACCGTTGACCACGCGCGTGGGGACCCCCATGTCGCGCAGCATCAGGGCAAGTGCGGTCGCAAAGTATTCGCAGTGCCCCTCTTTGAGCTCGAAGAGGAAGCCCTCGACCGGATCGGCGCCCTGCTCCACGACCATCTGCGAAGGGCGTAGATCCGTCGTGTAGCGGAAGTCCTCAAGGTACTGCATGGCCGCCTCAACGCGCTCAAGTCGGCTGGTCCGACCCGCCGCGAGGGAGCGCGTGAGCGCGTGAAAATCCTCGCCGAGATCGCCGGGGACTTGGAGATAGTTATTGGTCTCGGCCGCAGCTTGCGTGTCCCCCTCATAGCGCGTGATGGGAGGCGACCCCACCGCAAGCAACTCCTCGCGACTGGGCACGCCGTTGCGCGCGAGAAAGCGGTACTGCACGGGCCCCGCGGACTTGTTGGGTACCAGCGCGGTGCGGTCGAGGCCCGCGACGAGCTGGTTGCGTCGCTCGATCGCGCCGCGTGGCGCCAGCTCAACGCCGACGGGCGCGCTCGCGATGAAGATCGCTTCTGTGCCGATATCCTCCAGTGTCACCAGCGCCGACAAGTGCTCCTCAGATTCGCGAAATCCCGCGATCGGAGTGAGCTCAGGAATTGAGCTACGACCCAAACGCTGCAATGCGAGCGGGACTCCGAGCGGAGCGAACACCTGCCAAGACCCAAGCCGGCGCATCCCGACCTGCTCGCCCTCACGGCTTCGCGTCCATCGACCTCGGCTGTACTCGTCGAGGGTCACACCGCGCAGATACAGATCGAGGTGAGTGGGTTGACGCTGGTCGGCCTCACGCGCGGGGCGGTCGACCCGCATGCGCATGACGACGCGCGTGTCAGTCTTGATGTTGCCAAAGCCGCCCAATTCAACCGTGTCGCCGAATCCCGAACTCTGGCTGTTGCCGACCGAGCCGCGCAGAAACACGCCGACGCCAAAGCGCGGGAAGAGCACGAAGGTCGCGACGCCAGCGAGGGCAGCGATCGCTGCCAGTCCGAGCGCCGCCCGCCAGAGGATGCGCAGCTGCTCGGGGCCATCACGCCGCAGCTCAAAGGCGATGCGGTCACCGAGGCGCTCGCTCTCACCGATCAGGAGATTGAGAAGCAGGACCAGTGTCGCACTCGGTAAGAAGAGAAGGAGAAGGATCGGGTAGTTGAGGTCGGCGTTGATCACCGCCCCGATGACCATGAAGACCGCCCCGAGCAGCACCAGTTGGAGGTGCTCGCGGGTCTTCTGTCGCTGGAAGAGCCGTTGGACCACCATGAGCAGCAGAAAGTCCACGCCAGCGTCGATGAGCTCACCGCCAAATAGCCCGCGCAACACGCTCGCGACGAGGGCGATGAAGATCGCGAAAGTCCAGGTGCGCTGCGTGGTGACGCTGACCTCTTCCGGGAGTCGACGGACGTAGGCCAGTGCGGAGAACGCCAGGAAGAGCAGCCACGCCCATATGCTGCCGCCGCCCGCGGCCCACACCGTCGCGGCGGCGAGGGCGATCTGAACCCCGCTGAGAACGTCGCGTGTCGCATGGAGCGAGAGCCTCATACGTGGGGACCTCCCTCAAGACTGACATCCTCAAGACCCCAGAGCGCGAAGGTTTCAAGCAGTCTGCGCTCGTGCGCCGCGCCGCGTGAGGACGGAAACATCACCCGACCATCCGGCGCGCGGAGTCCCACGCTGTGACCGCCATCTTGCAACAGCTTCACGACCGTCGATGTCAGTTCTTCGAGCTTGCTGTCCAGTAGATCAGAGCCCAGGCCTGGGTCGGGCAGCACGAGCCAACGCTCTTGTCCCACGGGCGACTCGAAGTCAGAGACCACCAGCCGGTCGAGCCTCGCGCTGGCGCGCCAGTGAACCCGCGAGAGTTCCTCGCCGCCGCGATGCTCCTTTAGCCCATGGAACTCGCCCTCGCGCGACCGCACATGCGCCGCACGCTCGGTGTCGCCGGAGATGACGTCTTGTTGCGCTTCGGGAAGGACAGGGTGAACGGCCGGATACACGATGAGCGTGCCCTGATCCTTCACGAAGCGACGCTTCACGAAGAGGCCGAAGGGAAATCGCGTCGCGAGCACTGCGGGGGGCAGGGCATGTCGTCCCCGGCGAGGCATGGAGACCGTCGTGGTCGCGACGAAGGGGACGCCCCGCAGCAGTGCGAGGCAGAACACTGGGCGCATTGTTGCCGGACTTTGGACTCGATCGTCGTCCTCGACGCTGACGGCCAACGCCCAGCTTCCTCTTGGCTCGCTGAGTCGGAGGCGCACTTGGAGGGTGGCAGGGCTCCGCGCGAACACGGGAGAGGTCGGAGAGCGGCTGACCTCGACGTCGCGAAGTACGATTTCGCTGAGGATCCCGCTGCCGACGATCATGCCGAGCTGACAACCAAATACGAGGTGCAGCAAGTTCGAGCCAGAGTTGATCGCCGTGAAGCCGACCAAGAGCGTGAGCCCCAAGAACCACCATCCCGCCTTGGTGATTTCAAGGCTGCGCCCAGGCCCGACCAAGACCCGGCGGAGGAGCGGAAGCTGCGGCGCCGACTTAGGATCGCTCATGCCCCACTCTCTGCGCTAACGTGGGACCGCGACCTTGGCGAGGAGGTCTCGGACGGACTCTTCGGCGAGGTCGCTTCCGCTGTGAGCTCCTGCAAGCACGAGTCGGTGGGCGAGCGCAGGGACAGCGAGCGCGCTGAGATCGTCGGGCGTAACTGCCGAAGCGCCGCGTAGAAAAGCGCGAGCCCGTGCCGCAGAGATCCAGGCGAGTGCGCCGCGCGTCGAGACCCCGAGCGAGATCGTCGCGTTCGTGCGACTGGATGCCACGACACGCTGCGCATAGGCGGCCAGGTCCTCGTGGAGATGGATCTGGCGAGCGCCTCGCCGCGCGGCCCGGATCTGTGCCTCGGAGAGCACCGCGCTGAGCTCTGCGGAGTCGCTGCCCCCCTGCAAGAGCAGCGCGATCTCACTCTGCTCGTCGGTGTAACCGAGTCTGAGCCGCAGCATGAATCGATCGAGTTGCGACTCGGGCAGGGGATAGGTGCCGTGGTGCTGCACCGGGTTCTGCGTTGCCACCACCATGAAGGGATCGGGCAGGTCAAAGCTCTTGCCATCGATCGATACCCGACTCTCCCCCATGGCCTCGAGCAGCGCGCTCTGGGGGCGGGGCGGAGCCCGATTGATCTCGTCGGCGAGCACGAGATTGGCAAAGATCGGCCCGGGCTGGAACTCGAAGCGCTGATCCTGGGCCAGCCAGACGTTGCTGCCCACGACGTCGGCGGGCAGGAGGTCGCTGGTGAACTGGATGCGCCGAAACGAGCAGCCGGAGACGATCGCAAGCGCTCGGGCAAGCGTACTCTTGCCGACGCCCGGGATGTCCTCGATGAGCACGTGGCCGCCGGCCACCATCGCGATGAGCGACTGATCGAGGAAGTCGTCCTTGCCCCGGACGGCGCGCCGCAGCTCAAGGGTGGCGCGCCGGAAGGCCTCGAGCGTCGACGCGGTCGAATTGCGGTCTTGGGGGGCGGCGTCCGGCACTGCGCCCAGCCTAGCAGGTTGTCGAAGAACCCCCGTGGAGTGCATGGACGTGCAATCGCCATGCA
>CAZVEM010000330.1:0-6289 GCA_964626165.1 uncultured Nannocystaceae bacterium
CGTTGAGCAGCAGATTGAGGGGGGCATCGATGGCCTCGTGCCTTGCGGTACGACCGGCGAGTCCGCGACGCTGAGCTACGCAGAGCATCTGCACGTCGTTGAGGTCGTGATCAAAGCCAACGCAGGGCGGGTGCCCGTCCTCGCGGGCGCGGGCGCGAACAGCACGCACGAAGCGATCGAGCTCGCCCGCGCGTGCAAAGAACTTGGTGCGGACGGCACCCTTCAAGTCACCCCCTACTACAACAAGCCAACGCAGCAGGGGCTCATCAAGCACTTCACGACCATCGCCGATGCGGTCGGTCTGCCGATGGTGCTCTACAATGTACCGTCGCGAACCGCGTGCGACCTGCAACCCGAGACCGTTGGCGTGCTCTCGAAGCACCCGATGATCGTCGGCGTAAAAGAAGCCACCGGCGACATGGGCCGCGTCTCTTTCCTCCGAGAGCTTTGCGGCGAAGATTTCACGCTCCTGTCGGGCGACGATTTTTCGGTCCTTGGCTTTCTTGCGTGCGGCGGCCACGGCGTCATCAGCGTCATCACGAACGTGCTCCCGGGCGTGCTTGCCAAAATGTGCGCTGCGGCCCGCGCTGGTGACTTCACGCAGGCCCGCAAGCTGCACGAGCTCCATCTGCCGCTCACGCGGGCGCTCTTCGCCACGACGAGCCCGATCCCGGTCAAGAAGACCTTGGCGATGATCGGCATCATGGAGAACGAGCTGCGGCTGCCGCTGGTCCCGATGGAAGACGACGACCCGAAGGCCCAACTCCTTGTCGACGCGGTCGCTGCGTTGCGTGCCGCCGACGTGCTGCCCGCGGGAGCGAGCGCGCGATGAACACCGGCAATGGCGCGGCGGGCACGGGCCAAAACGGCGAACGCGACAAGGTCGTATCGGTCACGGTGGTCGGAGCCCGCGGTCGCATGGGCACCACCTTGATGCGAGAAGTGCTCCACAGCGACAACCTGACGCTGTGCGGTGCGGTCGATCGCTCCGACTCGCCAGGCTTGGGTCAGGATGTCGGCAAGATCCTCAATGTGCCCGATACCGGGGTTGCGCTGAGCGACACGCTCGCCCCGCCGCGCAACAGCGTCCTCGTCGACTTCTCGTTGCCGATCGCGACACAGGCGACGATCCGCGCGGCGCTTGAGGCAGGCGTCGGATTGGTGTGCGGGACCACCGGCCTCGATCGCGAGACCGAGGACATGCTGCGCGATGCCGCGCTCCGGATCCCGGTGGTCTATGCGGCCAATTTTAGCGTCGGGGTCACCTTGCTGCTGCGCCTCGCAGCCATCTGTGGCGACGCACTCGGCACGGGCTGGGACGCCGAGATCTTTGAGATCCACCACCGGCTCAAGCGAGACGCGCCCAGCGGCACGGCGCTGCGGCTGGGGCGTGAAGTCGCCGCATCCACCGGCCGTCGACTGCAAGACGTCTTCGTCACCGATCGCAGCGAGCGCAATCAGCCCCGCGGCGACGCCGAGATCGGTGTCATCGCGGCGCGTGGCGGTGACGTGGTCGGCGAACACACCGTGTTCTTCTTTGGCGAGGGCGAGCGACTAGAACTCACCCATCGCTGCACGGACCGCGCGATCTTTGCCCGCGGCGCCTTGCGGGCAGCGCATTGGGTGCACGACAAGCCGCCCGGCATGTACGACATGGGTGACGTACTCGGTCTCTACGGAGACGAGTCGCATTCGATCGACTAGCAGTCGAAATCCGAAGCTCGGTCGACTCTCGCCCAAAGCTCGGTCGACTCTCGCCCAAAGCTCGGTCGACTCTCGCCCGAAGCTCGGTCGAATTGCACGACGCGGGCGCGCCGAGTCGTGTCCGTGCAGAGCCGATGCTCTCCGCGCTACGCAAGCGCCTGCAGGGCTTCGCGCACGCGGGGGAGTGCTTGGTCGATCTCGTCGACACTCACCGCGCCCACGCTGAGCCGGAACCAACCGCTATCGCCGGCAAAGCCAAAGGCTTGGAAGGGCACGATGCCAAAGCCAGCATGATCCAGCAGGTACTTGCGCACGTCCTCATTGGTCTTGAGCACCACGCCCTCGGGTGTGGTCTTGCCAAAGGGCGAGATCCGTACGGTGAGGTAGATGGCGCCCATCGGGGGGAGCGACTCGACGTCGAAGCCGGCGGCCTTCATTGCGCCAAAGCCATCGTGGAGTCGCGTCAGTCGCTCTCCTACCCCCGCCATGAAGCTCTTCTGGAACGCCTGCGAGGCCTCGACATCATCGAGGACCGCGACGCTCGCAACTTGCTCGGGTCGTGGCGCCCAGGCTCCAACGTGGCCGATGATCGCGTTCATCCGCCCGACGATATCGACCGGTCCGACCGCCCAACCCACGCGCAAGCCCGTGGCCGCGTAGCACTTGGAGATGCCGTCGACGAAGATCGTGTACTTCGCCATCTCCGGAACAAGCTCGGGAGGCGTCACATGGCGCACGCCCTCCATGCAAAGCATCCAGTAGATGTGGTCGTACATGAGGTAAAGCGCGCGCTCGCCCGCAGCTTCACGTCGCTGATTTTCTGCGACGACGGCTTTGCAGATGTCGGTAAGGACCTCCGCGTCGAGCGCCGTCCCCGTGGGATTGAGCGGCGAGTTGAGGCAGATGAGCCGCGCCGTCGTGATGTGCTCCAAGATCTGCTTGGCCGTGGGGAGGAAGCGATCTTCGGCCGTGCAGGGCAGTGCGATGCCCTTGGCGCCGAGCATGCCCACGTAGTGATTGTTGTTCCAGCTCGGCACCGGATAGACCACCACGTCGCCGGGATCGACGACCGCGCGATAGGTGCCATAGATGATGGGACGGGCACCGCCGGCGATCAAAACACCGTCGAGCGGGTACCTGAGCCCAAGCTCGCGCTCGTAAAGCCGAGCGACCGCTTCGCGCAGCTCAAGCACGCCATTGGCGGGCGGATAGTTGGTGTGGCCGGCACCGAGCGCCGCGATGACGCCCGAGGCAAGGCCCGCAGGGATCGGGAACTGCTTGGGTGAGAAGTCGCCAACGGTGAGGTTGCAGACGCTGCCTCCCTGACGGACCAGCTCGCGTATATCCGCGGCGATCTTGAGGATCTCAGAGCCCACCAGGGCGCTCGCCATCACCGAAGCGCGTGGCGCCTTGCTGGATGATGGAGCACTCGCGTGGCTGGTGACGTCGACAACGCTTCGTTGGCCAGACATGTCGCGGCACTATGCCACACGCAACGCAGTATCAAGCCTCGCCACAGATGCGAGGACGATCACGCTGCGCATACGGCACGATGCGGCCGCGATGCTCGCTTGAGCTCAGCCGGTGGCCCCGCGCACGCGGCTCACAGACTTGGGCTGAATCGATGCGCGGAACCTGGCAGGATGCGGCGCCATGCCAGCGGCCCGCCTGCCCTTTCTCGCCTCGCGCCTTCAAGGCTTTGGCACCTCCATCTTCTCCGAGATGACTGCGTTGGCCGTTGCACACAAGGCCGTCAACCTCGGTCAGGGCTTTCCCGACTTCGACGGCCCCGACAGCGTGAAGAAGGCCGCGTGCGACGCGATCATGGCGGGACACAATCAGTATGCGCGTGCGCATGGACTGCCGGTCGTCAATGCAGCAATCGCCGAGCACCGCAAGCGCTTTCGTGGCGAGACTTGGGATCCCGACACGGAAGTCACCGTCTACAACGGTGCAACCGAAGCGATCTTCGCGACCTTGGCAGCGCTGTGTGAAGTCGGCGATGAGGTGGTGGTCTTCGAACCCTACTACGACTCGTACCGAGCCAGCATCGCGATGGCCGGCGCGGTTGAGAAGATCGTGACCCTGCACGCGCCCGGCTTCGACTTTCAGGAGGCTCAGCTTCGCGCCGCGATCACGCCCAAAACGCGGGCGATCTTGCTCAATACGCCCAACAACCCGGCCGGCAAGGTCTTCTCGCGCAGCGAGCTGGAGCTGGTCGCCAAGATCTGCGTCGAGCACGACATCCTGGCGATCACCGACGAGGTCTACGAGCACCTCGTGTTCTCGGGCGAGCACATCTCGCTGGCGAGCCTGCCGGGCATGCGGGAACGAACCGTCGCGATCTCGTCCGCAGGCAAGACCTTTTCCTTCACGGGTTGGAAGATCGGCTGGACCTTCGCAGCGCCGCCGTTGACCCGAGCGCTTCGCACCGCGCACCAGTTCATCACCTTCTGCAATGGCACGCCGTTCCAGCACGCGATCGCACACGCGCTGGCCCTGCCTGACGCGTATTACGAGGAGTTTCTCGCGACCTATCGCTCCAAGCGCGACCGCCTCTGCGACGGGCTCGCCAAGCTCGGTCTGGATGTTCTGGTTCCCAGCGGTACCTATTTCGCGCTGACGGACGTGCGCAGCCTCGGCTGGGAGGACGGTGAGGCGTTCTGTCGCGCGCTGCCCGAACGCGTTGGCGTCGCCGCAATCCCAGCAGGTGCCTTTTATGCGAACCGCTCTGCCGGGAGCCACCTTGTCCGCTGGGCGTTTTGCAAAACAGACGCCGTGCTGGATGAGGGCGTCGCTCGTTTGGCGCGCGGCCTGTCCGCGATGCGCCCTTCAACTTCGTCCTCGGCGGAGGGGAGCCCGCGGACATGAGAATCGCCGGATTGCAGCTCGACCTCGCGTGGGAAGATCCGGCGCGCAACCACCACAAGGCGCGCGAGTGGGTGGCCTGTGCCGCTCGAGCCGGTGCGCAGTTGGTGGTGCTTCCGGAGATGTTTGCCTCCGGCTTTTCCATGGACACGGCGAAGGTCGCCGAGCCCCATGACGGACCCAGCACCGCGCTGCTCCTTGAGCTTGCCCGCACGCACGAGGTCCACGTCTGTGGCTCGATCGCGCAGCGGGCGGTGGGTGATGATGGCGCGCAGCGGCCATTTAACACCTTGGTGCTTGCGAGTCCGCAAGGCGAGCTCCACCGCTACCGCAAGATTCACCCGTTCACCTTTGCCAAGGAGCACGAGTACTACGCCGCCGGCGAGTCCTACCTCACGGTCTCGATCCACGGAGTTCGCGTGACCTTCTTCGTCTGCTACGACCTTCGCTTCGCGGATGAGTTCTGGTTGACGGCAGAGCAGACCGATCTCTATGTCATTCCGGCCAACTGGCCCGAGCGTCGTCGTCTACACTGGTCCACGCTGCTGAGAGCCCGCGCGATCGAAAACCAGGCCTACGTGCTGGGGGTCAACCGCGTTGGCGAAGGCAGCGGCCTGACCTATGCGGGGGACAGCGCGATCTATGGGCCCTGGGGCGAGACGCTGATGGAGTCGTCGATGGCCGAGGGCCTACTCCTCGCCGATATCGACCCCGCCAAAGTCGCGCACGCTCGCACAACGCTGCCGGTACTCCCCGATCGACGCCCGCTGAGTCGAGCGGGCGCGTCATCCCGCGATGGAGCCGCCTAGCTGGCTTGTGCCGACCGCTCTCACCGGAACGCCGCAACAGGCACGACATGAAATTCTCCGCAGAATACGAAGTGACCAAGACGCTTGAGGTCGAGCTCGCACGCGCCCACCGACACTTCTCGGACCTTGAGGCCGTCGCAAAGAACACGCGCGACGTCGAGTTCTGGAAGGTACACGACCCACGCAAGCTTGAGCTGCGCTTCCGCGAGCAGAGCGGCCAAGGCATCAAGTTCCACGGCCAATACGTCGTGGGCTACGAGGTCGACGACACCAATATCCGGTGGCGCACGATCGAGAGCCCAAACATGTGGCTCACCGGACACATCACGCTGACCTCGCTTGGCCCGCGTGCGTGCAGCCTCGCCTACCGTGAACACCTTGAGCTCGACATGAACACGAGCGTCATGCTGGGAACTGTCGCGCGTCCCTTCATTCAGCGCGAGATACGGCGCGGGATGCGGGACTTCGTGGAATCGATGTGCCAGTCGCTGCTCTCGACGCCGGGATCGACTCCCTAGGGGGCATCTACGGTTGTATGCCAACGTACGGATTAGAAGCCACTTAATGATCTCGCTCCCTTCCGAGCGATTTGACCCAGAGGCCGCGAATTTGCCGGCACGGGCGGATGAGAGAGCTTGGATCCCTCCCGCGGCGCCCAATGCGAGCGTGATTCGGTCTCGTGCGCACGGGGCTTCGGAGCGTAAAAAACGTCACGGCGCCTGCCGGCGGAACTAGGCGAGTGGGGCCCCGATCGGTAGCATTGCGTCGCACGATGACCGCTCCAGCCCCAGCCACAACGTTGGCGCCTGGCACGATGATCGCCGGCCGTTATCGCGTCGTTCGCCTCATCGGAAGCGGTGGGATGGGCGATGTCTTCGAGTGCAAAGACCTCGAGAGCAACGAGCGCC
>CAZVEM010000331.1:0-1264 GCA_964626165.1 uncultured Nannocystaceae bacterium
GGGCGTACGTGACCGACGAGCAACAAGATGAGCAACGAAGGGGCTGCATGGTGAGTGCGCGGCCATGCGCCGCGCGGGGTTTTTCGACAGCCTGCTAGGCGTCTCCCGAGGCCACGCCGGCGGCGAAGCGGGTCAGCAGCAGATCTCGCATCTGCTTGGTGACATCCGTCAAGGCGCCGGGGCTGTGCGGTATAAAGAGCGTGTTGGTTCGACCGTCGCGACCCAGTTCGCGCAGCGTGTCGAAGTACTGAGTCATGAGCACCAGGTTCATGACCTCGTGAGCACTGGTGCCCGGCACGGACTTGGAAAATCCATCCACGCTGTCGCGTAGGCCCTCGATGATGGCCTTGCGCTGATCGGCGATACCGCGTCCTTGGAGCGCCTTGCTCTCGGCCTCGGCCTGCGCGGCCTTGACCTTGAGGATTCGATCGGCCTCACCCTTCTCGCTGGCAGCGATGCGCAGTCGTTGCGCGGCGTTGATCTCGTTCATCGCGGCCTTGACGTGCGGATCAGGGTCAATATCGGTAACGAGGGCCTTCACAATGCCATAGCCAAAGTCGTCCATCACCTCCGACAGCTCGGCCTTGACCGCATTCGCGATGTCATCCTTCCTCTCAAACACGTCGTCGAGGACGATGCCTGGCACGCGCGCGCGAACGACATCAAAGACAAATGCGGTGATCTGGGCGTGTGGATCGGCAAGGCGATAAAACGCCTCATAGACCTTCTCCGACAGCACGTGATACTGCACCGAGACCAGCACACGTACGAAGACGTTGTCGTGGGTCTTGGTCTCAACCGAGACATCGAGCTGCCCTACGCGCATCGAGACACGCCCCGCGACTTGGTCGATGAAGGGGATCTTGAAGCCGAGGCCGGCATCGGCGGTGCGCACGAACTTTCCAAAACGCGTGATAATGCCGATCGTCTGCTGCTGAATCGTGAATACGGAACCGACCAAGAGCGCCGTGATGACCACGACGATGGACACGAGGATGGTGAGCACTGCCTCGGGAGTCATGGGTGCCTTTCTTGCGCTGGGGGTGGAGACGGCCGGGGCCGTCGTCTGACCTTAACACGGGCGCGCGGGTCGCGTTCCTCGATTTTCCTATGCCAGCAGTCGCTGCAGCTTGCCATGCACGCGCGCCGGATTGCTCGTGCACGGTGCCGCTGGCCCAAGTTGCTGCCACATCGTCTATGGATCCCCAGCGCATGTCGACGACGAGCACCCGCTGGCTGATCGAGACGAGCCCGACGTGGATCG
>CAZVEM010000331.1:1274-6280 GCA_964626165.1 uncultured Nannocystaceae bacterium
GCGAGTTGGGGCGACGCCGCAGCGAGAGCTGCCGGACTCGGCCCCTCCCTGCCCGCAACCACATTGCTGGCGGGCTGCTTGGTCGCCGCACACCGTGCCATCGCCGAACGAATTGCGCTCGCCTGCGATCGCGAAGGGAGGGTCCTGGGGGACACGGCCGCCGAGCGCATGCGCGACCGTATCGATGCGCACTTACGCGGGGTCCCGGCGGGCCCTCACACCTACGCTTCCCATGCCTGGGGATTGCGCGAGTTACCGACGTGGTCACATCTGTGCGAAGAGCTGAACTGCAACACTGCTGTGCAATGGCGCGACCACGAGTCTTTGGCGGCCCAACTCGACCTCGGCACGCTGCTGCTACCTGACGCCAATCCCGGCTCGGGGTGGCGCCGCGTGGCCGTCGAGCTGCACGATGCTTGGCGCAACCTCGCGCTCGCCTATGCCTCCGCCTATGTTCGGCACCGAGTGGCAGCCTGGTGTGCCTCGCGAGGCTCGCCCCTCGACGAGATCGGCACGCAGCCGAGCGCGACGTCCAAACTCCGCCCCAGCTCCACCGCAGCGGATCCGGGGCTCACGGCACTTCGCAGCCGCATCATGGGGCCTGAGCAGTGGATTGTGGATGGACATCCGTGGCACCCCATGTCGCGGACGCGGCTCGGACTTACTCCGGCACAAGTGCTTGAGCACGCGCCAGAGCATCGCGCCAGGGCTGGTATCGCAATCCTCGAGATCCCAGAGAACGAGCTCCAAGTCGGAGATCGGTGGGCCGAGCAAACCCAGCATTGGCTCGGGCGACCGAGCCACGGCACACAGCGCGTGCCCGTCCATCAGGCGCAGCTGCGGCGCATCCAAGCCAGCGGCCTGCTCCGCGCGTGCTCGGCACAGTTGCTCGATCCGCCGCACAAGCTTTCGTCCGATGTCTCGCAGAATCTCTCACAGAAGCGCTCGCGAGATTTCTCGCAAGATGTCTCGGCCGAAGATCCGAGCCCGCCGCTCTCTCCGCACCTCGGCGACAACCATCTGTGGCCTCACGGACGAGCTTTGGCGAGCCTACGCACCGTGGTCATGCCTTCATGGGGCGTTCATCTGAAGCTGGCACTCAACGTCGAGACGACCTCGGCCACGCGCAACGTGTCGCCCAGCAGCGTCGCCAACGGACCACGGCTGAGCGCGTTGCTCGAGGACATCATGCGCAGGGATCCCGTCGTCGGCCGCCTCCGCGTCGCCGCGGAAAAGCTCACGATCGGGCTGAGCGCCGAACGTCACGGGAGCCAGGCCGGCCAGATCGGGGCGATCGTGCGAGATGCCGCAGACTTCGACGGCAGCGTGCCGCTCGCATCCTGGGGAGAGCCCATCCCGGGCAGGCAGATCAACGTGCTGCAACACTGCGTCCGCACCCTCGGAGGTGTTCGGCCATTTTGGGAAGGACTTCTGCGTGGCCTTGTGGAGCCGGGACTCCGCCTCGCGACGGTGTGGGGCGTCGCACTCGAACTCCATCAACAAAACGTCCTGCTTCGTCTCGCGCCAAGCGCCGCAGACTCTACGTCCGCAAGAGATCCGACTGGGGCGCTTCCCTTCGTCGTGCGCGACCTCGGTGGGATCCGGGTTCACTCGCCCCGACTTGCGGCATCGGGATGCTCGCTTCGCCTCGCACCGGGATCGTTCACGCAGACCGAGGATCTCGACGAGATGCGCGACAAACTCTCGCACACCCTCATGCAGGCCGCCCTGACGAGCGTCATCCACTGGCTCAAACCGCTTGGACTTGACTCGACGACCGCGTGGAACGACATCGCCGACCTCGTCGTGTCGCGCCTGCATCAATGGCGCGACGACTCCAGCTTGCTCCCTGCGCAGCGGGCCGCCGCCGACCAAGACCTTCGCTTTTGGTCCAAACCGCGGATGCGGGCCAAGGCACTCTTCGCGATGCGACTGCACGAGCGGGTTGCGGACTACGAGTATGTCGAGGTCGACAATCCGCTGGCCGCCCGCATCCGCGAACGAATCCTGCACGCATCCTAGTAGGTTGTCTGAGGACCCCGCGCGGCGCATGGTCGTCCCCGCACTCCACGGGGTGCCTTCGCGACCAGCTCGTGCGTGTCGAATCAGGAGTCCTTCGCCGAGACAATGCCCTCGTCATCGATCTCGACCTGGCCCTGGACCAAGAGCCGGCCGACCGCTCGCTTGAAGGCCTTCTTGCTCAAACCGAAGCGTTGACGGATCAGATCCGGGTCTGATCGATCACCAAGTCGCGGCGGGCGATCGCCCTGCAACGCCGCAAGGATATTCTCGGCATCACGTGCGATTTCCTCGTGCGCGAGCTGCCGCAACGACAAGACGACCTTGCCGTCTTGGAGGATCTTGGCAATGCGGAAACGCGCTCGCTCGCCGCGTCGAAGGCGATGCGGTTCACTCAGGGGCAGCAGACCGACATACTGCTTGTCGAGAATCACAAAGAGGCCTAACGCCTCGTCGTTGCGCCACGCTTCACCAAACACCCACTGGTCGTAGCGAATGTCCTGCGGCGGCTCTTGCAGATATTCGGCAACGCGCATCGTCGCGGCGAGGCGACCGCTCTTGTCGAGGTAGAGCGCGAAAGGATGCCGCTCGCCCACGCGAAGCTCTCGGGTCTGCTCTGCGTAAGGGACCAGCAGCTCCTTGCCGAGCCCCCAGTCGACAAAGGCTCCAACATCGGTCACGGCGGTGACGGCGAGGAAGGCGACCTGGCCCAGCGTGAGCTTGACCTCTCGCGTCGTCGCCACCAAACGCTCGCTGGCATCGCGGTAAAGGAACACCTCAAGCTCGTCGCCAGCCTTGGCATCCTTGGGCACCTCACGCGTCGGCAGAAGCACCACTTCGCGCTCGGACGACGGGTCGACGTCGGGATCGGCCAAATAGGCCCCCGGCGCCGCGAATCGCTGCAGCTCCAGCACGACGAACTCACCCAGTGACGCTGCCAGCGAATCTTGGGCGCTCATCTCGCCGACCATGCCAGCGCGCGGCCCTGCGGTCGAGTCCTCGATGTCCGGCCGCCCTAGCTAATCCGGGAGGCGACACATCTAGCGTCGGGGAGACGCCGGAGCGCGGCCCCGTGCGCGTGCGGAGGGCGACTTCCTCGCGCCTGCGCCGCTGAGCGCCGCAAGCGCTCCGCACAACGCATGCATCGCGAGGGTATCGAGCTTGCAGTACGCCAGCAGGTCGTCTCGAAGCGAGGAGCGCTCAGCGGCCGCGAGCTGCTCATCGAAGAGGTAGGACTCAAGTTTCGCGCTGGCCGTCGATCCGTCGGCGACCTCAAGACCCTCGTAGCCCATCGAGGGAACGAGCGCCGGCAGCACCGACTTGATGCTGAAGCTTCCCGCGAAGTCGGGGTGGTATACGTGATCGCGAACGATGGGGAGCAGGTCGCGGAGCCGTGATTCGACCTCCTCAAGCTCCGCGCTCAGACGCGGGACCGCCTCGCGGAGCTCGCGAATGCGCGAACGCTCAAAGCCGACGTTGTAGGTCACGATCGACGCAGCACCTTTTGTTGCCGCGACAATCGCCTCCGCGGCGGCCGGCCGCGGGTCTGCGGTCCCCTCGGCAAGCCACTCGAAATGCTTGAGCTCCTTCCCGCCGTGCTCGACATGGCAGCTCATCTGCACGACGACTTGATCGTAGGGACGGCAGCCATCCCAACGAGGTATCGCGGGCGCGATCGTCTCAAAGTCGAGATACGCGACTGGCGACGTAATGGCTCCTAGTGCAGCGGTCAGGCCCCGCTCGACGACCGCGCGCCCCGACTGCACCGCACGGAGCTGACGCTTGCGAATGGCGGTGGTGACCGCGTCGAGCGGCATGTCGTGCAGCGTCGAGTAGCCGAGCTCGCTGAGCTTGTCGCGCTGGGCTCCAGAGAGGCGATACAGCGTCGTGATCGCGTGCTCGATCGGCTCACCCGCGCAGCGCTGCAAGTAGGGACACTCATAGGGCGCCGTGCAGTGCGGGCCCGTTTCAACCTCAGGTTCGGGTCCGGCCAAGACCGCAAGCTGCAACCGAATCTGATCGGGGACCTCCGCGAGGAGGTCCTCGACGTCTTGACTGATGTCCGCACGCACGAAGAGATTGGAGAGATCTGGGAATCGACACTCCCGATTGAGGTGCATGAGCTCGACGCGACGCACCTCAAGCCCGGCTTTGCGGAGGACGTACGTCTGCACCGACGCGTCGGGAAGGTGGGCCTCCTTGACCTGCGTCGTGGACTTGACCTCGGTCAGCGTCCATCCGTCGACTTGGGCGCTGAGGATATCGACGGCAACAAAGACGCCGTCCTCGAAGAACGCGGCCTCGTAGATCACGCGCGCCCCCTCCGCGAGCGCACGCTTGGTTGCGGCCACCCGCTGCGAGCGGCTGCGAAGCGTGTCGTCAATCAGCACGCCGCCCGGCACGTAGCTTCGCGCAAGCGCACCGACCTGTGTCCCGGTATCGAAGATGCGCTGCAGCGCCGCGTCGACCACCAGCTCCATGGAGTCGCGTTCATGCGTCTCACGCCAAAGGCGGAGGTGACATTGCAGCCCGCTGCAGTAGCGGGATTTTGACAGCGAGAGAGCTTTGTCGCGGCGTGGCATGTCAGTGTCAGACGAACTACGCCCAAGATTCTGCCGGCGTGCCAAACATCTCTGGCTCGCCACTGGTGATCGCAACGATATCCTCAATCCGCACGCCAAGCTCGCCAGGAATGTAAATCCCAGGTTCGTTGGACATCGTCATTCCCGGCCGCAGCAAGGTCGCGTTGCGCGGACGGAGATAGGGCGCCTCATGTCCCATCATGCCGATCCCGTGGCCGAGCCGATGCGTCAACGCAGAGTAGCCGCCGCCATAGCCGGCCTGCTCGATGACCGCTCGCGCCGCGGCATCCACATCGGCGCAGGGCCGGCCGTCCCGCATCAGCGCCAACGCAGCGAGCTGTGCCCGCCGCACGCACTCGTACGCGCGCGCGCCGGCCGAGGACGGCGCCTCGCACGCGAAGGTGC
>CAZVEM010000332.1:0-6257 GCA_964626165.1 uncultured Nannocystaceae bacterium
ATGTCGAGCGGCGGATCTTGCGTCGTCACCTCGATATTGATGACGATGCTCCGCATGCGCGACTGCAACTCTCGATCGAGCTCGCAGACCAGGGCGAGGAGCACGGCGCACTTCGAGAGCTCCGCCAGGTGGTCAAGCGCGCGCCGAGTTATGAGCACGCGTGGCTTGAACTCGGGTGGACGGCGGCGAGGGTGGGGCGCATGGAGGAGGCTCGACGTGCGTATGAACGCGGTCTTGAGGTCTCCAGTGTGCCCGGCGCAACCGCACTGCTGCACGCGAGCCTTGCCGCGCTGATACCGGAACCAACGAAGGGTGAAGGCTCGTGGCAGGCACATCGCGAGCGCGCACTGGCACTCTCTCCTGATCTTGAGACCGCGCTGCGAGCCGATTCCAAGGCGCAGCTGCGTGCGGGGCACAGGGCCCGTGCAGCGCAGCTAGGGAGCATCTCCGCGGTGCTGGGTGGAGCTGCGCCACAGATGCTTGCGCCCAGTCGTGCGGGCTCGGCAAAGGCGCGCGCGTCCGCGTCCTCGCCGGCTTCGTCGTCCTCGGCGACCAAGACGCCCAGCAAGGTCGCGGGTCGGCCGGCACGTTCGCGGCGAACTTGAGCCGCGGGCATCTACGTCGAGGCAGCCGAAGGGCCGCCTAGTTGGGTGATGGACCGGGTGGTGCCTTGGGCGTCTTGCTCGGCTTGGAAGCTGGGATCGCTGCGGACGGGACCGTGGCCGCGGGATCGCTCGCGGCGGGCGGGAGCTTCTTGCTCGATCCGCCAGTGGTACCAGTGGTATCAGTGGTACCACTGGTTGACGTATCCGCGGCAGCACCGGTACCCGCGTTGATGCCAGCGCCCGTGCCGACCGAGGGCGTGCTCAGGCCCGCGTCGGTCGGGTTCGCGGCGCCGTCTGGGGTCTCGGTTCCCTCCGGCGTGCCTTCGGGTGATTCCTCCGGAGTGGTGTCCGGCGTGCCCACTGGCGCGGCGCTCTGACCCGGGGCACCGGGGAGGGTGGCGCCGCGCTGCTCTTGCACGGTGCCAAGGCCGTCCTGGAATCCGAGCACCAGCACGACGATGGGCTCACCGCCATTCCAAGCGGGCGCGAGTCCGGCGATCGTGTGCGACTGACCGGGCTTGAGCGTCGCCTCCTTGATCGGCGTGCGTCGACCGCTTGAATCCTCCCGGAGGACGAGCAGTCGAGCCTGCGCGTAGTGTTCGGGCAACTTGATCATCAGCACCTCGCCGCCCCCGGTCCACGAGGCCGTCGGGAAGACGGGGAACACGAGATCGAGGATCGAGCGGGTTGCCTCCGCCGCACGCGGCAGCAGGACCGCGGCCTGTTCGCGCAAGATCAGGCGGTCGATGAAAAGACGCACGCGATCGCTCTCGTCGACCACATAGCCGGCAAGCGCACGGCCCTCGCTCGTCACGAGATAGCCGCGGTCGGAAGGCCAGCCACGTAAGGTCGCGCCGGTGAGCTCCGCAGGTGAAAGCGACACGCCGGCCAACAAGAGCGTTGCCGCTTGTTCCGGCGTGACGTCGCGCGGGACCGCCCTTGGTGCAGGCAGATCACCTTCACTGATGAAGTGTGCGGTGGCAAAGCGAGCCAGACCGATGTCCTCATCCGTCGAACTTAGGTGCGCCTCGATCGTGTATGCCAGCGGTGCGGCATCGACTGCGACAGGTACCGGCTTGCTGAGTGGAAGGTCGGCACGACCGTAAAGTGAGCGCGCGACCTCTTGCAAAGCCAGGCCGCGGTCACGCGGTCGCGGGCTGAGATGCGCTGTGAATGCACGCAAGTCGCCGCGCGCATGGGCTGGCACGGCGGCATCTTGAACGACATGCAACAGCGCTCCAAACTGCAACAGCGCCAACGCGAGGTGATGCTCGCGCGTTCGGGGCTCGGCCGACGTGCTCGCGAGCTCGAGATTGCGCTGCATCTGCGCAGGCGCGAAGGGGTCCTTGTCGGAGTGCAGCCATCCGTTGGCGGACAGGGCTCGATCAACACCGCGCGACCGGGTCAGGGTCGCGATGCGAGACAGGCCGTTGCTCCGAACGCTTCGCTGTCGGATCCGAGATGCCGCCGCATCCCCATCACTCCATTGCTGCGCTGCACCTTCATTGGTCAGGGACAAGAAGTGGTGGATCTGCCGCTCGGGTGGCGAGACCTCTGCAATCATGCCGAGTCGGATCCACCCCAGGGCCGACTGCGACCACACCGAGCCTTCGACGCAATAGCGGAGGGTTTCCTCGGGGGCCGGCGGCTTGGGGCATGACCACGGACCACCCAGCGGCATCGCGCCGCTGTCATCGTGAACACTGCGGAGGATCTGCGAGAGTGCAGGATCCTGACCGCTCCGCAGCAAGGCTGGGTCGACGCGAAGCGGGGTGAAGAGTCCGCGCGCGAGTCCGCTTTGGTCCATCCAGCGGCGGTGCCACTGGCTTGTCCGCAGCGCGTGATCGAGCAGGCCTTGGTGGGTCGTGGAGGGATCCCACGCACGCGACTCGTGCGGGCCGCAGAGCGTGACCACGCAGAGCGCAACCCCGACGACCAGGCCGCTGAGTGCCACGCCCATGCGCCGGCGCGCACGTGTGCCCGACCCGTCCGAGATTGCGTTCCGATGCGAAGTCGTCATCGTCCGCCGCCCTTCTTGCCGCCTGGCGCAGCAGGAGCATCCGAGCCGCCGCCCGGACTTGCGGGAGGAGGAAGGCCGCCTGGCCGTAGCTTTCCGGCATCGACGGGTTTGGCGGCGTTCGGATCGGCCAGGGGCCCGGCGCCCTCGGGGCTTTCGGTCTCGCCTTCGGGATCCTGCGTGTCTTCCTCTTCCGGCGCGACCGCGAAGTTCTTGAGGAGCTGCTGTCGAATGTAGCGCGCGAGCAGCATCGTCGTGTCCGCATCCGCGCATTGATCCGGCCCACAGGTCAGCACGACCGCGGCGTCGAGTCCCTCATCGACGAAGGCGATGACGCTGAGAGCGGGCGTGTGGCTGCGAAAGGTCAGCGGCGTGATCTCATCGCTGGGTGCCACGCCGGGGAGGGTTGCTTGAATCGTTGCGACCACGCTCGCAAGTCCGTCGGGGGGCGATAGCCACACGCGAACCGTGAGGTCATTGGTCTCGGGTGCATCGACGGCCCGAAGCACAAAGCCGTGGTAGTAGCTGGTTCGCTCAAGGTCCTCGAGTTCGACGTATTCAAGCGGCGCAGGGTTGCTGGTGCGGATACCGACCGCTTCGGGGGTCAACACGCTGGACGCATCCAGCAGTCGCCCCGGTCCAATGATCGGACCGCCGCCACCACCCGTGCCGTTGACCGGATCCGAGGCGAGCGCACCGCCAAGTTCGCGGTACAGGTCGAGGTTTGCCAGCGGTTCTTCCCACGCCGCCGCCGCATGGATGTCGCGGGGCGCGGCCAGGTAGAGCAGATGCTGGGCGTGTGAGTCTGCCTCAGACCAGCGCTGCAGCTCGATCCGGTTGTGGCGCACGACGAAGTTGCGGCGCGGCCCACCTTCAAAAAGGAGGTCCGATCGATAGGCTTGATAACCAGCCTTGTAGACCAACAGGTGGAACGAGACGAGTCGAACGCTGGGACCCGTCAGCGGACGCTTCACCGGCGGAATCCGGTAACGACCCGAGGCGTCGGTCTCGATCCGTTCGCTGCGCGAGCCCTTGCTGCTCACGAATCCGTCCCCGACATCGAAGGACCAGACGCCGACAACGAAGGCGTCGCGCAGCGGCTCGCCGGTCGCGGCATCGACGATCTGCCCATCGAAAGGACCCCGCAGGCTCGCGCCGGTCACCTTGTCGAGCGCACCACCGAATTCCGGCTCGCGCTCGATCAGCGCGCAGCCGAGGCTCGATGCACCCAGCAGCGCAAGCCCCAGCGAGATCACGCGAGCGGCTGCCGTGCCCCGATGGGCCCGTGGCCGTGTTTCTGGGCGAAGCCGGGCAGGGGGGAGCCTCACCACCGAGGGGGCCTGCACGTGGCGGTCCGGCAACACCGGCTGCTCATGAGCGACCACGGGGGCGTTGACGCTCCGATCGGGACGCGTGTCGTCCGGCTTTCGTGCCGGTTCGGAGAGTCGGTTCACCGCGATGTGGTCCTGGACGGGGTGGCGCGCCGCGCCAGATCGCCGGTTGGTTGACGTGGTTGGGGCTGCGCAGCTACGCTGAAAACTGCCCTGCGCGCGGTCTATCGCAGCCCGTGCGGCCAAGCAAGTGCGCCACGGCCACACAACACCTCCGCCATGAACATTGGGTCGCATCACCGGACGGGGGCAGCATGAACGAAAGGGAGGTAGTGCGGCTCGCAACTACGAGCTCGGCCAATCGATCTCCTCGGCGCCCGGCCCGGAGATCTGCACACGCGCCGACGCGGGCAAGGACGGGGCGGCGTGGCTGAAGTGCTCCCATGTCCGGCTTGCGGTACCGAGCACGCCCCTGGAGCGCCGCGCTGTCGCCTGTGTGGCTACGATTTCGTGGGTGCACGTGCGGCCGCGCCCGCCGAGAAGTGTCCGCGCTGCGCCACACCGCTCGCCAGCGGCCAAGAGTTTTGCCACGTCTGTGGCCTTGACGTTCGGAGTCGTCTGCCCCGGCCCTCGACCCGCAGCCTCAGCATCAAAGGCGGAGCCCAGCCGGCTCCCCCGCCCGCTGCAATGGCCGCCCCCGTGCCCCCGGCGGTTCCAGCAGCCGCGATGTCGGGGAGCTTTGCAACCGCGTCAACGGTCCCGCCGCTGCCGAGTCAGGCTCGCACGATTGGTGAAGTCGACAGGACCGCGGCGCTGAGCGCCGGTGCGCCCCGTTTTGCGCCACCCAAGGGCTTCCAGCCCCCCGCCACCGCGAATGCCCCGACGATGACGCCCGCATTCGCGCCGCCCAAGGTCGCAGCATCCGTGCTGCAGGCCGCCTCGGCGCCACCCGCCGCGACGCATGCCAGACGGGGCGTTGCGGCCGAAGAGAGTGCGCCTGCTCGGGTGCCGCGTTCGCCCGCGCTCGATCTCGGTCGCGGCGGGGTGGCACAGGGGGCGGGCGCGTCGGCCTATCCGCCTTCACCGTCTGCGGCGCATCCCGTCGCGGCGGCGGTTGTGCAGGCTCGGGAGGCGCCCGCCGCCGTGCCCGTTGCACACACGAGCAGTTTCTCTGTCGGTCCGCTCACCCGACCCGAGCCGCTGAGCTCAAGCGCACTGATTGTTCAGGTCCGACGTGACGGTTCGGATGGCAACGTCGTGCGGGTTGACGGCCAGCCGGTGGAGATCGGTCGCAGTCGCGGCGCCATGCTCTTTCCGGATGATGTCTTCATCTCGCCGCTCCACGCCCGCATGTGGGTCGCGTCCGGTCAGCTCCACATCGAAGATCTTGGCTCGCGCAACGGCGTCTACGTTCGGCTGTCGAAGGCCCAGCCCGTGTATCCCGGCGATCGTTTCTTGCTTGGCCATCATCTCCTGCGTCTCGACAACCTCCCGATGACGCCCGCGCCGGCGCCCGACGCATCGGGTGCACACGGCTTTGGCACGCCGTTGGAGCCCGCTTGGGGCCGAATCAGCATGATGGCGGTCGGCGACATTCCGACCGATATCTACGATCTACGTGGATCTCGGGTGATCTTTGGTCGGGAGCAGGGCGACATCATGTTCCCATCCGATCCCTTCCTGTCGCGTCAGCACGCGAGCCTGCGCATGGAGGTGCACGAGAGCGGCATGAACGTGCTGCTTGAGGACGCCGGCTCGGCCAACGGCACCTATCTGCGTGCGCGCGGCTATGCCTCACTGTCCGCTGGCGAAATGTTTCGCGTCGGCGACCAACTCTTTCGCGTCAAAGGGGGCGGATAAGCGATGGCACGCCTCGAGATCTTTGCGCGAACCGAAGTTGGCTGCATTCGCGAGCGCAATGAAGACAGCTTCGCGGTCATGGATTTGCGCACCGGCCAGTCGAGCTTGAAGGCGGATGCCCGTACCCGAGACCTCGACACCTACGGCACGGTGTTCGCGGTGTGCGACGGGATGGGCGGAGCCGCGGCTGGCGACGTCGCCAGCCAGATTGCGTCCAAACAGCTCTGCGACACCCTCAAGGCCGCGTCGCCATTTGCGGACTCGTCGTACGCACAGGCCGCGCTCTTGTCCGCGGTCGCGAACGCGAACCGTGCGATCGCCGACTACGCGCGCGAGAACCCAAGCCGACGTGGCATGGGCACGACGCTCACGGCCGCGCTGGTGTTTGGCACCGATGCGCACATCGTCCACATCGGTGATTCGCGTGCCTACCTGAGACGAGGG
>CAZVEM010000333.1:0-6244 GCA_964626165.1 uncultured Nannocystaceae bacterium
TGAACTCATCCGGCTCTTCGACCGCCATGAGCCATTCGCTCACGAGCAGCCGCTGATAGTCGCCCCGGACTTCGACTCCTCCATATCCATCGGGCTCGCCGGACGTCTCGTCTCGCAGCGTGCTGAGGTTGCCAATCGTGCGCTCAAGCGGTAGCAGCCACGGAGAGACGGCATTGATCGCTGGCTCCGCAAGCAGTTGAAGCTCCGCGGCATAGCGAGCCGTTTCCGCGCGGTGCTGAAGAGGTGGGGTCCTATCCACGTTCACCCGCGGTGAGCGCTGCGAGTCGATTTCGGGCGAGCGTCATCAGTTGCGCGAGAGAGATGACGGCCGCGTGGTCGGGCAAGAGCAACAATGGAGGCACCGGCGGGTCCCCGCGACGCAGGAACGCTTCGGCCAAGATCGAAGCCGGGAAGCGGGTCTTGTCCCGGTCGGGAGCCATATGCGCGGGTCCGCGCCGCTGCGGGAGATGTATCGCGCACCGTTCACCCAAGGGAGGTCTTCCTGCGTGCACACAATCACGATGTGATCGCCAGCGGCCAGCCCGCGCTGGCGTTGAAGGGTCTCATCACTCTGCGCGCTCAGTCTCGCGAGCATCTCAACGCGACAATCGCCTGAGGCAAGCACGCCGTGGATCTGGAGCTCACCATCAATTGGAGCGAGCTGAAAGTCACTGGTGCTCAGCTTCATAAGGCACCTCAGCAAGCTTTTGCACGATCGCCTCGCGGGTCGCGATGAGGCTCGGGGGAAGCGTCCCTTCAGGGAACGTCGCGTCGACCTCCCGTGCGACTGCTTCCAGCTTCAACCTCCATCGTCTTCGCTGTGACGGTTCAGTGTGCACTTCTGCCAGCAGCGCGTCTGCGTCGGCCTGTATCCTCGTTGCACGTGCGAGGGGACCCAACGAGGCGTGTTCAGTTGCGGACGCGAGTGCGGCGTTCTTGCTGGCTCCGAGCAAGTCGTGCAAGAGTGCTCGCGCACGTGCTTGCAAGTCGGGTCCACTCACGGTGTATACAAGGGGCCATAGATCAGCCTCACTAGCACGTTGCCTACCGTCGAGCACGCAGGCCGCGGCTACGAGCCGTTGCAGCTTCACGATTCTCCGGTCCGAAAGTCCGATTCCGCCATTGCGCAGCACTCGAATTGCCTCGGCGAGGAAGGGGCGAACTGCGCCCATTTCGACCGCAGCGATGCCGGCGATCGCCTCGTCGAGCATTCTGAGATCTGCCGCAGCCCCAACGGAGACCGGCTGCATCGCCCATCCGGCTTCGAGCAGCGTCTCTAGCTGCGCGTCTCCTGTTGGTTCGAAGAATGTCTGTACCAAGAATCGATCGGCAAATGCCGCAAGCCGCGGATCCTCCGGCAATGCGTTCGTCGCAGCGACGCACACGCGAAGGGGGCACCGAACGGTGGAGTGGCCACGCCGAAATACCCGTTCATTGAGGATACCGAGCAGACTGTTGAGAATTGCGGTCGAGCCGAGAAACACCTCGTCCAAGAAAGCGATGTCGGCCTCTGGAAGCATGCCGGCGGTCTGGGTCTCAACGATACCTTCGCGAAGACGACGAAGATCAATCGGTCCGAAGATCTCATTGGGTTCGGTGAACCTTCCGATGACGTACTCGAAGTATCGGCCACCGAGACCTGCCGCGACCCGCCGCGCGACCTCACTCTTCGCGGTGCCTGGCGGCCCGACAAGCAACACGTGCTCACCAGCGACCGCGGCGAGTACGATCAGTTCAACTGCGGCCTCGCGGCCGACCATCCCCCGTCCTGCGGATTCGATGACCTGTCGAAGTCGCGCGGCCGGCGATTCAGAGTGCATGGTCCGAAACTAGCATCGGATACCTTCCGACGCTGCGAGCCGGGCGGTGCCAATCTCGCGAGTGTCAGCCCGAGTCCTCGAGTCCTCTGGGAAGCCACGGAAGCGCCTGCGCATTTCGGAAGGACGCGCGCTATTGACCGTGGCCGGGAATCCGCTGTGCGCTGAACGTCGCGGACATGTGCACATCGCCGTGTTGCGTATCGACGGTGCCGCAGATCCACTGGTCGTCAATCCTGGTAATCTTGAGTGCTCCCGTGGGAGCCCCGAGATCGGTCGGCGTGTCGGCATAGGGCCGACCGCTGGGAACGCCATCAAAGAAGTGCAGGTCCATCCACGACATTGCAAAGACGCGACCGGCACCCGGCTGCAAAAGCGGGGCATAGGTCCCGACATCGGGGGCGAGGAGGTCTTGTCCATCCTCGTGAAGCAATGTGACCGAGACGCGTTCTTCTTGGCCGCGGAGGATCGTGCGGTCGCGCCATTGCTCAGCCGGGAAGGGGAGCGAGCGAAAGTCGAGATCCAATGAATAGGGCGAAAGAGATGCCCATGCCGAGGCGACGGTGAGCGTCTTCGCTGGCTGACCGGCGCGCTGAAAGACGAACTGGTTGGTTGTACAATTCTCGGGCAGGCCCTCAAAGCTCTGCACGACAGGGGCGGTGAGCGGCCGAGGTGCTTGAACGTGCTTGCGCGCGGCCGCCGTCGAATCCGAGGCCGCGGACTCCCTGCTCCCGGATGCCGTGCCTTTGGAGACCAGTGGCGCGAGGACATCCTTGGGGGTCGTGCTTGGTTCGTAGCTGCCGTCACCGTTGCGTGCGTGTTCGTTGGTGCCGGCACACATTGCCCTGCCGGAGTCCCGGGCCGTGACGCAGTATGTCTCATCGCGAGAGAGTGCGGCCAGTGCAACGGGCGGCGAGGCGACCAAGCGCCACGGCAGAGTCGAGGAGTCATAGCCGAGCTGCCCTGATACACATTTCTTGAGCTCGCCGTCCGAGAGTCCGGTGCCGATGCAATCTGTCCGCGTCGTCGCCCTCATGCAGCGAAGCAGTCCCTCGGCGTCGACGATGCAGATCTCTGAGTCACCGGCTAGCAGCGAGACGGCAGGCGAGCTGAGCGGCAAGGAAACTACGCCATGTCCAAGCAGTGCGCCGCCCCAGCATTGCAGCGCGCCATCCGAGAGCGCACAGGTCGTGGCACCGGTAGCGGCAATGGCCTGCGCGCCGCGAACACCGGGGACGCGCCTGGGAGCTTGGAGCCGGACGGCGTGCGCGTCGGCGTGGGTTCCCTGTGAGGCATCAACGCCCGCTGTGCCGTGTGCGTGATCGTGCGTGTCTTCTGCGGCCGGATCCGCCGGATCCGCCGGAGTTCCGTCGAGCTGCCCGCGTTTGCCATCGCCAAAGCAGGCGACCGCTCCATCGTCGGCGCTGCCCTTGGGTCCATCGAGAATTACGCAAGCGTGCTCGCTGCCGATCGCCAGCGCTCGGGCCGGAGCCTCAAGGGGAATCGCAATCGGTGGGTTGGCGGTCCAGTTGGGTCCCGAGCTGCCCGCAGGATCGCTGCGAAAGGAGGGGCGCCAGCATTCGACCTGGTCACTCACGTCGATGCGGCAGCTCCATGTGTCGCCCCACGCAAGGGCCTTTGACTTGTCCAGAGCCGCGACCCGCCGAGGCGAGGTCAGCATGCGAACGTTCGTGTCCGTACTGACCAGGTCGGACGCCAATGCTTCGGGACGAGGCAGGAGTAAGGATGAACCCCAACACCACGCTTCACCCCCTTGGTCGAATGCGCACGCCGTGGTCCAAAGACCACGGCTGACACTCAGTCGCGTCGCGGCGGGCAGCTTCGGCACGACGACGGGTGCCGCCGTGTCGAGCTCTTCGCTGATCCCCAGCCCGAGCGCGCCGCTGCGATTGCAGCCCCAAGCAAGCACTGCGCCGTCCTGACGCAGCGCAAAGGTCGTGACAGCGGCCATCTCCAGTGCGATCAGCGAATCCGCTGGCGCCTCAAGCCTCGACTCTCCGGCACTTGGATCTGCGCCGGTGGTCCTCGTGTCAACGGCGCCTGCGGTGTCGGCGTCATCCTGTGATCCGGACGTGGCAGGCATCGACGACGAAGCATGGGATGTCCCGTCCCTCGCAGGCGCGGATGACCGGGAGGGTCCGCATGCGCAGAGCATCAGCACGCAGATCAACGTGCCGAGCTGGGTTGCGAGCGTCACGAGCGAGGCGAGGTTGTCGCCTTTGGCCTTGATCACCTTGTCCACCTCCCATTTCCACTGCCGTGCGCCACGGCGATGAACGAAGAGATTGAGGAGCACGCGCAACACGGACGCGGCGCTATGGCCCTGGGCGAGGCTTCGCGACGCGTAGGGCAGGTAGCCATCGACGACCTCAGCACGGCTTGGCGCGGCGTCTTGGCTCCCGAAATAGAGCCGGTCTGCCTCGGCAAAGGCGTAGGGGTGGTCCCAGGCGAATCGTCCAATCATGACGGCATCGACCTGTGTGAGGAGTTGTGTCCCTGCATCAAGGTCGCGAATGCCACCGTTGATCTCGACGACCAGCTCGGGGCGTTCGCGCTTGAGACGATAGACGTCCTCGTAGCGCAGCGGCGGAATCTCGCGATTCTCCCGTGGACTGAGCCCCGAGAGCCAGGCCTTTCTCGCGTGTACGGTGAAACGGTCACATCCCGCGGCTGCGACCACGTCCACGAAGGCCGCCATGTCTTCGTAGCGGTCGATGTCATCGACGCCGATGCGATGCTTCACGGTGACAGGCAGCGTGCAGGCCTCCCGCATCGCGGTGACACAGGCGGCGACGCGATGCGAATCCTTCATGAGGCACGCCCCGAAGTTTCCGCTCTGGACTCGATCGCTTGGACAGCCGACGTTGAGGTTGATCTCGTCGTAGCCCAGGTCTTGCGCAACGCGGGCGCATTGGGCGAGCAGATCGGGCTGATCGCCTCCAACCTGCAATGCAAGTGGATGCTCCATGGGCTCAAAGCCCAGGACGCGTTCCCGCTTGCCATGGATTACGGCCTGCATCGTGACCATCTCGGTGTAGAGGAGGACGTGTCGCGAAAGCAGGCGAGCGAACACGCGGAAATGCGAGTCGGTCCGATCCATCATCGGAGCGATGCTCAGTGCGCGCGTCTGTCCGCGCCGCTCGCGTACGCTCGACACGCGACGGAAGGTAGCCGAGAACCGCCACCGACGGCACGAACAAGGGCGCTGGAGGCCCAGCCAAGTTGGACCGCGGCGCGATCCCGCTGGCCTTCACGGATCGGGCGGCAGCGGGCGAACTGGAGACCGACTGCCGGGCTTGCTAGCGTGGGGCGGAATGAAGCCCAAGATCTCGGGGCCCGCGCCGGGGCTGGTCCGCGTGCCCACCGACGCGCTCGAAACCCTCTTGCGGGCGGTGCACCGCGAGACCATCGTGGCGCCGCTGAGCCCGGTGGAGCTCGCACGCCACGGACTCCAAGCACACAGCGAGTTCATCCTCGCGAGCTGCCGAGACCTTGACCTTGTGGCACTCCGCGCGCTGTTGGTTGCAGTCCTCGCGGAGCGGCGCTTTGACCACGCCTAGCAAGGACGCCGGACGCGATCTTTCCACGCCGCAGCGTAGCGCGATCGAGTGGGCGCAAGCGTGGTACGACGAGCTCTGCGACTCCTGGGCCGCGGACGACGCTGCCGAGGATGATGCACTGGAAGACGACGTCGCCGATGAGAGCGACGTCGCCGCTGACGACCTATCGGAGGACGCCGAAGCGGGCGCCGAGCCGCGGCGCCAGGTCGTCGTCGAGGCAAAGGGCGCGCATGGATTTCCGGTTGCGCTGCGGGTCGATGATGGATCGCTTTACGTTCAGCTCGCGGGTTGGGTGCAACGCTTTGTGATCGAGGACGACGACGATTTCGAAGCGGCCCGAAGCGCGGTTGACCTCTTTGTCGCGGCACTGGTGGGCGAGCTTGAGCTTCGGGTTGTGACGCGAGCCAACGTCGATATCGCGTGGCAGGTCCGCCTGCTCGTTCCGAGCGTGGTCGAGCTGCCTTGGCAGGGCACACGACCCTTGCTCTCGCGACTGAGCCCTGCTCGGACGTTACGCAACACGCATCTGCGTCCAAGCGCGCGCCCGCGTCGTGGGCTCAGCATCGTGCCGCCCTGGGCACCGTGGACCGGCGCGGGCGGTGAGCTTGCCGTGGACGCCGCCTCACCCGAGCTCACTGCGAAGGGAGATCTTCGCCAGCAGGGCTTCGTGATCGATGGCGTGCTGGACCTCCATCCATTTCGCCCCAAGGAGGTCCGTGCGCTGGTCGATGCCTACCTCGACGAGTGTCGGGCGCTCGGCATCCTCCAAGTGCGAATCATCCACGGCAAGGGCAAGGGCGTGCTGCGACGCATCGTGCACTCCCAGTTGGGCAAGGATCCGCGGGT
>CAZVEM010000334.1:0-6222 GCA_964626165.1 uncultured Nannocystaceae bacterium
AGAGTTCATGGTGCGCAACACCTATATCTATCCACCCGCGCCCTCGATGAAGATCATCGCCGATATCTTCGCCTTCACCGCGGAGCGGATGCCCCGATTCAATTCGGTCAGTATCTCTGGCTACCACATGCAAGAGGCAGGCGCGACGGCGGACCTGGAACTTGCTTACACGCTTGCCGACGGGCTTGAGTATCTGCGCACGGGCATCGCCGCCGGGCTTCCCATCGACTCCTTCGCGCCACGTCTGTCGTTCTTCTGGGCGGTCGGCATGAACTATTTCATGGAGATCGCAAAGCTGCGCGCAGGTCGGCTCCTCTGGAGTCGGATTGTGCAGGACTGTGGCGCGAAGTCGGCGAAGTCGCTGCCATTGCGCGCGCACTGCCAGACCTCAGGCTGGAGCTTGGCCGCGCAGGATCCTTTCAACAACGTGACGCGCACGTTAATTGAGGCCTTCGCTGCGGTCTGTGGTCATACGCAGTCGCTGCACACCAATAGCTTTGATGAGGCGATTGCGCTGCCGACAGAGGATTCCGCCCGCATCGCTCGCAATACCCAGCTCCTCTTGCAGCTGGAGAGCGGGGTCTGCCGCACGATCGATCCGTGGGGTGGGAGCTACTACGTCGAGTCGCTGACGGCGCAGCTCGCCCACAAGGCCTGGGCACTGATTCAAGAGGTCGAGTCTCACGGCGGAATGGCCAAGGCCATCGCCGCTGGCCTGCCCAAGCGCCGCATCGAGGAAGCGGCGGCGCGAACCCAGGCGCGGATCGATTCCGGTGCACAGGTCGTGGTCGGCGTGAACCGAAACAGGCTTCGCGAGGAGGCGCCGATCGACGTGCTCCGCGTGGACAATCGCGCGGTCCGAGAACGTCAGCTCGCCCGACTTGAGCAACTTCGCCGCGAACGTGACGCGCATGCGGTCGCGACGTCCCTGGCCGCCCTTGAAGCGGTCGCGCGCAGCGGCGAGGGGAACCTGTTGGCGGCGAGCATCGACGCGGCGCGCAGTGGCGCGACGGTCGGCGAGATGAGTGATGCGCTGGAACGCGTCTGGGGGCGACACCAAGCGGTTGGCGAGACCATCAGCGGGGTGTATGCAAGTGCGATGAGCAACGCGGCGGGCGGTGGCAGCGACGATCTCGCGGCAGTGCAGCGCGCGTGTGCGGAGTTTATGGTCGCCGAGGGACGCCGTCCGCGGATCCTGATCGCCAAGATGGGCCAAGACGGTCACGATCGTGGCGCGAAGGTGATCGCCAGCGGATTCGCGGACATGGGCTTCGATGTCGATGTGGGTCCTCTGTTCCAGACCCCCGAAGAGACAGCGCTCCAGGCCGTCGAGAACGACGTGCATGTCGTCGGCGTCAGCTCCCTCGCGGCGGGTCATATGACGCTGGTTCCCGCGCTGCGTGCTGCACTCGATGCGGCCGGGCGCTCCGACATCTTGCTGGTCGTCGGTGGCGTGATTCCACCTGCGGATGTTCCCGAGCTCCTCAAGATGGGAGCCGCCGCGGTCTTTGGTCCCGGGACGGTGCTCACCCAAGCCGCCGCCGAGTTGGTTCGGATCCTGCCGAGAAGTGAACCCGCCACGGGGTCGGGCAGCGGCGCCGCCTAGCACCGGGCGCAGCGATACGCTCGACCCGTCACGCCCTGCGCGCAACTCATTCCCTCCCATGACACGCAGCACCCTGTCGCTCGATGACTACGTGGCCGGCGTCCAAGCGGGGGACCGTGCCATCGTTGCCAAGGCGATCACCTTGGTCGAGAGCACGCGATCCGATCATCGCGAGCTCGCGGCCAAACTTCTTGGTCGCCTATTGCCCAGCTCGCCGTCTGTGCGTCGAGTTGGGATCAGCGGCGTGCCCGGCGTGGGAAAGAGCACCTTCATCGAGGCGCTCGGTAGCCACCTGCTACAGATGGGCCACAAGGTGGCGGTGCTCGCGGTGGATCCAAGTAGCGTGCGCAGCGGCGGCAGCATCATGGGTGACAAGACCCGCATGCAGCGGCTCTCGACGGATCCCCGCGCCTTTATTCGGCCCACACCGAGTGCAGGCAGCCTCGGTGGCGTCGCGCGTCGAACACGAGAAGCGATGGTGATCTGCGAATCCGCGGGCTTCGACGTCATCCTGGTGGAGACGGTGGGGGTCGGCCAGAGCGAGGTTGAAGTCGCGCAGCTGGTTGACGTCTTCGTCGCATTGATGCTCGCCGGTGCCGGCGATGAGCTGCAAGGCATTAAGCGTGGCATCCTGGAGGTGGTCGACGTCGTCGCTTTCAACAAGGCAGACGCGGCCGGTCTTGAGCAGGCGAAGCGGGCAGCCGCGTCCCTTGAGCAGGTGCTCCACCTATTCTCGCCGCGATGGCAGGGCTGGAGCGTGCCGGTCCGGACCTGCAGCGCCCTGACAGGCGACGGGGTGGCGGAGATCTGGACTCACGTCGAGGCGCTTCGTGCATCGCTGGCCAGCGACGGTCGTCTCGCGGAGCTACGCGCGCGCCAGCGGGTCGGGGCGCTCCGCCGGGCCCTGGGCGAAGGACTGCTTGAGCACGTTGAGCACGACGCAAGGATGCAGGCCCAACTTGCCCAGATGGAGGCCGCGGTCTCCGAGGATCGTGACGTACCGACGCGTTGCGCTGAACAGCTGCTCCACGCCTGGATCGGCGCGTAGCCTGGCTCTTCCTAGCGCGCGTCCAGCAACGATCGCGCGATGACGAGCTTTTGGATCTCGCTTGTGCCCTCGTAGATCCGCAGCGCACGGATTTCCCGATAGAGGCGCTCGGGGGTCTCGCCCACAAGAACGCCGCGACCCCCGTGCATTTGCACGCAGAAGTCGATCATGCGCTGCGCGGACTCGGTCGCGTAGTACTTCCCCATTGCGACATCGCTGGAGGTCGCGGTGCCCTCATCGCGCATCGACGCTGCGCGATAGACCAAGAGGTGCGCTGCAGCGTGCTCCGCCGCGAGGTGGGCCAGGTCAAAACGCAGTCCCTGCTGCTTGGCCAAGGGCGCGCCGAACTGCGTGCGGTGACGGAGGTGTTCAATCGCGAGCGCCAACGCCGAGTCCGCAAGCCCCAGAGCCGCGGCGCCGACCGTCGGACGGAACTGATCGAGGTTGCCCAGCGCGATCCGAAGGCCGGCGCCGACTGGACCAACTCGCTGTGACTCGTCGATCTCGACGCCGTCAAGACGCAACTCGCCGATCGGATGCGGTGCGATGACCTTCTGCGGTCGAATCTCAAGGCCTTTGCTGTTTGCGCCAAGCCAGTAGCAAGAGAACTGCGCCTTGCCATTCTCCGCGTCTTGCGACTCCCGAACGAAGATGGCGTAAGCATCCGCGATTCCGGCGTTGGAGATGAACCACTTGTGGCCATCGAGACGAATCTTGCCGCCACCGATCGGCGTCGCGGTGGTCCGCATGTTCGCGATGTCGCTGCCCGCTTCTGGCTCGGTGAGGGCAAAGCCGGTGATGAGTTCGCCCCGCCGAACCTTTGGCAGGACCTGCGCCGCGATCGCGCTGCTCTCGCCCAGGACCAGCGGAAAACTGCCCAAGCCCTGCATCACAAAAGCAGTATCGAGCGCGGCGGAGCTACGCGCGAGCCACTGCCGAGCGATGCAGACTGCCACGGCGCGCACGGACTCAGAGGCTCCGCCATAGGACCCTGGTACGAGCAGATCGAGGAGGCCAGCCTCCGCGAGCAGCCCGACGTAGCGCCGCGTTGCCCCGGACTCGTCGGACTCATCGATCGCGAGCTCGCGAACCTTCTCCGTAAAGAGCGCGAGACGACGCTCAAGATCGACGAGGGATGCGCGGTCGATCCCTCCCATCAGGACATTGCGGTCGAGAATACTTGCCGATTGCATCGATCATCCTTGTGAGTTGGGGTGGCGGCGCGCCGCTGATTGCGAATCATTCGCGCCAACGCGATCTGTGGTCAGCCCGGGGGCCGATTTGGGCGTGGCATCCCAACACGAGCGCCAAACGAGCGCCAAACTAGCGCCAGACTGGCGGTCGCTTGGCGAGCCAGGCCGCGTTGGCCTCTTTGAAGTCGGGATGGCTCATGCAGATCGCCTGGGCCTGCGCCTCTGCCTCGATCGCGTCGGTGAAGGCCATGTCTTGCTCTTGCATGAGCATTTTCTTGGTCATGCGCAGGGCGAAGTGGGCGCCGTTGGCGAGCTGCAGAGCAAGCTCGAGTGCCGCGCGATCGACCGCGTCGACATCGTCGTCGGCGTGCTCGATGACCCGGTGGCACAGTCCGATCTTCTCGCAACGCTCGGCGCCGACCTTTTGCCCGAGCATAAGGATCTCTGTTGCATGACCCACACCGACGACGCGTGGGAGCAACCATGCGGCGCCCATGTCGGCGCCGCACAGCCCCACCTGCGGGAACAAGAATGCAAAGGACGAGCGCGTTCCCATGAGGCGAAAGTCGCTCGCCAGTGCCATGACGGCACCCGCACCAGCGGCGATACGCTTCACGCTCGCCACGATCGGGGTCTTGCAGCGTCGCATGTTGGCGATCAGCTCGCCGGTCATGCGCGTGAAGGTGAGCAGCCCCTCCATGTCGCGATCGAGGAGCCGCGTGATGATGTCTTCGACGTCGCCGCCTCCGCAAAAGGCACGCCCTTCGCCCTGGAGTACCAGTGCCCGAGCTCCGTTTGGATCGAGTGAGCGCTGGTCCACCATCGCGAAGAAGTCGGTGAGTTCGCGGTACACCTCGAAGGTGAGGGCATTAAACCTCTCGGGTCGGGTCAAGGTGATGATGCCAACCCGATCGCGTTCTTCGTATCGGAAGCTCCGCGGCGTGGGGATTGGCGGTGCGACAAGGTCAGGGGCGGTGGGCTGCGTCATCGCAATCTGCTTCTGGTTCGGGAACACGAGCGGCGTGATTGAGGGTCTCTTGAGGGTGGCTGTTGAACCTCACTAGGAGAGATTGGCGGTCTGGTGGCGGTCTGGAACGGCCGCGAGCGCCTGAATCTCGACCTGCGCACGATCTTCGAGGAGCGCGCTGACCACCACGAGCGCCATCGTCGGGTAGTGCCCCGCCATGCGCTCTTTGAACGCGGCGCCGATCCGCTTGGTCGCGGCAATGTAGGCGGCCTTGTCGATCACATAGATCGTCAGGCTCAAGAGATCTTCCGGCCGGCCACCGCCGGCCTGGAGAATCGCGAGTACGTTGTCGAGCGCCTGCACGAACTGGTCGCCGAAGTCGTCCGAAACGAACTCCTCATTGGCATTCCACGCGATCTGCCCCGCGATGGCCAGGATGCGGCCCTCGCCGATCATTCCGTTGCTGTAGCCACGAGGGCGCTTCCAGCCGCTGGGTAGGATGGTTTGTGCCACGCGGCGAGAATGCCAAGGCGAGCGCTCCGGAGCAAGGACGGCCGAATGGAACCGAGCGGTTGCGCGCTTGGACCACGCAGGTCGATCCACAACGAAGCGCTCCTGTCTTGGAGAGCGGGGCCGTGTGGGCTATCCGGTTTCCCCGCCGTCGATTGCGAAGGCTTGGCCGCTCACCATCGCACTTCCCGTGGACGTTGCAAGCCAGGCGACCAGCGAGGCCACTTCTTCGCTGCTCACGATGCGACCTTGCGGGTTGAACTTCGCATAGCCGTCAAGAATTCCTTCCGCCGGCTTGCCGGTTCTTGCCGCGATCGCGGCGGCGGCATCGGTCACCAGATCCGTGGCTACAAACCCGGGACAAACGGCGTTGACAGTGATGTCACGACCCGCAAATTCTGCGGCAAGGCTGCGCGTCATCGCGACGAGACCGCCTTTGGCTGCGGAGTAGGCAGCCATGTTGCGGTAGCCCTTGAGCGCCGCAGTCGAGGCGACGTTGATGACGCGACCGTGGCCCTGTTGCGCCATGATCGGGAGAAAGGCCCGCATCAACTCGAAGGGGGCGACAAGATCGACTTCGATCGTGCTGCGCCACACCTCATCGACCGTGCGATGTAGCGGAGCACTCGTCGCGACGCCGGCATTATTGACCAGAACCTCAAGCCGCGAGCTGCGCGTCGCGAGCTGTCCGATCGCGAACTCGATCAGCCGCAGCCGCTGCGCTGGATCGCCGAGGTCTGCAGCGCAGGCGGTGACGCCGGTTGCGGTCGTCGACGCGTCACCTGACGTCCCCTCGGTGTTGGGCTTGCCCGCGGCGTTTGCCTGAGTCGCTCGACTTTGGAAGTTTCGGAGCTCGTCTGCGGCGGTGGCGAGTCTCTCCGGATCGCGCGCGCTGATC
>CAZVEM010000335.1:0-6211 GCA_964626165.1 uncultured Nannocystaceae bacterium
GGTCGTCAAGAACAAGGTCGCACCTCCTTTCCGGGAGACAGAGTTCGACATCACCTCCGGTGAGGGAGTAAGCCGGACGGGCATGTTGGTCGATCTTGGAGTGGAAGCTGGCGCGGTCGAGAAGAGCGGCGCTTGGTTGTCCTACAAGGGAGAGCGCATCGGCCAGGGTCGCGAGAATGCAAAAGTATTCCTGGCCGAGCACAGCGACATCGCCGAGCAGATCGAGGCTCGGATCCTTGAGAAGCACGGCATTGTGCGTTCGATCGGCGCCGCGGGTTCGGCCCCGTCGCAGAGCACGGCGGCCGCAGCCGCAGCTGCAAACGGAACGGCGGGTGCAGCGACGGCAGCAGCGCGCGCTCCTGCGGCCGCGGATCTCAATCCGGATGAGCCCTTGCCGATCAAGCTGGTCAAGCCACCGGAGAGTAAGTCCGAGGCGGCCAAGCGCGCGCGCAAGAACTAGAGGGGGAGGATCGGCTCGGAGGGAGACGAGCAAGGCGCACCAGCCGGTGCTCCGCGTCGACGCCTTCCGAGCTTCATGTTCCCTCGGTTCCCTCGGGCTGCGCTGCGGAGGCGCTGCGACGGTCCGCGCGGTGCGGCTGGAGGACGGCGACATCGGTTGCCAACCTCAGAAGATTTCGGTGCGTTCTGGACCCGTGAGGGTGTAGCTCCTGGCCTTGCCATCGGCAGGGAGCTGCGATCTGGCCCTACGCATGGTGCGTAGTGGTTGGGGCGCCCGTTTGTCGATCCTTGCTCGGGATCGACAAGCGGGTTGTTTGTCTTGGGCGTGGGATGGCCGTGCACGTCGTCGGTCGCGAGCCTCAAGAGACGTGGACGACTCCACGTCGCAGCGCCACTTAGAGACCGGCGAGGTCGATCGCCGCGCGCACGTCCGCGGCAAAGTGGAGCTGCATGCGTTTGGCCCACCGTCCGATCGCGGGCTCATTCTCGCGGCTTGCGGGCAAGATCGCGGCGGTAAAGCCGAGTCTCGCCGCTTCCGCGAGCCGCAGATCGGTCCGTGGTGCACGGCGAAGTTCACCCGTGAGACCAACTTCGCCGATTGCGATCGTGCCCGCATCGAGGGGCTTACCCCGATGACTCGAGGCGAGCGCCAAAAGCACCGCGAGATCGGCAGCAGGCTCGTGCACCTTCATGCCGCCCGCGACGTTCACGAACACGTCTTGATCGGCGACAAAGAGGCCTGCGTGACGATCCAGCACGGCGAGCAGCATGGCAAGGCGCGCGGGATCGGTTCCGACACTGGTACGGCGCGGCGAGCCGCCCGGGGAGGGGGCGAGCAACGCCTGGATCTCAAGCAGCAAGGGGCGGTGCCCCTCGACACAGGCGGTGACGCAGGAACCGGGCGCTTGTTTGGCACGCTCGGAGAGGAAGGCGAGCGAGGGATTCTCAACCTCGCGCAGCCCTTCGCCGCTCATCTCAAAGACCCCGAGCTCATGCGTGGAGCCAAAGCGATTCTTACTTGCACGCAGCAGGCGGGTGGCCCGCTCGTCGTCGCCTTCAAAGCTGAGCACGGCATCGACCATGTGTTCAAGGAGACGCGGACCCGCCAGTTGTCCGTCCTTGGTCACATGGCCGACCAGCACGACGGGGACGTCGCGAGTCTTCGCGAAGGCGATGAGCTGGGCCGCGACGATGCGGATCTGTGACGCGTTGCCCGGTAGCCCCTCGTTGTGTTCGCTGTAGATGGTTTGCACGGAGTCGACGACGAGCACGCTCGCATTGTGCTCCTTGGCAGCGTTGAGAATCTCCTCCAGTCGCGTCTCGGCGAGCAGCAGCAGGCGATCCCCGGCAACAGAGAGACGCACGGCGCGATGGCCAACCTGCGCGACCGACTCCTCGCCGCTTGCATAGAGGATCACCGGTGAGCTCTTGGCGAGGCCGGCACAGGCTTGCAGCAGGAGCGTCGACTTGCCGATGCCCGGCGGCCCGCCGAGCAGCGTCACGCTCCCGGGGACAAGTCCACCACCGAGTACGCGGTCAAACTCTTGCAGCCCGGTCGAGAACCGACGACTCGCCTCTTGCAGTGCGCCGGCCTCGGAGGCAGGGACAGGCACGCTCGACTCCGCGCTCCTCGCAAGCGTGACCCGGTCCACCTCGGCCGGGACCTCTTCGACAATTGTGTTCCACTCGCCGCAGGTCGGACAGCGACCGAACCATCCGCTGCTGGCCGCGCCGCAAGCGGTGCATGACCAACGTGATTTGCCACCGGCGCCCGCCTTGCTGGCCTTGGACGCGCTCTTCGAGCTCGCCACAGTCGTGGGCTGGGTGCCCTTGCCACTTCGTGCGTCCGGTCGCGATGCCATCTCGATGCCCTGGACCTTACTTCGAACATGTCGCCAAGGCGTTGCACCCATCCCAGCGCATCGGCAAAGCCAGACCAGTGACCTTCGAGCGAATCACCGCGAAGCCGGGCCGTAGGACCGCTCGCTCCAAGGACGCCACTGCGGGCCCGCCGTCGCCCCCGGGCCGGTGCGAAGCAGCGCGGTCCGGTAGCGCCACCCCGCTAGAACCGAATGCCGATCTGGGCCTGAACGGTCTGCGCCGCCTTGGCATCGCCATCCGCAGGCTGCACCGCAAAGCCGTCGGCACGGTCGAAGGCCTTGAACGGGAAGAGCACGCCGTACTGGAGCTGCGCGAAGATTGGGTGGCGTGGATCGTGGTAGCGCAGGGCACCGTCGAGTTCGACACCGTAGCTGTAGCGGTTGCCGATGGTGGCCAGCGGGTTGGCGGCCAAGGCGTACTGAAGATCGAGGCGGGCGCTCGCGTACCCCTTAAAGAAGTAGAAGGCCGCCCACGGACGGAAGTAGCTCGCATTGGCCGCCGTGCCGAGCACCTCGCGGAAGAGCAGGAGATCCTGCATGTACGCGGGGTTAAAGCGGAAGGTGCGTAGAATCGCGTCGGTGTTGCCGGGATCGGATCCCGCGGCGCCACCCTGCTGCGCAAAGGGATTCATCGAGTCGTAGCCGACGGCCGCTGACGCGTCACCGCTTGAGAAGCCGTGGTCAAAGCCGAGGTGGAACTTGTCGTCGAAGAGCCCGTACTTGAACTCAAGCGCGTAGCCGATCTGCTGGATCTTCGTGCGCTGCGTGGCCAGTGCGCGGTCGAGGTCGAAGGCGGGATCGGTCGGCAGCACGCCCAAGTCGCGGTGTCGGAAACGACCAAGTACGCCAGCGAGCTCGGCCTCAAAGCGGAGCGTCCGCCAGTTCACGCGCAGCCAGAGGTCTGGCGTCCAGACCGCCGCACGGCGCTGCACGAGCAGGTTCGCGTAGTTCTGAAAGCCGTCCTCACCACCGACGTCGTCTTGACCATTGCTCAGCGGTGCACCGGGACGGCCGAGTCCATCGCCAAGGTCGACGTTGCCGTTGTTGCCCAGCCCGTCACCGATGCCTGGCGAACCGATCGCGCGATCCAACTTTTGGAAGCGGATCCAGTTCATCATGCCGTAGTTCACGACCGCAACGCCGGTGGAGATCTTGCGACGCAAGACATCCGGCGCATCGCGACGCGCGATCGAGATGCTGAACTGATTGACGTTGTCGAAGCGCTCGGCGCTGAGGTCCTGGCCGACCTTGTTGCCGCTCATCCACTGGGGACCAAAGAGCTGCGAGGTGGTCGGGCCGGTCGAGACCCAGTCATAAGAGACCGACAAGGTGTGCGCGTTGCGAGCATCCTTGCCAAAGTCGTAGGAGAACTTCACCGAATCGACGGTATCGCCGTAGTCGGTATCGAGCATGCGCACGATGTCGCCACGCTCGAGGCGGTGATAGCCCATGCCGTCATTGGCAACGATGCCCATACCCCAGTGGTTGGGCATACGGCCAAACTTGAGATCAAGGCCCCAGCCAAAGCGGATCTGCCCGTAGGCATGCTTGACGGAGATGCTGTCTTGGAACGAGTTGAGACCCGGGGTCGGGCTCACCTGCGTACGCGAGTACATGTCGATCGGCGCCCAGGGCGAGGCACCCGCGAAGCTGTCGGGCGTGCTGCCAAGGACCAGATTGTCCAGTGCATCGAGCGTCATGTGCACCTTTACCGAATCCGTCACGTGGATCGTCGGTTGCAGGCGCAGTCGCATGTTCGCGCTGCTGATGCCTTGGCGCCTCGCGCAGCGCTGGTTCTGCTTGAGCGCATTGACGCCTTGATAGGACAGCTGTGCAAAGCAGTTGGCCTGGTTGGGCTGATAGTCGCCAGTGCTCGGGTCGAGCTCGTCGGTCTGAGCCGGCGGCTGGAAGTACTGCAGCGCAGGGTCAGCACCCGTGAGGTTGTTGTCGGGCGCCATGCCCAAGTTGAGCTTCTGGAAAAGATCGGCGCGCATTCGCATGTAGCCGTGCAGCTCGAAAAACTGCACGCGACGTCGCGATTGCGGCTCCGCCGGTACCTCTTGGATCGGACGCAGCGCCTTTTTATCTTTGGGCGCAGCCTCGGCCGGTCCTTCCTTTTTATTTGCCGCGCCGCCGGGGGCCATCGGCGGGCCACCGCCCATCGGACCCATGCCACCACCGCCAAGACCCGGTGGGCCGTAGGCCCATGCCCGCGACTCAAATGCGAACAGCGAGAGGGCGGTCACCACGGCGAGCCGAATGGCGAGGCGCGTGCGCTGGCGGGGTCGAGACGTAGACATGTTGCTGCGTGGGCCGCGCCTGCCAGCGAAGGCGTCGCACGCTAACAATCGGGGTGTGCGGGGTCAACTCGCGTCGCACGCCAAGCAGCGCGCGTCTGCGCCTGGACGCCCGAGATGTCGAGCGCACCAGGCCTGATATCGTCGCGAGCATGGCAGGCAGCTGGGAACCCGGACAGCTGGTCTGGGCCGGATTTCCGGGTCTAGAGGTGCCGAGATACCTCGCGGACGCGATCGGCCGAGGTCGAATCGGCGGTGTCACGCTCTTTCGCCGCAATATCGAGAGCCCCTCGCAGCTTCGAAGATTGGTGCGTGATCTCCATGCCATGGCACCGCGCGAGGCGCCGCTGCTCATCAGCATGGACCAAGAGGGGGGACGAGTCGCGCGCCTGCGCGCGCCCTGGACGAGCTGGCCCCCGATGCGAGAGGTCGGTCGCTTCGACGACATCGACACCACGCGGGCGATCGGGGCCGCGCACGCACGCGAGCTGCGAGATGTCGGCACGCGTCTCAACTTTGCCCCGGTCGCCGACGTCGACTCGAATCCGGCCAACCCAGTCATTGGCGATCGAAGTTTTGCCGACGACCCACAGACTGTCGCGCGCCACGTCTGTGCCTACCTTGAAGGCTTGCAAGGCGGCGGCGTGGCATCGTGCGTCAAGCACTTCCCTGGCCACGGAGATACCGACCTCGACTCGCACCTCGCTTTGCCCAAACTCCGTCATTCGCGAGCGAGGCTCGATGCGATCGAACTGCCGCCGTTCCGGGCGGCGATTGCGGCCGGTGTCGCGAGCATCATGACGGCACACGTGATCTTTGAAGCGATCGATCCGTTGCGTCCGGCGACGATGAGCCCCGATGTGCTCGCGATCCTCCGTGACGAACTCGCCTACGAGGGCCTGGTGATCACCGACGACCTCGAGATGAAGGCGGTCGCCAACCACTTTGACCTCGAAGAGCGCATCCTTGGCCCGCTGCGGGCCGGTTGCGACGTGCTGCTGGTCTGTAGCCAGCAAGATCTTCAAGAGGAGGCCATTGCTCGGCTCGAGAAGGCGCCGGACGCACTGCTGGAAGGGCCCCTGCAGCGCTTGCGAGCATTCAAGCTGCGATGGACTGCGGAAACTGGCGACGTCGCGATCGCGACGCCGACGACCCTGGCCGCCGTGAGCTCTGACGCCGAGCACGCCGCCCACCGCGAGCACGTGCTTGCCATGCTCGAATCTCGTACGGAGAGCAGCCCCTCAGGGCTGCTCTTGGTCGACCCCACGGAGGCTGAAGCGGTGCTCTCGGTCGTCAGCGTCGATACAAAACTGCAAGCGGATCGCCGGGCAAGCGAGCCGCCCAGCGCAACGCGTGCGCCGGCGCCTACGAGCCAGACGGCGCCGACAGAGCGGGACACAAGCGGCAGCGATCGCGCAGCGCAACACCTCGATGCGCCGCCCTATCCGGAACACGAACTGCTGGCGCAGCGTGTCGCGGGTGGACGACCTCGCAATTCGGCTTGATCCGCGGGAGCGCGACCGCGTCGGAGCGCAGACACGCGCCACCGATGGAACGCCGCCACCTGCCGCCGAT
>CAZVEM010000336.1:0-6194 GCA_964626165.1 uncultured Nannocystaceae bacterium
TGCGTCCGCTCCCCGCGGAGCGACGCGGGACGGCTCGCACGCAGCAGCGTCGCGAACCTCGCCAAAGGCCGCAGAGTGGCGCTGGCAGGGTCCTCCCGCGGGTTGGCCCGCCGAGGGCCCCGCGCCCCGGCTGCGGGACCGAGCTGCGTTGCCGCGACCGTCCCGATGAGGCAGGCTTCCGGCCCAATGAGCGCCGAGAACGAGAACGAGCAGGAAAACTTCGATCCCGCAGCGGAGGCGGATGCCGAGGGGCTGATGATCGATGAGAGCGATGAAGAGGCGGGCATCGAGGAGGCGCAGAACCACCTCGCTCAAGCTGCCGCAGCGATCGCTTGCGTTGTCGTTCCCGTCGCGTGTGTCAACGAGCGCAAGGGCGCGCCGCTGGGCATGGGGATTCAGCGCTGGTGGGCCCAAGAGTTGGGCCACGCCAATGTTCGCGCTGCGGCCCCGGTCTTCACCGCGATGACGGAGCGCAACGGGCAGCAGGTGCCGGCGCTCATGATCTACGGAGATCCGTGGACCACCGAGCGCGCTTGGGAGGGCGTGAGTCGCTTCCCGAATGCCAAGACGGCGCTGATGACTGAGCTGCACGCCGCGGAGGACAAGGTCACCTTGACCGTGCGCCTCTCGGACGTGGTCGATGGCACCCTCGCCGACCGCCGTACCTGGGAGGTGAGCGCCACCGCGGAGGACATTCCCAAGACACTGCAAAGCATCGCGCAGGACCTCCGCACCGAGCTGGGCGCTGAGGGCGAAGCTCGCTCGTGGGAAGAGGCCTTCGGCAGCAGCAATGTCCAGGCCTGCCTCTCCTTCCTCGTTGGCCTGGGCAATTTGTCGGCGCTGCAGGGCCGCGTGGTCCCCTCGACTTCCGATCAGCTGCTCAATCCCCTCGTGGACGCGGTCAACCGCGACCCGGAGATGGATATCGCCATGGACGCACTCCACGCGATGGTCGAGATCCTCGTTGGCGGCCAGCCTGATCGTACCGCCGTGCCCCTCAGCGTTCAGGCGCTGCAGATCGCCTCGCAGCGTCGCCCGCAGGACCGCGAGGTCTTCCATCACCTGGCGCTGCTCGTGCGTCGCCTGGGTGACCTCCCCGCGTCGGTCAACTTCTTCAATCAGGCCTTCAACCTTGATCCGACCGATGTCCGCATCACCGCGAACTTCATCGAGACGCTGCGCCGCGTGCAAGACACCGACAATGCACTCAAGGTCGCGCAGTTCGCCGTCGAGCGCGGCTGCGATGGACCGGTCGTCCTCGCTCAGCTCGGCTCGCTCCTGATCGAGCGTGACGACTTTGATGGCGCCGAGCCCTTCCTCCGTCGCGCGGTCGAAGAGGGCCAGGTGCCCTCGGCCTACGGCGATCTGGCCAACGTGCTGTGGGATCGTGCAGGCGCCGATACCGATCAGGGCCGCGAGGATCGTGCGGAGGCCCTCAGGCTCCTCAAGACCGCGTGCGAGCTTGACCGCGTCGCCAAGTCGACGCTCGACATGCTGCTCGACCTTCACGAGGAGAGCGGCGCGGCCGCTGCGCTTGAGCTGCTACTGGCCGCCGCCGAGTCCCACCCGGACCAAACCGCCGTGCAGATCGCCGTCGCCAACGCGTACCTCGACGGCGACGACCCCAAGCGCGCGCAGCCCTACCTGGAGCGCGTGCTCAACACGCCGCGCCGCAGTCTGGACGATGATGCCTTTGCACGCCGCCAGCTGCTCGCCCTCCGTATCGAAGACTTCGACGATCGTTACGATGTCGCGGCCAAGAACGCCCAGTCGCCTGACCCAGCGCGTCGAGCCGCGACCGCCGTGTTCATGCGCGAGGTCATTGCGACCGATCCGCTGTACTGGCAACCGCACATGATGCTGGGCCTCGCCGTGCGAGCCTCCGACGGCGACGTCGCGGCGCTGGGTCACCTCAATGACGCGGTGCGCCTGCGCCCCAATGATCCTTCGCTTCGCTCCATCTTGGCGACCCTGCTCAAGCAGATGGGTCGGCCGCGCGAAGCGGTCGAGCACCTGCGAGTCCAGGTCTCGCTGCAGCCACGCGAAGTGACCCCGGTCGTGACCCTCGCGGCGACCATGCGCGACGCCAACCTCTTTGATGAGGCGCGCTCGGTCTGCCAGTCCGCGCTGCAGATGCTGCCGAACCACCCCGAGTTCACCAAGATCCTCAGCAGCCTGCCGCCCGCCAAGAACGGCTAGGTGTGTGGAAGGAGCGGCGCTGGGGATGACTTGAAATTCCAGCGCCGGCCACATGCAGTGCGGGGCTCCGTTGCCCCGCCCGACGCGAGCACGACGATGACGACACAGCGACCAGAGAACCGAATCCTCGAAGCCTCCGAGCTCGACGCGTTCGTGGCCCGCGGCACGTGGTCGATCGTCGATGACAAGCTCTTTCGGGAGTTCCGCTTTGCCGACTTTCGCGCTGCGTTCGCCTTCATGACGATGGCAGCGTTCGAAGCCGAGGCGCTCGAACACCATCCGGACTGGTGGAACTGCTACTCGCGCGTCGAGGTCTCGCTTCAAAGCCACGACCTCGGCGGCATCAGCGAGCTGTGCACCACGCTGGCAGCGCGCATGGACGCGCTCTTTGAGGCGCATTTTCGCGGCTAGCATCGCCATCTGCCTCCCGCAGCATTCTCCCGCAGCATTCTCCCGCAGCATTCTCCCGCAGCATTCTCCACGGATCTGCGTGCGGGGCCTGGGTGGCTCTGTCGTGCTTAGCGGTGGCGATAGATCTTTTTGCTGCCATCGATCATCAAGAAGAAGTCGAAGGTGAACTCGATCAAACCGGTCTGGGCATCGACGAGCTGCGGCGGAGGATTGATGAATGGTGCGGCGGCACGAACCGCACGGACCGCCTCCTCGTCGAGATAGCCCACGCCCGAGCGCTTGAGGATCTTGACCTGCTCAAGACCGCCGTCAGGCCGCAGCACGATCAGCAGACGCGTGTGGCGATCCGTGCTGCCGTACACGTTGCCGTAGGGGTCATTTGCCTTGTGGAGCGGCTCGGGGGCCCACTCATCCGAGACAGCATCTCGCACGCGATTAAAGAACGACGCGTACTTATTGCGGGCGGTGTCGAGGATGCTCTCTTGACCGGGGTCGGCTCCCTCGACGCGATCCATGCTGCCGCGCGCGCCAAAGGTCTGATTGAGCGCCTTGGTCGAACCCACCAGCCCGGCCTTGCCGGTCGGGCTGGCCTTCCCTCCCGCCGCGCTCTCCATGCCCCTGGGCGACTCATGCAGCGGCAGCGGGGTGGCGCTGCCCGAGTCGCTGTCTTTGGCCTCCGATGGATCCGGTGAGGTCTCGCCCTTGGGCGTGACGGGTCCCGAGCGCTCATTGTTCCCCCGCTCGCCGTCGTCTCCGCTGGGTGCTGGATTGCCCGCTGGGCGCGGACGCTGCAGCGGCGCGGTGGTCTCATGCTCGACGCGATTATCGTGCTCTGAGATCTTCTTGGCCTTCTCGTTGGGCCGCTCGTCGACGATTCGATCGTTCTTGACGAGCTGCTGCTGTAGCTCCTCGTCCTCTTCCTCTTCCGCGGTCGGGGCCTCTGGCTCAAGCGAGACCTCAAGGAAGCTCTCGCTGGTCGGCAACGGGCGATCGGGCCAGCCGACCCAGAGCGCACCCTCGACGCCAAGAAACGCGATGCCGTGCAACAGCAGCGCCGCGACAAACATCGCGATCAGCCCCCCGACGGGCGCGCTATCTCGTCTCCGTGCCACAGCGTCGAAAGATTATAGGACGCTCGACGCTCTCCGGCTTTCCGCCCCACCGCAAGGAGGGGCTCGCAGCTCCTCGCCGCACGTCCCGCTCCCCCCGACGCCGATGATGGCCAAGGATTGATGGCTGGCCTCGCTCTAGCGCCGGGCCCGCGCGGGAAGCTCCTGCTGCGCGCAGACGACCGTCCGTTGCGATCCCGCGGCCGGAGTGGCAGTGGCTTCGTTCTCCGGCGTGCGGGCCTCGCGGAGCGCCTCTGCAGATCGTGCATCGAGCTCCGGTGTTCCCTCCAGGAGCGCCCGATAGAGTCTAGGGGCGGTCATCAACGACGCCGCCGGCCAAGCGACCAGGCCACGCGCACCGAGGATCTCGCCGGTGGAAGGCGCCAAGATTCGCCGCTCCAGCAAGACGGCCACGACCACACCGTTCTGGCGAAGACGAAAGCCGCGAAGCTCCGTGCCTGCCTCTGCACCAAGCAGCTCGGCCGGGTCGGCCGGCGTCAGGGTCCAGTGCTCTGTCAGCGAGGGCTGGGCTGCCCCCAGCACCGACGCGTCCGATTCCAGGTCGGCCGGCGCGGGCTCGAGCCACAGCTGCACGAGTGCGCCACCTGACGCGGCGCTCTTGTCATACAGACCGTTGAGCACCGGCACGGGGAGCCAGGCCAAAGACTCAAGATCCGAGGCATCCGGCGTCTCGCTGAGCCGATCGAAGTCGCGCGGGACCAAGAGCGGCACGCCATCGATCTCGCAGCGCGGTGCTGCGCTGGCCATGGCGACCCCTTGGGTGTCCTCGCCGCGCACGCGAATAAAGGCCAACACCATGGCGATGCCGAGCACAACGGCGATACCCGCCTCGATGCGCCGCATCGTCACCGGTGCGGCCGGCACGAGACCGACGAGCACCGCGAACGCGAACGTGTATTTGAGCGTCGCCGGCTCGCAGCGCACGCCCACCCACTCCAGCAAGATCCCAGCGCCGAGCAGCACGACGAGTCCGACGAGCAAGCCCAGCGTCCAGCGGACGTCCTTGCTGCTCCAGTCCAATCCCGGCTCGCGCAGCAAATGCACGCACGCGACGAGGGCGACCGCGATCGCGCCGGCCCCGGCCCCACCAATCAGCGCGACGCTCTCGGGCGCGAACACCACGCTGAGCCACGCACTGCCGATGCTCGCCGCAAGGAACACAAGCCAAACCCGCGCGGCCCCCCGCATACGCTCGACGACGCGTCCTCCGATCCACACCATCCAGCAACCGATCGCGAGCGAGATCGTGTCGCCATGCAGAAAGCAGCTGGTCAGCAAGCGGTGCACGCTGCCCGAGATATAGAGTTCTGAGCTCAGCGCGCCGTGCTCGAGCAATCGACGACCACCGCCGTGTCGTGTTCCGACCCAGACGTCGATCGCGACCAGCACACAAATCAGCAAGTAGGTGCCCAGCGTGCCTCCCCGCATCGTTCGGCGGGGTAACGCGCGACTTAGATCGCGGAGCCGCGCCGTCACCTCGCGGACGTAAGTCCGCAGATCTTTTCCCGCGAGCTCAAGCTCCAGCTCTGGAGCGGCGCGCATCGGCGATGCCAGCAGGGTGCGGCTCGCCGCGACCGCACGAACCTCCGATCCCTCCGCGAGCTTCTCAACCCGTCGTAGTGCGAGCGCCGCCCCCTCAAGATCGCCGGCGCGCATGAGGGCGATCCCGTGATAGAGGCTCGCGGTAGCCGGTGAGACCCCGAGGCTCTCGGACCTATCACTCGCAATGATCTCGTCAAAGAGCGGCGCCTCGCCGGCGTAGGCCAGAAAGGTCAGCTGTGCCTGGGCGAGGAGCTGCGCGGATCGTGGATCACGACCGAGTGTGCTCGCCTCCAGCCCACGCAACAGGATTGCCGCGCGACCAAGTGCACCGACTTCGCCGTAGGCACGCAGCAGACTCAGTGCGAGGCCCGGCCGCAAAAGCGCGTAGCCGGGATGAAAGTTTCGTTCGTAGTGCTCGACCCCCTCGCGCCAGCGCTCGCCCCAAAAGAGCATGCCAACGATCTGTTCGTGAATCAGCGCGGTCTCGGCCAGATCCTCGCGCTCGGTCAGGAGCTTTCTGTAGTAGCGCAGTGCCGCATCGACGCCGCCCGACTCCAGGAGCGCGAGGCCGGCGAGGATGTCATGCTGCGCATCTTGTCCCGACCCGGGCATGAGCATCGCACGCGCGTCGTGCAGCCATACGGCCCAGCGCAGCGCCCCACGCGAGAAGCACACGGTCGCGAGGGACTCGAGCAGCGCCGGCAGGCCGACCATCAGCACCGTCGATGCCAGCGAGATGACCGCCCAGAATGCGCTCTGCTCGATCAGCGCGTAGGCGCCGATGCAGCCACTGCAGGCCAGCAGCAAGCCAAAGACCAGCCGCTCGCGTGGTCGGCGAAGGACCCGCCAAGTTGCAGCGCCGTGGAACACGAGCGCGACGAGCACCAGGTCAAACAGAATCATGTGGCGATC
>CAZVEM010000337.1:0-5038 GCA_964626165.1 uncultured Nannocystaceae bacterium
GAGCCTCAATGAGCTCGTCGGTTGTCCACATGCCGCTTCCAAGTTCGGCGGTCAGGCCGTGGCACTCAAAGCTCTCGGACTGCACGGCAGTCCCAAGGCGGTGCACGGTGCTGCTCACCGTGTGCGTCACCTGCTGATGAACCACACCGACAACGGTCGTGGTCTGCTGCGCAGGCAACGACTCCATACCGACAGCTACGCGGCCATACGCAACCGTCGCGGCCTTGAGCACAACGCCGTAGCTGTCGACTTCGAGGACCGACGACTGCGAAACCCGTGGACTGCCGACACCGCGCTCAAGCTGGTAGCTGCGCGACTCATGGTCGTGCACCAACACCACGCAGGGTCGCTGCGTGGTGCGCACTTGCTCTTTGCGAACCTTGAAGCGCGCCTCGGTCATCGCATAGGGCACCGTCTCAAGCTCAGTCCCATCGAGCGCGTAGACCTCCGTGCGAAGGACGCGGCCTCGCAGCGCCCGCAACGCATGGCGTGCATCGACACCAATAAACTCCCCCTCCAACACCGAATCCCCCAGCACGCCGCCATCTGCGAGCACGCCATCGGGCGTCTTGTAGTACTCGCTTCGGTACGTCAGCGAGAGCCGTGTGGCTCCCAGATAGGCGCCGGTCGAGAACCAGGTCTTGGTCAGCACCGGCGGCACACTCAGGCCGGGCGTCAGAGTGGCTGGATCTTCACCGGAGAAGAGCGACGCTTCTGGCGCGTCCAGCACGCTTTCCGTGTCTCGGGTCTCGACGTAGCCAAAGCCGCGAAACTCGCGCTCCGGCCCGTCGTAATAGCCGTGTCGGTAGCGATAGGTCATCCCCTGGAGGTGGCCCGTCACACGGTCGAGGGTTTCGACGCGAGCAAGCACTTGCACCGGGAAGTGCAGACGGGTTCGCCAGGGAGTCCCCGCGGCCTTGTCCGCGAGGTATCCATGGACGCTGGACGTGTAGGCCACCCGCGTCTCAAGGCCGAGCGGCGAGCTCATCCCCGTCATCAGATACGGCTTGCCCGACGGAGCCAGCTCGACGTACGCGAGTCTGCGTCCCCGGCTGTGGGCGTGTCCCGTCGTCCAAACAAGACAGCCCGTCCCCGTGCCCAGCAAGTCGACGAAGTTCGTCTTGGATTGTCCATCGTTGCCGGGCAGCGGCACGAGTTCCGCCTCACTAAACGCGTTGCCGGCTTGGTTCCGCCACAAGCGCGTCCGAGTGCCGTCGACGTACACCAAGTCGCTGGTGCCCGTACCGTCGGCGTCGCCGAGCAAAACCTTGCGGGCGTCAAAGAGCTCAGGCCGGTCGAAGTGCGGTGAACCGCGCATCACCACCGCCCCGCCGAAGCGTCCGCGCCCAAGATTGGGCCAGTACGTGACGCGGCCGTTCTCGATCCGCACCGCGTCGGATAGGCCGTCTCCGGTCATGTCGGCGAACACGACGGCCACCCTTTGCGTGGCGTGAAAAGCCGCAGGGTTGGGCGGGCCCTTTCGGTCGTCCGACGACAGCGTGCGCTGGTAGGGCTGCGGACCAAAGCCGTCGCGGCCGCGACTCGGCCACCATGTGAGTCGCTGGCCATCGAACGACACCATGTCTGCAAGCCCATCGCCATCGAGATCGATAAAGCTCAGCTCGTGACCTGGCGCAGCTTGCGGGACGCCGCGGACGACATGCCGGAAGTTTCTCTGGGGCTCCCACTCGCTCGCAGGCGCCGGCGCTGCAAAGGCCAAGCTTCCCCCACCCTGTGCCGCGCGAGGGTTGCGAGGCCAGTAGCCCGGTGACGCGCCATCGACATCGACAAGGCTCTTCACACCATCGCCATCGAGGTCTTGGAGGGAGGCGCTGCTGCTCTTGCCTGTTGGATAGGCCGGCAGCTTGCGCGGAGGTCCGAACGCGCCGCCGCCAAGCGGCGCCTTGTACCAAGCCGCCCCACCCGCCTCGTACAGCAGCCCAGGTATGCCTTCGCCGTCGAGATCCACGAACTGGACCGAGCCATCCACTGCGCCGACGATCCCCGCCAGGCTCTCTTCCGACACCCATCTCACCGCGGTGCCAAGGGCGGCGCCCGCGTACGTGTACGAGATGCCGGGCGACGCGTGATCCGTGTAGCTCTCAAGCAGCGGATCGTATCGGTACGCGTGATAGCGCGCGCTCGTGAGTTGGGTCGCGATCGGGCTCGCTTCGTAGGTGAGTTCCACCGCAGTCACGAGCACGGGATCTTCGCCCAGCGCTTCGAAGCGATGGAGCACCAAGATGCGTTGGCACAGGCGACGCGTGCGAAGATCGAATCCCCCGCGAAAGGACGAGAAAGTGTCCTGCCGCACTGACCAGGCACTTTCCCCCGCACCGCCGTGCTCGGCGAGCTGCCCATAGTCGAGACGCACCTCAAAGGCAAAGTCATCCGCGACAAACGGCGCCGCGTTGCCGTACTCGACGCGCTCAAGATACCGCTGCGCCTGCTGCGGCTGTGCGATCAGTCGCTCACGCTCTTCGGGCGCATTCTGGTCGACACCTTCGAGATCTTCCTGCTTGTAGAAATAGCGAACGATGTTGCCAACTTCGTCTCGCTGTTCCTCCAGCAACCAGCTCAGCACCCGCTTGGGGTCTTCGGGATCGGAGATCTTGGCCTGCGAGGTCGCTCCCAAGATCGACAGCACGTTGCCCGACGACCATACGCGCCAATGGACGTCGCCGGTGCTCAGTTCGCGCCACCGTTCGATGCGCGCGAACGCGGCCTCAACACGCGGTCGATACCGCCGCTTCTCATACCCGTCCGCGACTGTGACGACGGGGATCCAAGTCCCGCCACTGAGCTCCAAGACGGGGACCAGATCCTCGCCACCCGAAAACAGCAGCGTGTCTGCCCGCCGCGCGTCGTCTTGGGCATCTTCGCCGAGGTCGTAGTCGAGGTAGCGCGGGAGACCCTTGTCAGTACGACGCGTGATCGCGGGCATGGCCATCGACCATCCGAGGCCGAACGGTCCGTTCCCCCCCCCCGAGTCGTAACTAAGGCCAAGCTGCGGCGCGAGGCCGCGTGCGCCGGGGAGCGGAACACCAATCGACGTGCCCCCTGTTCCAGAGAACGTCTGGGCCGAAAACCGCTCACCAATGCTGCGCATCGCACCGCCGCCCGTGGGCGTGGTCACCGATGGAACTTCGAGCGCGGGCAAGGCATCCGGCTTTGCCACAAAGCGCACGGGGTCGAGGCGAGCATTTGCGTTGCCCAACGCCTCATCGACCAAGGACGGCTTGGCGTCTCGACCCACCACGCCCGCCCCGACGCCACCGTCCGTCGCACGCGAAGTCGCGTTGGGAGCCGAAGGGCCGAGTGGTCCTTCGCCCTTTCCAGTGTGTCCGCCGCCGAGCGGCACGCCGCGGCCAGGCGCACCGGGAGAGGAACTTCTTGGACTGCCGTCTTTGGGGTCGTCGGTCATGCGGGAGCTTCCTCGCCCTGCAAGGCCGCAGCTTCGGCCTCGCGCTTGGCTCTACGGACTAGTCGTTCTCGCCGAGGCCTTCGCTCGCCTTGGCCTTCGTCAGTGCGGTCGTCAGGGCATGCCACTCCGGGCCGAGCTGCGCAATCGCGTCTCGCTCATGCTCCTGACTCGCCAGGCAGTAGCTCGCCATCTCGCGACGACGCTCCCGAGCGGCTGCATGCTTCTCTCCCGCAAGTACGATCGCGGCTTGCAATTGCGAAGTCAGCGTCGCGAACACCTCGGCACTCGGAACGGCAGCGTCTGGCTGCGGTACAACCTCTTCGGCACCCGGGACTCGCTCTTCTCGTGTGCGCTGTCGGATGCCCTTGACCTTGGCACGACGATGCGCAAGTCGAGCGCTCTGGAGCTCGCTCTGCGCCGCTGCCAGGTTCTCTCGCGCCGCATCGACGACTGAGTGGGCTTCGCGATCGAATGCGTCGGCCTCCTGCAGCATTTGCGCCACGCGAGTCCCAACCGCCTCTTCAACGGCCTGCTCGAGTCGGTCCGCGATCGCACGCTCGGCCGCCTCGACCGCGGGCGGACGTGGTGTTCTGGCATTAGCCATTGTTAAACCCCCGATAACCAACGAGTGAGGACGGGCCCGAATACACGAGTGAGCTCGTGCCGCCCGAGCGTCTGAACTGCAGCGATAGAACGATCGCCGAATAGGTGCTCGCAGCGGTGTACTGAGCAAACAACATCACGGGCGTGCCCTCACCGCTGGTACCGTTTGTCGCGTAGGTCGTGGCAGTCCGCTGCACCAAGGTGGAGAGTCCGCCGACATAGTAGAGCCGGGTCTGGATCGTTGGTGTCGCAGTCGCGTACGACAACTCGATGCATCCGTGGAGATCAATGACATCGCCACTGCGTACCGGAAGCGTGATCGACTGGGCCGTGATCCACGCGGTACTACTTCCCGAGGAAGTGACCAGTGGCGTCCCCGTATCGCGTTGTCGACGCCACAAACCGTGGGGAACCGAAGAGCTGTGAATGAAGAACGTGCTCGGCGAGCCCGTCGGCCCTGTCTGAAAGCGAAGCGGATCTTCGCGCTCAGCCGCGTCCGACGCATCTGGGACAGCCCAGAGATCTCCCATCACGGGTGCGCTCGCCGTCGCCGTTCGTGCGGCGAGTTGAATGTCACCGCGGGCTTTCGTTCCGCTGACATCGACTCTGATGCAGGGCGAGCCACTTGTGTTGGTGCTGCTGACGATCAGTCCAGGGCTGTCAGCCGTCGACATCGCGTACACCCCCGCACTGCTGGACCCGTCAACAGCTGTCGTTCCCAGCACGCCCACGCCGCTCGACGACATCGACGATTCTGCCGATCCAACCACCGCAACACCATCCGCCCCGCCGTCCACCGACGCAAAGACGGCCGCGCCCTCCGCCGCCGCGACAACCACCGCGCCGAGTGGCTCGCCACCCGCATGCACAACCTCAAGCGCGGCGCTGGGTGTCGAGCCGCCACCGTGCTCGAGCCGAACGAGTGGATTCGCGGAGTCCGGAGTGCCGTCGACCGTCAACGCCGAGCCATCCCCATCGTGATCGAGAATCAGCGCCACTCCCGATCCGCTG
>CAZVEM010000337.1:5048-6178 GCA_964626165.1 uncultured Nannocystaceae bacterium
CCTCGACGAGCAAGGTCGTCGACACGACATCGGTCGGCGGCCCGAATTCCTTGATGCTCCACTCTTCGATGCCGATGCGCATGGCTAAAACACCCTGTGGTAGAAGCGAACGTGCGTGGCGCTGCCGGGGACGTCGGCGAAGTCGGCGACGGCGGGAACGTACTGTTCGGTCCCCTGAATGCCGGTAACCACATAGACACGATGGGCGACCGCGCCGGAGAGGACGGCGGAGTCAAAGATGCAGCCATCCTGCCGACTTCGCTGAACGATGCGGAGATCGATCTGCCCTCGCCCGGCGAGTACCAGACCGTCGGTGTCGAGGAAGGCGAAGCGAAGCATGATGCCGCGTACGGGCTCGGATGTACCAGGTCGAAACTCAGGCACAAAGCTCCATTCGGACGGAGCGGTTTGGTCGGCCGCGAAGTCGTCGTCGCTCGCGGAGGTTTCGAGCGTGCGAACAGGTTGCCATAGAATTGATTCACTCATTCGTAGCGGCTCCTCATTTGGTGTGCGCGGCCTTGCTGCTTATCGGATCGCCGGTGGTCCTCATGTGGGCTCCGAGGCGGTGTATCTGAAGACCAAGAGGAGGTCTTCCGCCTTGCCAGCGAGACCCTCCCAGCCGCCCGACAACCTAAGCTTTAACGTGACGGGCACGGTCAGAGTCGCCCCCACGCCAAAGTTGCTCGTGCCCGAGGTCAGCAAGCGAACATCCACGCCGGCCCAACTCAAGAGGTTCGGCGGATCCGACGGCTCTGTGGCTCCGGACTCCCAGATCGCCATCGATGTGCTTGCTGGCTGACTGCCTGGCTCGCGCAAGCTGAAGTACGCGTTCACGTAGTTGATTTCGTACTCCGCTAGGAGCGGCATCGCCCAGTAGGGGAAGCGGTCCCGCGGCAACTCGAATTCCACCAGCGTCGACTCATCCTCGGTCATTGCCGCCACAAGAGCACTCCAGACCTCAGGGAACTCTGCGCGAAGGCTGATAGGCTGATAGAGCACAGGAATAGGCTCCTCGCCGACTCCGGCACTGAGAATCAGCTTAGTTGCCGTCGTTCGATCCGAACCAAAGACATCACCGCCTTCGCGCGCCGTGTACCGAATCGTGATCTCCGCATCGCTGATCGAGTGTT
>CAZVEM010000338.1:0-6176 GCA_964626165.1 uncultured Nannocystaceae bacterium
GCCTCGGTCTGCATCGCGATTGCACGCCCACGCACTCCACGGGCGCTCTTCGACAACCTGCGAGTCCCCTCGATCCGAAGTTCCTTGCAAAACTTCAGATCCAGGGGTCTCGGTCATGCATCAAGACCTGCCGCAGGCGGTGCGTCGCCCCGCAGGTGCAAAACCGCGCAACTCGGAGGCCGAGGAACGTGGTGCGCCGAAGCACGCAGCGGACGTGCGCGAGCGCGTGCCCCGTGCGCGGACGGTCTCGCGCTGACGTCAAACCCACTCAGAGGGCGTGCACGCCGCCGTTTCTCGGGCCTCGGTGCCGAACACCGAGGGCTCTGCGGTTCTGGTCACAAGCAGGTAGACTCACCGCGAACAACTCTGCGCACCAGACGGTGCGCATTCTCGGGCTGAATCGGCGGGGGGCGACCTCCGTCTACCTGCCCGCTGATTCTGATCCAGGAACCTGCCATGACGTCACGCAACTCCACCCTCCTCGCCATCCTCGTCGCTCTTCCTCTCGGTGCGTGTATCCACGTACAGAACAACAACGGGGGCGACGGCACCAAGGAGCCCGATACCGCAACCGACGGTAGTGGCACGGATGGCAGCTCCAACCCCGCGCGCGCGAGTCGAGCGCGCGACAGCTCGTCGACCAAGGGCGTGAAGGGCAAGATGCTCGGCACCAAGCTTGAGCCCTCCGCACCGCCCGTCGATCCCACCGACAAGCCGTCACGTGGCGCGGCGGTCAAGGGCGGCAAGCTTGCGGTTGGTGAGTTCCTCCCCAACACTGGTGCGCCGGGCACTCAGGTTGAAATCATGGGCTCGGGCTTTGGCACCGACGCGAGCAAGATCGCCGTCACCACCGGCGGCACCGCGTGGGAAGTTGTTTCGGTGCATGCGGACCGGCTTGTTGCGAAGGTTGGCGCCGGCGCGGCCAGCGGCCCCATCGTCGTCAAGCTTGGCTCGAAGTCCGCGACAACGTCTGGAAGCTTTAGCGTGACCTCAGCCGATGGTGGCTTTGGCGATCCCTCGGTCGACGACCACGGCTTGCTCGGCGAGGTCTTCCCGCTCAGCTCGGGCGCGTCCGCGCTCCCCGACTTCGGCTCGCTTGGCGCTCCCGCGGCCACCATCGCCGTCAGCATGCTCGACATCCCGACCCGCAGCTTCACGGAAGGCTTCCCGGGCGTGAGCGGCGGTCTCGTCGAGTGGTTCGCGATCCGCTTCACGGGCGTGCTCAACGTCACCCAGGGCGCCGAGTACACGCTGTGTCTCAACAGCGACGATGGTTCGAAGCTCTACCTTGAGGACACGTTGGTGGTCGACAACGACGGCACGCACTCGACCACCGAGAAGTGCGAGGTTGCGTACCTTGAGCCTGGCGGCTACCGACTTCGCGTCGAGTACTTCCAGGGCCCCGCCACCGAGATCGCGCTGCAGCTTAAGTGGGGTGCTGATGGCGCCACGCCGGCACCGATCCCCTCCACCAACCTGCTCCGCGGCGTCCGCTAGTCGGCGGACCTGAGGGGACATCCTGAGCCCGCGTGCCTGTGCACGCGGGCTCTTTGCGTGTGTGGACGAGCGGGGCGCGCCTGCGAAAGGGGCGCCCATCATGGCGCCCTCTTGCCCATCGATGACACGTCCCAGCAGGCACGTTGCTATCTTGCGACCGTGATTCGCCAGCCCATGTCCGCGGAATTCGAGACGAGCGACAGCAAGCACTCGGGACAGGTGTTCGCACCGCGGTACCGTCGTGCGCAGCGGGGTCGACTTCGACCCGACGCGATCGCGCTGCTCGGACTCGCGGTGGTGATGGGGATCGGCGCCTGCAGCGGCGCGCCGAGTTCGGGGACAAAAGCCGGAACGGCATCTGCGAAATCCGCCTCGAATCAAGGGAGCGAGGACGAAGCCAACTCGACCCAGGGGCAGGGGAACGCAGGATCGGGAGAGTCCAAGCCCGGTTCAACGGCCACGGACCTCATTGCCCCGGACGGAGGTGCTCAAGCTGCGCCCAAACTGCCGGGCGTCCCGGCCGGCGAACTCACCGGCGGTGTTGACCTACGCAGTGCCGTCGATGGCGCATATCCAGAGCGCACGCGCAGGGAAGTGCTCGCCGAGCTCACGCCGATCTGGAGTGGGCACCCCGCCCCGACCGAGTTCTGCGTCGCAGGTGACAACCTTTGGATCGCCGCGGGCCATGACGCGATTGGGAGTACCGCGACGCTCTCGCTTCACGACATTCGCGGGGAGCAACGCAGCACGCTGCGCGAAGAGCTTGGTCGCGTCGATGCGGTGGCGTGCGAAGGGGATCGGATCTTGTGGGTTGAGCGGCCATCGGGAACTCGCCCCACACCGAGCGTCCGCAGTTGGAACGCGAGCGAGCAGACCGCGGCGACCCTGGTCGAGAGCAAGGACATTGCGTATGGCTTCGCCGCCCACGACGACGCCTTCGCCTACGCCGTGCCGCCGCGCGAACGTGGGACGCTCGGAGGCGCCGTCGTTGCCAAGGTCAGCGAGCCGCAGAAGGGGCAGCTGCTGGCCGAAGACATCGGACCGATCGCCGGCCTGCACTTCGCAGGGAGCACGCTCTTGATGTGGTCCAAGCCGTTTACTGGTGAAGATCGAATCACCCTCGTTCATGCCGATTCAAGCCTCGCTCCCTTCGCGAACGGCAAGCTTGCACTGCTGGGGATGAGTGCAATGGGCGATGCGTTGACGCTGTTGGTGCTCGATGACGATGGTCGAGGATGCCGCGTCGTGCGTGCGCAGGTCAGCAAGGGCAAGGACGCCACGCTTGAGCCGATCTGGCACAGTCGTGAACGCGTGTATGGGGCGATGATCGCCGGCGAGCGGGGTGTGTTCCTTGCGAGTTCGCCCGCCGATGAAACGGGCGAACTCGTCTACGTTCCATTCGCAAGCGGGGACGTTGTCGTCTTAGCGAAGGTCGCGCGCGCATGGCGACTCGCTCGAACGGCATCGGGCGTGTTGTTTGAGTACGACCTTTCGCCCGACCTGATGCAGAGCAAGCGAAACCTCGCCGTGGTCACCGAACCGCCGGCCTAAGGCCGCGACCATCGGACGGCATGACGCCCGCCGGGGCGGCGAGTTGTCCTTTGGCGACTTGAGGTGCGCGAGCTCGCCACAGACAGCACGTCCCGACGCTGTGTCCCGTCATGCTACTCGGGGTCGGTACAGGAGAGGCGCAGGTACAGCGTGCGCCCATCCAAAGTTTCTGCGACCGCATGACCGTTGCCCGCCGGCACGACGTCGACAAGGCCATCGAGTTCGAACGGCTCCAGGGCCGGCGCGAGGAAGATGTCGTCGAGCACCGCGCCCGACAGTACGCCTTGATGGAGTGCGAGCACCGAGACTGTGGCGCCGATCTGAACCAGGCGGGGACGCTCCCAGTCAGAAGGCACGGTCAAGCTCGCGAACTCGGCACTTGCTCCGATCCAGTCAATGGCCGTGAAGGACTTCTGGGTTGGCGAGCCAAGGACGTTCGCGAGCTGCCAGCTACGACGCGGGTCAATGCCGATATCGAGCGAGGCGAGCGGCTTTGCGCTCCCGTCATGGATCAGTGCGTCATCGAACGTTTCAAGGTAGGTGGCGACAGGCGCGTCATCCTGCCAGCGCAGTCGGAGCTGGATGATGTCCGTCTGCGGGGCCAAGCCGGCCTGCCATCGCTGCCGCTCCAGTCCGACCACGGCGGGCAGCGCGGATGCGGGGCCGGGCTGGCCAAACGCGAGATAGGGCTGCGCGAACGCGCTGTCACCATCTGCGGCCGGCAACTCCAAGGTCCAAAGGGCGAGCCCTTCCAGATCGCTGCTCAGTTCCAGCAAGTACAAGCTGATGGTTGCGCCTGGAAGCGACTGATACGTCGACAGCAAGCTCAGCTTGCCACCCGGTGCGAGCAGCGTTCGGTCCACGCTGCCTTGCCCAGCGCCGCCCGGAATCTCCGAGACGTCGCCCGACACCTGCACGACTCCGGACCCCGCGCGAAGCTCATAAATATACGTCGGGGCGCCGTCGCCATCCTCAAGCAGCCACGCGCGACCCGGGTTGAGGTCGGCGAAGATTCTTCGGCGCTTGCCTGCCACTGGCCCGAGGTCGAATGGATCGATGGGATCCTCGGCGGCGGATGCAATTCGACCGATATAGTGGCGATTGTCGCTGACAAAGAGCACCCACGCAGCATCGGTCGCTGCGTCGTCGGCGAGCACCTGCACGATGCCCTGCGTGCCAGAGCCCAGATCCTCATCCACGATGTGCGCGCAGACCCGTGGCCCACCTGCAAGATCGAGTGGCTCGGCTTGGTCGCCGGAGCAAGCCACGAACACGAGCAGCAGTGCGCTGCATCGCGCCGACAACGCGAGCGCCGCGAAGGGAGCTCGACTCATGACCGAAGATCCTCCAAAGTCTGGACGGTGCGCTCGAGGAGCAGGGCGACCTCGGCCGGCGTGATCGACAGCGGCGGCATCCAGTAGATCAGGTCGTGGAGTGGACGGAGCAACACGCCGTTGGCCAGCGCACGTTCGCGAATGCGAAGTGCGAGGCGTCCATCAGGCGCGGCGCGCCGATTGAACTCCGGATCCATTCGAAACGCCACGATGGTGCCGCACTGTTTGACGCTGGCGATGCCGCTGAGGCTGCGCGCGAGTGACTCAGCGGCATGCGTGAGTGCCTCGATCGCCGCGGCGTGCTGCGCTTGAATGGTCGGATCGTGAAGTAGGCGGAGGCTGGCGACACCCGCTGCACATGCCAGCGCGCTGCCGGTGAAGGTATGGCTATGCGCGAACGAGCGTGGGTTATCGCCGCGATAGGCGTCGCAGATCCACTCGGGGATTACGGTCGCCGCCATCGGCAGGACCCCGCCTGAGAGACCCTTGCCGAGGCAGATGATGTCCGCGCGTTCATCGAGCCAGTCGCTCGCCATAAGCCGCCCCGTGCGTCCAAATCCGACGGCGATCTCATCGGCGATCACGGGGATCTTGAGCTCTCGCGCGATGTTGATCAGCGCACTGAGGTAGCCCTTCCCGTGACAACGCATCTGTCCCGCACACTGAACCAGCGGCTCCACCACAAGCGCCGCGATCTCATGCTTGTGGTCTTCAAGCAGCTCGATGGCCCGAGCGAGCTCGGGGCCCTGTGTCCCCGCGCGGTCGTCGGTGAGATCGGCGTGGCGGTGATGCGCGAGGTCGGGGCTTGGCAGGAAGACGACGTCTTCCTTCATGATCTCTGCGTAGCCGGAGCGATAGATCTCGCTCCCGCACAGCGCGAGCGCGCCGAGGGTCTCACCGTGGTAACCGTGCTCAAGCGCGGCGAAGCGTCGGCGCGAACGGCCATGCGCGGCGTGCCACTGGTGGCAGAGCTTGAGTGCGATCTCGATCGCCGCCGATCCGCAGTCGGAGAAAAACACGCGCGATGGTCCGAGCTTGCAGGCTTGGATGAGGCCCTCGGCCAACTCGATCGCCGGATCGTGGGTGAACCCCGCGAACATGACGTGATCAATCTCGGCGACTTGCCGCTGGATTGCCGTCACAATCGCCGGGTGACAGTGTCCGTGGAGACACGTCCACCAAGAGGAGATCGCATCGAGGATCTCGCGGCCACCGACCTCGTGAATCCAGACTCCCCGCGTCTTGTGCACGGCCAAGTTCGGTACGCGGACAAGGTCATTGAACTGGGTCGCGGGATGCCACAAAGAGAGCGCGTCACGAGCGAGGAGTTTCTCCAGCGCTCCCGCAGAGGTTGCATCCGTCTCCATGAGTCGTGCCGCTGTCTGCATGGTACCGACTGCGAGGGTCGTCGTCGGGAGTCAAGTGAGGAGCGTCGCGGAGAAGGGCGCGCCTCATCTTCTCAAGGCGATGCGTCGTGCGCTTTGTGGGCGAGCGCCGCCACCAGACGGAAGGCTGGCCTTAGGCCGGTGCCGGGACGTTGGAGCTCTCGGACGCGATGCCGCCGGGGGGAGGAGGGGCGCTCAGTGGCGAGGTCGTCGAGGGATCCGGTGCGCCGCTGTTCGCCGCTGAACCCGAGGTGTCGGCGCTCGCGGGGCGTCGCTCACCGCCGGATGCGCCTGCAGGTGCCGACAAATTTTTCGGAGCGCTCACGCTCGCATCTGAAGCCGGCACCTCGGCATCGGCACTCGATGCTTCCGCCGCTCCTTCGCCGCCGACGATTGCCCTCTTGTCGCC
>CAZVEM010000339.1:0-6165 GCA_964626165.1 uncultured Nannocystaceae bacterium
GTGCTGACGGTGTCCTGATAGGGCTTTGGTGTGGATCCTGTGGAGCCAGACTGAGTCCCGGTGTTGGGATTGGACGCGCTGGACTGCGGGTCTGAGGAGCTAGGTGGGCTCGCAAAGAGCTGATTCATCAGGGTCGCGGCGAGGATCAGCGAGTGGGTCGATGGGATGAGCATGAGCTGGTTTCCGTCACAGGTCTGCGCGGTCGGATCGTGTGGTTCGCCTCGTCCGATCTAGCATCGGTCGCCGAGCGCTCCTGAGCTAACGCGAGGTCGATCGCGCCGTCAAGTCGAGCCCTCGCATGAGCCCGCGAGGCTTTGCCGGTTCATCGGTTGCTCGTCGGTCGCGTACGCCCGGTACGCTCCCTCCTCGCGCGTCGGTCTGCATGGCGATTGCACGTCCATGCACTCCACGGCGGTTCTTCGACAACCTGCGAGTGCTGGCGCCGGCTACTTCGCGTTTGGTGTATCGTCGCGGCTGAAACATCGGTCAGCGCATGGGCGAGGACAGCACCACAGGCGCGAATCCGCCGCGCGAGACGCCGCCGCAGCTGCGGGCAAAGCTGCCGCAGCCGAATGTGCTCCATCGCGTGGCGGTAGCGACCTTCCTGCTGATCTTTCTGTTGCCGATGTTGCAGCGGGCGATCGTGCCAAGCCTGACCTGGAAGGGGTGGCCCTCCGGATTGGCCGACGTGCAGAACATCGCGTGTTTGTTCTCCTACAAGCCCAAGGTCTACAACAGCTACTACGCGCAGATCCGTCGCGAGCGTTCGACAGTTTGGGAGACCGTGGATCAGCGCGAGCTCTTCCCGCTCCAGCCCTTTGGGCAGCGCACGCGCATGCACCGATTGCTTGCGGCCTGGGGCGCGAAGGGGAGTCGCAAGACCAAGCATCTTGCCAAGTGGATCTTGCAGCAGGAGGAGATTCTCCATCCCGAGGGCGATCCGATCGCGGAGGTGCGACTTACACGGGCCTGGATGACGCCTGAGCTCGGCAAGCCGCCGCAGGGACATTGGCAGCACCCATCCTGGGAGCGGGTGTCTCCGCGACAGCGCACGGTCATTGCGAGCTACACCAAAGAGGAACTGCAGCGCTTCGAGGTCAAGGGCCGATGAGCACCGCAACCCATGCAGCTGGGGCGGCGGCGCCCAACGGCGGGCGCGGGCCCGCGGCGCTAGTTGCCAAGGGCTACGAGCATTGGCTCAGGTTTTGGTACGCGCCAATCGACGCCGCGCCCTTGATGGCGTTTCGGCAGGCGTTTGCGTGGTCGATGCTGATCTACTTCGCCGCCTGGTCTCTTAACGCGGAGGAGTGGCTCACCGATGCCGGCTATCACCCACCGATCGAGCTCGACTCCGTCAATGGTCCGCGCATTCCGCTGATGCCTCGCGCCGCGCTTCCCATCGTGGGTGTCGTTTTCTTCGGGTCGCTGCTTGCGTACATCTTTGGCTTTGCCCGGCGCGTCACGGTGTGGGTAATTCTCGCGGGGGCCATCTACGCGCTCTCGGTCGATCCGATCTCGGCGTTCACAATCAATCGTCTCTTCGTGATCGGCTGGACAATTCTCGCGATCGCACCTGAACCCGAGCAGGCCCAAGCGCGCCCGGACGCCGCGGCAGAGCGTGCCTCGGACGGTGTTGGTGACGCTTCGATCCCCAGCGGCGACGGCATCCTTATGCAGGTTGCCTGGCCGACTCGCATGCTGCAGGTGACCCTGCTTGCCCAATACTTCGGTGCGGGTATGTGCAAGGCCGTCAACGGTGACTGGTGGGGCGGAACCGACGTGCTCTTTCTGCAGGTGCAGGGCTTTTACATGACCGATGCCGCGGCCTGGATGATCCGCAACTTCCCGCACTGGACCTGGACGGTCCAGCAAGAACTCGCGCTCTGGTTCGAGCTTCTCGCACCCGTATTGCTCGTGCTTCGGCGGTTGCGACCGGTTGGCTTTGTGCTCGGGATCGGGCTTCACCTCGTGGTCGCGCTCACGATGCACATGCTGATCTACTTCAGCCTGCAGATGATCACCTTTTACCTGCTGTTCCTGCCGCCAGACTGGGCGCGCAAGCTGGCCCCCAGTCGGTAGGCCTCCGCTGTGTCCCGGCGCGTCCGCTGATAGAGTTGCGCGATGCGTTCACGGAGCGACTCGATCCCGCAGGCTGGCAGAGTGGCTGTGACCTTGAGCCGGGCACGGACAGCGACCACTGCGGCTCCCGGGGCTCTGGCCTGGATGGGATCCCTCGCCGCGGGACTTGTGCTTGGTTGCACCCCGACCTCAAGTACGGGCGACGGAGCAGCCGCAAAGACACAGGAGTCTGGCCGCAAGGATGTCCCCGTGGACGTCAGCACCGCGGAACCACCGGACAATGGCCCCGAGCCGCTGGCGTCCGCGAAGGTCCCGGTCGAGCTGCACGAGTGGGGTCTTGTTGGGCATGCGCTCCGAGATCAGACCGAGGAGCTGCGGGTCGCGAGTGGCCCGCATCGAAGTCGTGCCGCCGACGGACTGGGGATCGGCAATGCCGGGCTTGGCATCGGAGGGATCGGCAAAGGTGGGGGCGGTCAGGGACGAGGCACCGGCAAACCGGTGATCTATGCCCACCTATTGGGAGACGCTCCACCGCAGACACTTCGCATCGGCATCAAGCTCTTCGGCGGTGCGGTCTATGAGCACTGGCCCGCGGGCACCATCGCTCCAGCCAATAGCGGCGAGACTTTGAGCTGGGAGGCGCAGATCAAGCCCGCGTCGGATTGCACGGAACTTCAATGGCCCAAGGCCGAAGGTACCGACTGTGGCAGCCCTGATGACGACTACTGCGAACTGAGCGAGATCGCGAACTACAAGACCGACGATGGCGCGTGCATCGTTGTCGGCGACAAGGCGCACGACCACCTCTTCTATCGCGCAGGTGCGCAGTTCGGGAAGATGTCGATCGCGGCCAGCCGCGCGGACGATGGCTCGGTCACGGTCAAGCCGGTCGAGGACAAGGGGGCGCCAGCATGGTTCGTCCACATTCGTCGTGAAGGCAACGCTGTAGAGGCGACGCGTTACAACCTGACCGCGGACGGCATCGTGCTCCCGGCCAAGGGCCTTGCCGAAGGCGGCGAAGCGGTCGCCGATCCGAGCGCCTGGCTTGCCCAGGTCCTGAGCGACGGCGGGCTCACGCCCGACGAGCGCGATGCCTTCATCCGAGCCTGGGACAGCACCCTGCTTCGCCCACTCCCGACAACACCAGGCGATCCACTCGCGCCGCCCGGCCTGAGCGGCAGTCGAGATGCATTGCTCTACGTCATGACCTCGGCAGAGCTTGAACAAGTGGCCAAACTGGAGGTCGAACCCGCGCCGGCGGCGATCAAGCGCGTATTTCTGGGGCACATCGACCTCGCTCCGGCCGCCCCCTAAGTGCCATTGGAATGCGATGGGAATGCCGGCGGGAATGCCGGCGGGAATGCCAGGGGGAAGCCCCGCGTCGTTGAGGTACTGCCATGCCGATGCCTTCGCTTGATTCCGCCCCTGGTCCCGATGCTGCCGCACGCCATGCCGGTCGGCGGTTGAGCCTCACAACGCGCGCGGCGATCGGGCTCACGGTCGTCGGGCCCAGCGTTCTTTGCATCGCGTTGTTGACGATGGAGCGCGACAAGTCCGAAGTTCAGGTCGTGCACGAGGCCGAATCCCCGGCGCAAATTCAAGAAGCGGTGGAGCCTGCCTCCACGATTCCGCCAGAGCCCGAGCCGCCGGTCGCGGTCGCCGAGCCCGTCGAAGCGCCCGAGCCAGTGGCACCAGAGATTCTAGATGCGAGTGCTCCGATGGTCGCCGCGATGACGCCCTGGGGCGTCGTGCTGAGCAACGATGCCGACGCATCTTGGGGACGCGGGAAGATCGCGGCGATCGGCTATGGGCCCGAGGCCCGCAGCACTGACGTCGCTGCCAAGGAGGTCGAGCTCGCGCATCTTCCTGCGGCGCTGCGTGCTCGCGTGGGCACACAGGTCATCGGCTATGGTTCGGACGGTGAGGTGTGCCGGGGCGTGATCGGGACGCCCCGCTTGGTCAAGGTGTTTAACGGCTGGCAGGACATGCTCGGAGAGCAAGAGCCGCGGCTTTACAACGACGACGATGGCGAGACGCCCAAGGTCAGCGCACGTGTCATCCGCAACGCCGTCTGGGCCCATGTTGAAGAGGCATGGCTGGTGGCCCCTGTGCTGACCGACGGCTCGTGCGATGCGGCGCTGATGGTGACCTCCACGAATCGCGAGGCCAGCCCGCTGGTCCGCCACGACGACCCGGTGCGCGAGGGCGAGGTCGCCGCGAGAGTCGAGGCGTTCCTTGCGAGTCGCCCGGTGCGTGCGATGAAGCGCGACTACGAGTCGTATCGCGCCGATCTGGGAAAGCAGGCTGACACTGACCCAGAGGGCGTGACGCCCTACATTGCGCCGCCCTGGAACACCTTTGTAAAGAAGAACCTCCGCGTGCGTGCGTTCCAAACGAGCACGGGTGAGTTGGCCGCGGTGGGCTTCTCGCTCACCGACAACGACGCGCAAGGCTGCGGCGAGGGCTTCTGGCAGACCGTCGAGCTGCTGGAACGCCGGGAGAGTTCGGGCGAATGGCTCGCGATCGGGCAAACGTACCCCGACGCAGCCATCCGCTGGGAAGGCGGTTGGATGGACGCCAGTCGCGACTTTGAGATGGGCGTTGGCACCAACGCGAGCGTGCGCCTCGATGACCAGCTCCCCGCGTTTCACAAGCTGATGGCTAAGCCGATCACCGAGGATGATCCCCAGCCTGCGCATAGTTGGGAATCTGCGACCGCGGAAGACTACAGCGCGATCGCGTACTTCGAGGGCTGCCCCTGCTAGGGCTGCCAAGCGTCGCGGGCTACTTGGTCTTGACCATCGAGTAGCCCATCAGGCCCAGGAAGATCACCAGCGGCAAGATGTAGGGGATCGCGGCGATGCCCCCAATCGCGAAGTTGTTGATCCCGAGGAGGATCTCGCCCGCGAGCACCGAGCCGCCGATCATCACGGCGCCGGCCAGCTCCGGCCAGTCGGCCTCGATCTTGAGGCCCATGACATACATGCCGAGCCCGAGCACGCCGATGATGACGGGGAATGCCCAGGCCGGGAGGCTCAGGAATGTGGTCGCGCCATCACGCGCAAGGTCGGGATTCACGATCGCGAAGTTGGCGACCAGGATCAAGAGCAGCAGCGCGCCGCCGGCGATGAGGTAGGTCCACATCTTTGCGCGGGTCTTGCCAAGGTACGCGGGCTCAGCGGTCACTTCGGGCATGGGCGGACTATAGCGCAAGCCCGTGCTGGAACGTGAGGGGCAAGGGTCGACGGGGGCGGACGCAGTGCACAGCGCTGCCGCAGCGCCATGCCTGCGCGGGCCCACTTGCTCCCGGCGACACCTCAGCCGGGCGAGCGCCCCGGATCAAATCCGAGCTCAGGGTGCAAGTTCGGGCGCGTCGTTGCGAGGCGGCGGCTCTTGGGCCGACTTTAGGTTGGACTTGCCCGCGACGGTCGACCACGCCGTCGCAAAGCTCAGCGCGTCGCCAGCTTGGAGCTCGGGGTCTTCGATGTAGTACCAGGCCGCGAGGACACGCTCGGGTGTGAAGTCGAGCAGCACAAAGCCGCGCGACTTCACCTCGACGTAGCGCATGTGGGGATTGTTGGCGAGCGCAGCCTGGGGGACAGAGTTTTGCAGCGCCGCGGGGAAGCCCGGGGAGCTGATCGCCGGGGCGACAAACTCGACTGCGAGCGCTCCGTCGCCCGTGGACGGATCGTAGGCGCTCGCATCAAACGGATCGCTCGCGATGTCCATGACCCAGCTGCTGTGGATGTCGCCGGTCAGCACGACGACGTCCTTGATCGCCTCTTGTCGAATGTGATTCAGGATGCGTGCCCGCGCGGCGGGATAGCCATCCCATGCGTCGGTGTTGGTCAGACCCATGTATTGGCCAAAGACCACCTGCTGGCCGAGCACCTTCCACTGCGCCGTCGAATCGCTCAATGCAGACAGCAACCAGCTCTCCTGCTGCGCGCCTAGGATCTGCCGCTCGGGGTTGTCGATCTCCGGATCGCCCGCGGTGAGCTGCTCTTCACGGCCCGAGATGCGCGTATCCAGCATGAAGAGCTCGAGAAGATCGTTCGTGCAACCGCGACTGACGGCACAGCTGCA
>CAZVEM010000340.1:0-6148 GCA_964626165.1 uncultured Nannocystaceae bacterium
GTCGCCGTCGCAGTCGCCGTCGCCGTCACCGTCGCCGTCTCCATCTCCATCGCCGTCTCCGTCTCCGGTTCCCCCTGCATCGGCATCGTCGTTGCCGTCAACGATGATGCATGCGGCAGAGTTGAGAACTTGCATGGAGAGGAGTGCTGAGAGCGCGAGAAACTTCTTGTAGTCGATTGCCATTTGGGACTCTTTGATCTGATCTCTAGATCGGGGTGAAGTGCGTTGAGGGGGAAGCGCGGACTGAGTCCCCCGTTGCAATGAACGTGCGAGGAAGGCCGTGCCAGCGCGAGAATAGGCGGTCGTGGCCGTCCGTTCCACCGCGGCGTCGCCCCGCCTTTGCGGGCCGCTCAAATTTGCACTTGTATGTCGTCGCGCGAAGCCTCGCGATGCGCCCTCGCAGCAACAAAACGGCACGATTGCACTATTCATCCCAGTCGCCGCCGAGATAGGGTTGGCGCGTTCTGAGGATGCGAAGCTCCCTTTCACCTGCCGACGTTGTCGCGATCCATGAGCGAGTGGCGGCGCTTGAGACGAAGCTGCGACGTAGCTTCGGGTGGTGCGCCATTGCGATGAGGCAATGCGAACGCGGCGAATCGGCAGCGAAGCATGGCTCGGTCTACGCCATACGCGACGGCGCGTTGTCGCCATGCTCTGATTCGACGGTCGCGATTCTGGTCGTCGACCTTCCGCTGCTGCGGCTGGCGCGACACGTCGACGCCGCGCTGCGGACTGAGTTTTCGGAACAGCAACGCATTCAGATCGTCTACCGCGAACACGCTCGCAGCGGATGGGTCTCGCTGGCTCACCCCGCGATCCTCTTTCGCGGCCATCGGGAGAGCCTTTTTCATGGCCAGCTCGTCAGCGAATTCGAGCCAGGCGCATGCTTCGAGATTATCGCGGAGTATCGTAGCCAACTCTTGCTTCGAGGCCGCTGCGGTACCGCGGGGTGGTGCGAGGCACGCGACGTTCGTGTCTCAGCCGCTCCTTCCCCGTGGAGCGCTGCGACGGCACGCGAGGCAGACCTGCACAGATTCGCCACAACAAGCGCGACCGAGCTGAAGCGTTGGCTCGGCACCCCGTACGCACTTGGAGGATCGAGCAGCAATGGTATCGACTGCTCCGCACTCACGCATCGAGTTGTGTCGGCGATGCTCGGCGCAACGATTCCGCGCCATTCGAGTGACCAGCTTGCCATTTCTGCGATCGATCGCGACCACTCGTCGCCGATTCCTGCCTCCACGGAGCCACTCCTGCTGACGTTCCTGTGGACCGACCAAGAGGCCCCTTGCCATGTGACGCTGCAGCACGCGGACTGGCCGGACATGTCGATCCACGCATCGCGCTCAAGGAACCGCGTCGTCATCGACAACACGGCCTCACTCGAGTCGAAGGCGCACATGATCAGGCGGGTCACAATGCCGTCCCTCCTCGCCTATCGCGCCAAGCTTGGCGGCCTGACGAGCGTGCCAGAGACGCTGCTCGCGCAGCATGATTCTGGGTCGCTGCAGGCCTAAGCATGGCGCGCGCAGCTGCGCGAGCGCTAGGCTCTGGCACAGTCGCTTTTGAGAGGGAGTGCGATCGGATGCGAGCTCGCCATCGGGAGTTGCTGCCATGGCGTGGCGCGCAGCGGGTCCGTGCGCGCGTCCCCCCGACGACGCAGGTGGGCCTCGCGTGCCAGCGCCGTGCGTTGAGACTGCTTCGGGCGCCGGGCGATTGACGCTCCCGAGAGAGCTTTGAGGCTCGGCGCACACCTCTTGCCTGAAGCAGGCGAGCTTTCCGACCGCGTCCAAGAACAGCGCTAAGGTTGGGCCGATGTCGATCCTTGCGCACCGCTCGCAGAGTCATCGCCGACGCGACGCCAACCTTCGGCGCGTGGACAGCTCAGCGTGGCGCTTGAGGAGGTCAAGTCGCCCGCGGACATCGGCCTTGATGCGACACGCGGCGTGCTGCTCGTGCCCCTCTTTCATGAGAATCAATTCGTCATCGCCCCGCCTGCGGCGGTCGCTAGGTAGATCCCGATGAGTACAGCGGATTCCAATCAAGTACCGACCAAGCCTGCAAGCGCCGGCGTCGGCGCAAGCACCCACGTATTTCATGGCCTCGCGGTGAGCTCTGGCGCAGGCGAAGCCTCGCCGCTCGCCCCCCCGCCGCTGCCCACAGCGCCGCCTCGCCTCGCCCCACCGCCTCCTCCCTCGCAAACCGCAAAGTCTGGCTCCGCTCCGCCGCACGCGGTTCAAACGCCCGGCCATGGGACCTCGAGCGAGCCGTCGGCCGGATCAGGTCGGATCGCGAGCCACACCCAGGGCTATGCCGATGCGGCCGGAGCTGCCGCATCGCCGTGGGGAACCCCAAAGGCCGGTGGCTCGGCGGTCCGCATGACCCATCTCCCGAATGTCCCCGAGGTTGAAGACGCCCGCAGGGAACCGAGCCGCGCAACCGCTCACAGCATCCTCCCCAAGATCGAGCAGCACGGAAAGGCATTCCGATTGATCCCCAGCGACGGGCGCCAGCGCTACCAAGGCGAGAAGGTGCTCGGACGCGGCGGAATGGGGGAAGTCGCACTCATGGAAGACCGGGATATCGGTCGCAAAGTGGCCGTGAAGCGCCTCTTTGATCCGTCGATGCAAAGTGCCGGCGTGCTCGCCCGATTCATCGACGAGATCAAGATTGTCGGTGCCATGGAGCACCCCAACATTGTGCCGATTCACGACGTCGGCGTTGACGAGCAAGGCCGATACTTCTTCGTCATGAAGTTCGTCGATGGCGAGACGATGGAGGACGTGATTGAACGCCTCAAGCGCGGCGATCCGGAGGCCCATCGGACGTACACACAGCGGCGTCGCATCGAGATTTTTATTCAGGTCCTCCGTGCGCTCCACTATGCACACACGCGCGGCGTACTTCACCGCGATATCAAGCCGGCCAACATCATGATCGGCCGATTCGGCGAGGTCGTCGTGATGGACTGGGGAGTTGCGCGGCCGATCCACGGCGCAGCAGACAAGCCCGCCGAGCATGGCACCGGCCCCGATGAGAACCTTCCGGCCATCACCCGCGCTTCCACTACGCAGGCCGGCCAAGTGGTCGGGACCCCGCTCTACGCGTCGCCCGAACAAGCGCGCGGCAAGACCATTGAGCTGGATGCCCGGAGCGACCTTTTCTCCGCGTGCGTGGTGTTGCACGAGTTCCTTGGACTCCGACATCGCATCGATGAGGTGGACACGATCGAGCAAGTCCTCGTCCGCGTCGCCACAACCCCTCCGCCCCTCTCGATGCAGGTCTTCCAGCCTCATCCGGCGCAAAAGGAGACCATCCCGTACGAGATGACGCATTTCCTGCGTCGCGGGTTGGCGCTCGATCCCGCGGAACGCTGGCAGTCCGCGCAGGACATGATCGATGAGCTGACCTCGATCCTCGACGGGAAGTGCCGGGTCCAATGCCCGACAACGCTCCTCAAGCGCACCACCAGCGAGCTCGCGCGCTTCGTCGACCGCAAGCCGGGCATCGCGATGCTGGTCCTCTATGGCGGCGCGCTCACGGTCGTCGTCTTCGGAGCGATCCGGGTCGGGACGTGGGTGCTCGGCTGACCTCGCATCCCGCGTCAGTCGGGCCACAGACCGGCGCTTCTCGGCGCTGCTAGAGCGACCGCTGCGATGCGCGGAGCTGGGTCGTGCACGGCCCCGGCAGCTCTCCCTGCTCGCCGAGGTAGCGAGCGGGATGCTGCAGCACCTCCGAGAAGTCGCGGATCAGCTGGCCTGCACGCACGCCATCAATCACGCGGTGATCGAAGATCATGAGCATTGGTAGCATCGGCCGCACACAGGCGACGCCGTCCACCGGGACGACCTCATCTTGGACCGGTGAGGCCCCCCATATTGTCGGCACGTGAACCAGACGATTGGGGACGGCCATGGCGCCGCCTCGGATCCAGACGCCACGGACTTCGCCGAAGACGGAACCAGGATTGGTGACGACGGTCGACACTGGTACAGCTCGATAGACATGCTGTGCTAGTGCGGGCGTCTGCATCACCTGGTTGAGAGCGTTAAAGCCGAGATGGGCGAGCGGCAGCCCGACAGAACTCACCGCATCGAAGGCGAGCTTCGCGACCGGATTTTGTACCTTACCACTGCGCTCTTGCTGCACGGTTTGGCGTGAGCTGCCCGCGATCGCTCGCAGACTCAGGATGTCCGCGCGCTCGATGATCATCATGCTCAACTCGCGTGGATTCTCGCGTGGATTCTCGCGTGGATTCTCGCGCAAGTCGCCACCGTGACCGAGCAGGTTGACCGGCATCGCGACGCCAACTTCCGTCAGCGGGATGAAGGTCCGGCCGATGACACGTGTGTTGGCGGCGGGATGCGCCGCGATCACACGCGCGACGGCGGCGACCATGAGATGGTTCAGACTGACGTGAGGACCGGACTGACTCGCAAGCTGCGCGAGATACTCACGGGCGCTGGTCATGTCGACCGCGAAGCTTGTGCTGACCGAACCGGTATAGGGCGCACCAAACCACCAGCTCAGGAAGCTGCGGATGGCGGATGGCGACGGCTTGGACATGCGCTCGCAGCCTCGCAGATGTGCCCGGCGCGGTCGAGGGCGCCGCCCGGACGCGCGCTGGAACTGCAAGTGAGCATTCGCGAGCGGCCTGCGTCGCACCGGGGATGTGGCAAGCTCGCTCCCATGCCGACGGTGCGGACGCTTGAGCTGAGCCACATTGGGATTCGGGTCTCGCAGCTGGACGCAGCGCTCGCGTTTTACGGTGCGCTCGGATTTCGCCACGTCGCGGGCCCCTTCGAGAACGAGCCCGTCGTCATCCTGCAAAACCAAGCCGGCGCGGAGATCAACTTGATCGTCAACGCACCAAGCACGCCGACGAGCAACATCCTCATGGATATCGAGTTCAAGCACCCAGGGGTCACGCACGTGGCCTACTGGGTCGACGACCTTGAGGAGGCACGACAGACGCTCGCATCACACGGCATCATTCCTCGCGGAGACCCAGTCGTATTCCCCAACGGCATCCGGGCAATCTTCGTGCGTGATCCGGACATGAACGTAGTCGAGCTCGACGAGCGCCCGAAGAAGTGACGACGCTGAGGGTCCCGCTTTGAATTGGCAGTCTCGGATGCGTCTTGCGAGCGATTGCGCCCCGCGGAGCGATCGGTCAAAAGCGTGCGACGGTTGTCGCCACAGACACCGCGAGCCCTGTGGTCGCGCGCGAAATCGAACGCCGCCGCACGCATAGGCGGCGATTGGCGGGGCTAGCCGCGCCTCCTCGAATGCCGCTTCCGCGTCGGTGCCTCGTCATGTTATCCGCGCATCATGAGCGCATCACGCACTTGGATGATCACGGGCCTCTTTGCCGCGACCGGACTCACCGCGATCGGATTCGCGGTCGCGGGTCCAATTCAGCAGCCGGGAGGCACCACCATCCCCGTCGGCGCGAGCCTGCAGAATGCCGGTTTTAATGCGCTCGGCGAGCCGATCGACGCGATCAACGACGCATACATCGAGCCCGACACGTTCTTGCCGGCTTGTAGCGTCGGCTTCACGGTCTACCTGCGCAACGCGGGTTATCAGAACTCGTTTGGCTGGTACAACGTCAGCGACACTCAGCCAACGCTGGCTGATCTTCATCAGATCATTCCGTGCAACGCTCCTGTCGGTAGCACGATCAACGTCGACATCTTGTCGGATCCTGCGTACGCGGGTGGCGAAGTCGGGTTCTTTCAGGCTGTGGGTGGTTGCGCCGACGTCAACGTTCCGGCCTCCGTTCAGTACGTATTTTACTCGGAGACGAAGTGGAACCCCGACCAGAACCAGAATGACCCGCTCATTCACCTCCTGATCTATGAGAGCGTGAACAAGCCGCGGACCTACTACTTCGCATGGGAGGATCTGATACAGGGCGGCGACAACGACTTTGAGGACCTCTTCACCTCGGTCGAGGGCATCTCGTGCATCGGTGACCCCTGCAGCCCGATCGCCACTCCCGGGGATGAGGACGCCGACCTTGTCTGCGGGGGCGACGATAACTGCCCCGCGATCCAAAACCCCGGGCAGGAGAACCAGGACAACGACGCCCTTGGTGATGCCTGCGATCCGTGTCCCAACGACCCCGATCCCAACTGCATGATGC
>CAZVEM010000341.1:0-6148 GCA_964626165.1 uncultured Nannocystaceae bacterium
GTCAGTGCGCGAATCGACTCCAGATCGAGGTGGTTGGTCGGCTCGTCCATGATCAGAAGGTTGTTCTTGGTGAGCGTCAACTTGGAGAGCAACAAGCGGACGGTCTCCCCACCAGAGAGGGACTTGACCTTCTTCTCGGCGTCCTCGGAGGGAAAGAGCATGCGCCCGAGCAGCCCTCGGATCTCCTCGACGGTCGCTTTGGGATCCCACTGATACAGCCACTGGTAGGCCGTGTAGTCCTCGCCACCGGCAACGCCCTCTTCGTGATCCTGCGGCAGGTAGCCCACGCTGACCTCGTGGCCGAGGCTGAACTTGCCGCGCTCGGGGGTGTAGACCGACGCGAGGATCTTGAGCAGCGTGGTCTTGCCGATGCCGTTGGGACCGACGACCGCCATCTTCTCGCCGCGTGTGAGCGTAAAGCCGATGTCCTTGAGGACGACCTGGTTGTCGAAGGACTTGCTGAGGCGATCGACCTCGAGCACCAGCTTGCCGCTTTGAACCTTCTGTTCGAAGCGAATGAAGGGGCGCTGGATGTTCGAGCGCTTCATGTCGACCATCGACACCTTGATCTTGTCGAGCTGGCGCCGACGAGACTGTGCCTGGCTCGCCTTCTTGGCGTTGGCGCCGAAGCGACGGATGAAGTCCTGGAGAGCCTCGATCTTCTTGGCCTTGCTGCCGAGGTCCTTCTCCTGCGAGATGCGGTACTGCACCTTCTGCTGGAGCATCTCGTCGTAGCCGCCGGGGTAGACGATAATGTTCTCGTAGTCGACGTCAGCGGTATGCGTGCAGACAACGTTGAGGAAGTGACGGTCATGGCTGATGACGACCAGCACGCCCTCGAAGTCCTGAAGGAAGTCCTCCAGCCATCGAATCGACTCGATATCAAGGTGGTTGGTCGGCTCGTCGAGCAGCAGGATGTCTGGTCGCCCAAAGAGCGCCTGCGCCAGCAGGACGCGCAGCCGCATGCCGCCGGTCAGGACCTCAAGGGGCTCAGTCTGCTCCGCAACTGGGATACCAAGCCCGATCAGGAGCTGTTCGGCCTCGGCCTCGGCCTCGTATCCGTCTTCCTCGGCGATGATCCCCTCAAGCTCGCCAAGACGCATGCCCATCTCGTCGGTCATCTCCGACGCCAGTAGCAGCTCCTCTTTCTCGTGCATCGCATCCCAGAGCCGACGGTTGCCCATGATGACAACGTCGCGAATGCGGCTGTGCGCGTAGCGGTAGTGGTCCTGATGCAGGACGCTAAGGCGGGTGTTGGCCGGCTTGGCGACGTAGCCCGCATCGGGCTCAAGCTCCCCTGCGAGGATCTTCATGAAGGTCGACTTGCCGGCGCCGTTGGCCCCGGTCAGGCCGTAACGCTTGCCGGGATCGAAGGTCGTCGAGACCTGATCGAACAAAGTCCGACCCGCGTATCGCTTGGTGACGTCGCTGCAACTCAACATGGGAACCTCAGCCCGCGCGACCGTCGCCACAGAGGCGCGACCGATGCGCAGGAAGTTGCGGCCTTGTATGTCAGCGGCCCTGCCGGGGCAAGCGCGCGACCTGCGTGCCGGCGCCGCGACAGGCCGGAGCGCGCGGTGTCGAGGCGATTGGGGCTAGGCTGGCCCCATGCTGGTCCAGCAATCACACCGTGGACGGAACTCTGTTCACTTGAGCTCAGTCGCCTTGGCCGCCGCGCTCCGCTTCGCGCGGCTTAGCCCGATCCTGCTGGGCGCAGCGACGCTCGCGGCACCCAGCGCGGCTCAGGCGTGCAAGTGCATGATGGGTACCGACCCTGTCGCTGCTCGCGACAACGCAGAGCTCGTCCTCTTGGTCCGTGCGGCCTCGGGACCGACGACCAAGAAGGCCACCGACGGCGGCTATTCCTGGGAGATCCACGAGTACAAGTTCGAAGTCGTCGCGCGCTTCAAGGGCGATCTCAAGCCCAAGGCCACGGTCCTGATCACGACCGATGCGAGCTCTGCATCTTGTGGACGAAGCTACGAGTCGGGCGGTGAGTACCTGCTCTTCGCGTCCAAGTCACAGGATGGCCGCTGGACCGATAACGCATGCAGCTATACGCGGACACGAGCGATCGCGGAAGAGAAGGGAGACTTCGCTCGACTGGGGCCCGACCTCGACGCGGTCCTCCCGGCCAGCATGTTTGAAGGCAAGCGCGAGGATCCCAGCAACGAAGCCGAGCCACGGCCCGATGCACCGATCGATCCCTATCAGCCGGGCGAAACAAAAGAGCCCACTGCAACGCCCGCGACCGATCCCGACTCCACCTCTCCAGTGACACCACCGAGCTCACGCGGCTGCAGTGTTGCTGCCGAGTCATCATCGGCATGGTCCGGCGCGCACCCTGAGCTACCCATGAGCGCGCTGCTGTTGTTGGTGCTCAGCGGCACTCTCCGCCGTCGTAGGGACTGATTCGCGAGCGCGCAGACAACACCATCCGACGCGGTGCATCATGCACCCCGACCGCTCCGCCGGAGCAGAGAGTGCCAACATGTCGAACTTCGGACGCACCCCACTTCCGCCTCCTGTCAACGAGCCGATCCGCGAGTATCGCCCGGGCTCTGCCGAACGCGCGTCGCTCAAAGCTGAGCTTGCACGCCAGGCCGCCGAGCAGATCGACATGCCGCTGTGGATCGGTGGCAAAGAGGTCAGAACGGGAGAGCTTGAGACCATGCGCATGCCCCACGCGCATCAGCATGTGCTGGGTCAGGCCCATCTCGCCGGTCCCAAGGAAGCCGCAGCCGCAATTGAAGCCGCGACCGCAGCCCGGGCCCCGTGGCAGGCGATGTCCTTTGAGGAGCGCACCGGCGTATTTATCCGCGCGGCGCACCTGCTGCGCGATGAGTGGCGGGACCGCCTCAACGCGTCGACGATGCTCGGGCAGTCCAAGGTCGTTTATCAGGCAGAGATTGACGCCGCGTGCGAGCTGATCGACTTCCTCAACTTCAACGTTCAGTTCATCGAGGACATCTACAAGTCGCAGCCCATCAGCGACAAGGGCACCTGGAACCGGCTTGAGTATCGTCCGCTCGACGGTTTTGTGTTTGCGGTGACGCCGTTTAACTTCACGGCGATCGCTGCCAACCTTGTGTGTGCGCCCGCGCTGTGCGGCAACACGGTGGTGTGGAAGCCCTCCCCCACCGCGCTGCATTCCGCCCACTACATCATCAAGCTGCTCGAGGCCGCCGGCCTTCCGCCGGGCGTCATCAACTGCGTTCAAGGCACGCCTGCCGCGATCTCCAAGACCATCCTCGACGACCCACGGCTTGCCGGCCTCAACTTCACCGGCAGCACCGCGACCTTTGAGCACCTGTGGCGAGAGACCAGCGCCCGGCTTTCGACCTACAACAGCTACCCGCGCGTCGTCGGTGAAACCGGCGGCAAGGACTTTGTGCTGGCGCACCCAAGTGCCAACGTGGAGAACGTCGTCGTTGCCCTCCTGCGTGGCGCCTTTGAGTACCAGGGCCAGAAGTGCTCGGCGGCTTCGCGCGCGTATGTGCCCAAGTCGCTGTGGCCGCAGATCCGCGAGCGTCTCGCGGACGAAATGAAGTCGATCAAGGTCGGCGATACCCGTGACTTCCGCAATCTGATGGGCGGTGTCATTGATGCTCGCGCCTTCGCCAAGCACAAGGCAGCGATCAACGCCGCGCGCGAACAGATCGGCGCGGGCGTGCATGAGCTTATCGGCGGGGACTGTGACGACTCGGTCGGCTACTTCGTGCAGCCGACGGTCATCGTCGTGTCGCAGCCCGACTACGTGACGATGCGGGAAGAGCTCTTTGGCCCAATCCTCAGCGTCTTTGTCTACGACGATGCGCGCCTGGAAGAGATCCTGGACGTCATCGATCAGAGCACGGCCTACGCACTGACGGGCGCCATCTTCTCCAGCGATCGCGCGGCGATCGACCACATGACCACCCGCCTGCGCTTTGCCGCCGGCAACTTCTATATCAACGACAAGCCCACCGGCGCGGTCGTCGGGCAGCAGCCCTTTGGTGGATCACGCAAGTCCGGCACCAATGACAAGGCCGGCGCACCGCAGAACCTGCTGCGTTGGATGTCGACCCGGACGATCAAAGAGAACCTCAACCCGCCTCGCGCTTGGCGCTATCCGTCAATGACGGAAGAGTAGACGGAAGAGTAGACGGAAGAGTAGACGGAAGAGTAGGTCCCAGCGACACTGGAGGGCGCAGGCGCATTGCCTTCGCCCTCCAGCACGACCGTATCGGTCTTGAGTGTGACGGCGCGCGTCGCTTGGACCGAGGTGCCGAGATGATCGGTGACGGTGACCTCAAGCGTGCCGGTAGCGCCGTGGAGGACCTCGACATCGCCCATATAGGCGTCAGGGATGATGGCGGGGACGTAGATCCACTGCCATACGCCCGGCGTCTCCTCGATCAATGGAAGTGCGTAGCCCTCGACGCTCGAGAAGTGATTGTTGAGCCCGTCGTTGTATCCGGGCACGTCCATCACCAGCTCTAGCGTCGGCGTGTCTGGATCCGTGAAGTCGAGCGGATCCTCGGCGAGCTCAAGGCCAGTGACGCGCACCGTGATCGGAAACATCAGCAGACCCTGAAATCCCAAGACCACTTGGAGCGGAGCGTCGGGCTCGATCGGAATCCACTCCACGGTGCCCTGGCCGAGCTCTAGCGATGGCTGATCGCCATCTCCGTCGCCATCTCCATCTCCATCTCCATCCCCGTCACCGTCGCCATCGCCGTCGCCGTCGCCGTCCCCGTCACCGTCGCCGTCTCCGTCGCCATCGCCGTCGCCAGGGTCGTCGGTCGCGTCCCCACCCGCATCAGCGGCGTCGGCACCGCCACCAGCCTGGCAGCCGCCGGCGGCTGCGACACTCAGCGCAAGCACTAGGATTGCCAGTGCCGGAGCGGCCGAAAGGTCCACGCGCCGCGCGGTCGCGACGCTGCGATCACCAAGGGACCCTCGCTCTCCTCGCTGCACGCCGGGAATGATATCGCCTGCGATGGGCTGATTACGAGCGCTCAAGAGCACCGCTACAATGATCGGGTGGTCGGCCAAAGACATGCACTATCGAGCGGTCTGCTCGGTCTGTGGGTCTGGGCCTTCACGACGGGCTGCGGAGGACCGCTGGCGGGATCGGACGCAGGCGACATCGATTCGAACGACCTCGGGTCCACGACGCAGGACGACGCATCCACGACCTCCGATGCAGGCGACGGTGACGGTGACGGCGATGGCGACGGCGACGGCGACGGCGACGGCGACGGCGACGGCGACGGCGATGGCGATGGTGACGGCGACGGCGACGGCGACGGCGATGGCGATGGCGATGGCTTTCCGCTCGATGAACCGTACGGGCCTCCGCTCTTTACCGAGGTCGGTGCGGACGCTGGCACCGCAATCGTGCATGGGGAGTGGGCGTCGCCCCCCAACTGCCTGGTCGACACGATCGATCCACCCAAGGTTGGGTTTCACTGCTCGATCGACTGGAGCATCGCGGGCGTGGCCGCAGCGGACTACGACGCAGATGGCTGGCCCGATCTCTTCTTTTCGCGCCTCTACCAGCCGGCGGTGCTACTGCGAAATCTTGGCGACGGCACCTTTGCGGACGTGACGGAGTCGGCGGGCCTGGCTGGCCTCAGCAAGACCGCAGGCGTTGCCTGGGCGGACTTGGACAACGACGGTGACCTTGACCTGATCTTGACCACCGTCGGTGCCAGCTCGCATCACTTGATGATCAATGATGGGAGTGGCCACTTCACCGACGAGGCAGTGGCGCGCAACCTCGATCTCAACGACGGCTTTCCTCAGACAGGCACCAGCGTCGCCGTAGGCGACTACGATCTTGATGGTTGGCTCGATGTCTATCTCGGGGACTGGCACACGCACGCGATCGGCACGCAGCCCTCGCACGCCCGGCTCTTGCACAATCGCGGTGCCTTAGAGCCTGCCGTCTTCGACGACGTCACCCTGTCCGCAGGCGTTGACGTCGACCAGGTCTATTTGCAGGCCGACACGCTGCTCAAGGGCACCTTTGTCCTGTCCGCGGGCCTGATCGACATGGATGGTGACGACTATCCCGATCTGCTCTTGCCGTCTGACTTCTCTTGCTCTCGACTGTTCTGGAACCAAGGCGATGGGACCTTCGTCGACGGAACGACGGACGCGA
>CAZVEM010000342.1:0-2458 GCA_964626165.1 uncultured Nannocystaceae bacterium
GCTTCTCTTGAACATGGTCAAGCCCAGCGACGCCGTGCGTCGAGTCTTCCTCGGCTTCATGGTGATCATCGCCATGGGTGGCGCTTCCGGGGTGGTGCTGCACTTCAACAGCAATGTCGAGTTCGCGAAAGAGCTGGACCCTGAACTCTCGGGAAGTGCACTCCTGGGCGAGTCGTTGACGGGTGCCACGCCCGCGCTCGCACCCGGGGCAATGATCCTGCTCGCGGCGGTCGGCTGGGCCTGGGGGCGGCTCGACCGACGGGAGTCGCTGCCGGAGAGAAAGCCGCAGTTCTGACTACACGCCCTGCTTGGCGCGGGTCTGGATCCGCGTGCGCAATACGTGCGTCTACTTGGGCTCTTGAACGTATTCAGCGGATTGTGAGGAAGTGGAATCCACGTAAGTTCTTTGTTTTCAACAACGTGGGATGGTGCGATTCCCACCCTCTCCGCCAAATAAGTCATTTAGAATCAGATATTTAAGTGGATGGGTTAAGCCGCATTTCGGCATCGATCTTGCGGTTTGATGCATCATGTATGCTGTAGTTCCACTTCCGGTGGAACTGCGGCATGAACGATATATCCGGCCAAGTTGCTCGTGCTGGTGCCCCTGAGTCCCTGAGGCTTCGCCAACAACTGACGTCCGTGCTGCGCGCCAGCACGCAGTTCGTGACGATCGACTCGGCGGTCGAGGCCCTCGGACTGGACCGGCGACGGGCCGCGAAACTCCTTTCTCGCTGGGCTCAACAGGGCTGGCTCAAGCACGTCCGGCGCGGACTATACGCCCCCGTCGCGCTCGACACGACGGCCGACAGGTTCGTCATGGAGGATCCGTGGGTGCTGGCCGCACGGCTCTTCGAGCCTGGCTACATCGGCGGTTGGACAGCCGCTGAGCACTGGGATTTGACCGAGCAGATCTTCCGCAGCGTCTGCGTGTTCACGACGAAGCCGATTCGGAGAAAGGAACAGACCGTCGTCGGTGTGCCGTTCGCCTTGAAGCGAGTCCCACGCGACGCGATCTTCGGCACGAAGTCGATCTGGCGCGGCCAAGTGAGGGTGGCTGTGTCCGATCCGGCCCGCACCATCGTCGACATGCTCGCCGATCCCGCCGTCGGTGGTGGCATTGCTCACGTGAACGAATGCCTCATGCGCCACTTGGCGGCGACCGGCACGCAGTCACGGGCGCTCGTGGAGTACGCGGACAAGCTGGGCAACGGGGCGGTGTTCAAGCGCCTCGGGTTCTTGGCGTCGCGAGAGCCCGGTTACGAGGCACTCGCCGAGGCGTGCGCGAAAAGGCTCACAGCCGGCAACGCCAAGTTGGATCCGGCGTTGGCTTGCCCTCGGCTCGTCAGGCAGTGGAGGCTGTGGGTGCCTGACCGCTGGAAGCGCCGAGGTCCGTCGTGATTGACAGACGCGAAATCCTCGACGTTGCCCGCGACCTGGGGCTGCAGGCGCAAGTCGTCGAGAAGGACTACGTGCTGGGTTGGCTCCTCGCTGGCATCTACAGCCAGGACCGCCTGCGAGCCAGCTGGGTGTTCAAGGGCGGCACTTGCCTCAAGAAGTGCTACTTCGAGACCTATCGCTTTTCGGAGGACTTGGATTTCACGCTGACAGACGAGTCGCACCTCGACCGGGCGTTACCAGCGTCGGCCACTGCAGGATGAACCCGAACATGATCGCGATGAAGGCCACGTACTGCGGGTGGCGCACATGCGAGTAAGGCCCCGCCGTCGCGAGCGCTCCTTCGCGTTGCGCTTCGAAGAGCACTCGCCACGCGCCAGAGAGCAAGATGAACCCACCGAAGATCACGAGGTTGCTGGCGATGTGAATGGGATTGAAATGCGGATTCCCGTTGAAGCCTAGCAGTGTGTACCAAAGGTGGCCGAAGTCATGGCTTAGAGGATCGACACCGGGGAATCGTCGAGTGAGCCATCCGGACAGGAGATAAATCGTCAGCGGGAACCCGTACATCTCGACAAACAACGCGACGATGAAAGCGGAGAAAGTGCCGAAGGTCCGCCAGTCACGGGTCGTCTTCGGGGCGAAGAAGCTGAAGGCGAACATGATGAAGATCGCGGAGTTGATGATCACCAGCGACCAGAGACCGTATGCCGGGATGTCGTGGTTCATGACACCGTGCCTCTGGGGCGATGGTTATGATCGTGGCCCTCGAAGCCTGAGCGTCCGCCGCCATGGCCGCCATGCCCCCGGTGCATGAACAAGTGGATGATCGGGCACAGCAGTAGCAGCGCGTACGGGAGCGCCCCGAGGATGTGCGCTCGGTGCTCTTCCCAGAGAAAGAACGCCGCAACGGCGAGAAAGAGGCAGAGCGCCAGCCACGCGGGGATTCGCGGGGACTCACTCTGTTGAGTCGGGTTGACTGTGGTCTGCACAGCCCCTCCTAATTGCGTGTCCAGCGCAGGGTGAAGAAGTTATGGAGCGACGCGACCAGCCATCCGGC
>CAZVEM010000342.1:2468-6120 GCA_964626165.1 uncultured Nannocystaceae bacterium
CCCATAGAGCGTGACCTCCACCAAGCCGAGCGCGAATGAGCCCAGTGAGATCCATGTGAAGCCCGGCAAAAACAATTCCAGCGTGCGATGCGGAATGGGCAGGCCCGGTGCGATGACGCCCCCAAGCACGCAGACCGTGAACGTAACGGCCATCCAGCAACCCAGGGACAGCGTCCATGCTTTGACGTCCAACATGATTGGCCTCTTTACGCTCGTGGGCCACCAAACACCGCGACCGCTCAGCGTGAACATATTCAAGCGAAGTCACCAACAATTCTGCCCGCACTGCCAAATGCATTCCGCAGGTTGGACGAGCACCTGGGTCAGTCGGACGGTGCGACTCATCTCTTCCGCGCTTCAATCCCCTAAGGCCTCTGTAACTGGCATAGGCAAGAGCAATGCCGTGGAGCGCAGGGCAGGAGCTGTCCTGCGGCGCCGTATCCTGAAGCCTTGGCCTCATTCAATCGAATGCCGTGTGGCATTTGGCTCATCCTCGCGGCCGCCTGTCTGAAAACAGCCACCATCGGCGGCTCGCTGAAGCGCTCCCTGACGGATTACCGGCGTGCCGCCCTATGGCATGTCGGTTGCTGTCTGGGTCCTCGGCTGGCCCTCAACGATCTGTGCCGTGCTTTGCGGCTCGAGTGGCATCCGACGGAGGTTGCCAGCCTTGAGAGTCCAGAGAGGAAGATGACCACCATGAGACCTTTCACTTCATACCCGAGCGCGGGGAGCCCCAAAATCGCTGCGATGATTGCCGCGGGCAGCCTCGTTTGGCTTCCGGGATTGGCCATGGCGCAAACCATGCCTGCCGGCGCAACGCACACACCGCTGCAGACCGGCCAGATGACCGCCGCAGCAGTTCAGGACCAGGATCTGCAAAAACAGATCGCCGAGCTGCGTGCGCAAATCGCCAAACTGCAGTTCGCGTTGGATCAGCAGAAGCAAGCACCTCAGACACCTGCTGCTGGCGACTCTCCGACGCCCGCACCGGGCCGCCGCATGATGGGCGAGATGGGCGCGATGCCGCCCGGTGGGATGCCCGCTGGTGAGATGGGTGGCATGAAACCCGGGGTTGGCGCGCAGAAGGACCCAATGCCAGGCGGGATGCCGATGATGGACATGGACAAAGGTGAGATGGGCATGCCACCCGACGGCATGAAGATGCCGCAGGGAATGATGATGGGCGAGATGGGAATGGGCAGCATGTCCCCGAGCACACCAGCGGCCGGCGCCATGAACATGGGCGGCTCTTCGTCTGGTGGAGCCGGAGCCACAGCGGGCGGCGGAATGGCGATGGGTGGTGGCAGCGTCCCGCCGCGTCCTCGCACACCGAGATCGGTGTCGTCCCTTCCCGGTACGCCGGGTGCGTCACACCTGTACCACATCGGCGCGACGGGCTTTTTTCTCGATCAGCCCCAGTTGAAACTGAGCCCGGAACAACAGACCGTGCTCAACAGGATCAAAGAACGCACGCTACTCGAGCGGGGCAATGCGGAACGGCGCATCGAGCAGGGTGAGCAGGAACTCTGGGCCCTCACAGGAGCTGATCAGCCGGATGCCGCGAAGGTGCAGTCAAAGCTACAGGAAATCGAGCAGTTGCGAACCGCGCAGCGGATCGCCTTCATTCGTGCCGTTGGTGAAGCCACGAAGCAGCTGACACCAGAGCAGCAGAGTGTGCTCACGGGCATGTCGATGCCCAAGAAGTGAGGCACTGCCAATTCAATTGCGCGAAGCCGGCATGGCAACAACACGCGCGAGCCTCGGGCATCATCGTGATGGCCTCTAGAGGGAGACGCAATCATGAGAACGTTGCTGGGCGGCCTGATGCTCGGTGCTCTCGTCACAGCGGCGGCATGCGCCGGATCGGCCGCCGCCGGCCCGAATGGCGGCGATGTGGTGCCAATCAAGAATGGCAGCGCCGTCGCGGAGGTGGTGTCGAACCCGCATACCGGCGAAGTGATCGTCCAGACCTACGATCGGGACCTGAAGAACCGCCGGCCGATTGCACCAGAGCCGATTACCGTTGGCAACAATCAGAATAGTGTCGACCTGATGCCGCACCCGACGGAGAGCGATCCGCCGGGCACGTGCAGTCGGTTCTATGGCAAAGCAGAGTGGCTGCGAGGCGGCCGCATCCGCCAAGGATGGATGCAGGGGCGCGCCATGGGTGCGCGTCAGGAGTTCGGGTGGGAGCAAGGCTGGGAAGCAGGTCGCGTGCACGATGAGATGTGGGAGGCTATTGGCGAGCACCGCCGCATGAGTCCCGATCACGGCCCGGGATCGAGTGGCCCGATGGGACATCGCTAGCATGAAACGAATCCACTTGCGGTAGCTGTAATCTTGACGGCGCCGCAATTCGGGTTCGTCCGCCTCCGCCATGCGTGTCGGTCGTGCTCGGCCTGGATTCCTGTTGACAATGATCTGGGGTGTGGCCAGGTGACCGCATCGACCGGCGCGCGGTTACGCGCCGGTGCGAGATGACGCGTCACGAAAATGGAGCGTCAACATCCGTCAGGAACCGCGGATGTCCGCTGTCCGACGCAACTCCGCGGGTCCTGCGTGACAGCAGACACCTCATGATGCGCGCACGTCCGCAAGGGCCACTCGGCGCCGAAGGTTGAGCGTTCTTGCCCGGGTACGGGCCTTGCTCTATCAGGCTGCGACACGAGGAGGAGAATCATGGCGCAGCAACGGTGCGACGTAGATGGCGTTCTGCTGCGAGTGCGTGGCGAGTATCTCGAGATGCCTGGTCTGCGGCTGACGCCGGCGCAGGCGCAGCGGCTATTTGGTCTAGATGGCCCGGCTACCCAGTTGGTGATCACCGCGCTGGTGGATACCAAGTTCCTGCGATTGGCGCCTGGGGGCACGTGGGTGCGTGCGGACACCGACTGTCCGTGCTGCTGATGTCCGCGCCCGCGCGTCGCGCTGGACTTGCGCCTCCAGCGTCCAGGCCAACCAGCTGCGACGCGCGTCTCACCTCCCGGCTGGCTGAATTCAAACACCAGCGCGACTGAAAACCTGCAGCGCGCCACCCCGGATGACGAGTGCTGTGCGCAGTGTCTCAATAGAACCTCACGAACCAAGCGACTGTGACCGCAGTCGACCGTGGCCTGAGTGTTGCTTCTAGTGGTCTCCGGAAAGGGCGTGAGAGCGCTGGTTCACGCTGAGTGCCGCACCTCTCAAGGCCCGATGCGCTGTGTCCGAAGCTCTATCAGAAGGCGAAGAGGAGAGTCGCGATGTCCGTTTTACCTGATGGTTCGTGTCGTTACCTCGTCACGGCCGCGCTCGCCGGTGCCGTCGCGGTGTCGTTTGCGGCCGACGCTGCGGCGACCCCGGCATACGGACGTCGTTACAACACTGCATGCGCGACCTGTCACGCACCCCTGCCACCGCGGCTGAACAATGTCGGCATCTTGTTTCGAAAGCTCGGGTTCCGCATGCCCGACGCGGATGACGAAGGCCGATTCATCATCAAGCCCGTCGCGGCGCACGACATTGGCGACGCCGCCTCCGTAGTCGTCGACGTCGCTGGCCGGCGTGACAAGGAAGTGGAAGAGGGCGAAGCGCGCACGACTTTCGAACTGTCCGAAGTGGAGATCGTCGCCGGCACGTCGATTGGCGACCGCGTCTCCGCGCAGGCCATGTTCGTCCC
>CAZVEM010000343.1:0-6071 GCA_964626165.1 uncultured Nannocystaceae bacterium
GCCGAGTTGCCGATATTGGCGTTGATCTTCACCAGGAAGTTGCGGCCGATGATCATCGGCTCGGTTTCCGGGTGGTGAATGTTGGCTGGGATGATCGCTCGTCCGGCAGCGATCTCGTCGCGCACGAAGTCGGCCGCCACGTTTTCACGGAGCGCGACGAACTCCATCTCTTTCGTCGTGATCCCCCTGCGGGCGTAGTGCAACTGCGTGACGTTGGCAGTGCCGTGCGCGGCGATGCGATCCTGAATCCAGGCCGCACGGCGCGGCGGCAGGCCCTTGCGGGGGTCGATGCCCTGGGGTCCGGTGGTATCGTAGACCTCGATCGACTCGGTCCCGCCGGCCAGCTCGATCCGCCGGAATGGCACCTCGAGCGTTCCCCGGCTCACCTTGGTCGATGCAGGGAAGCTGACGTCCAGCGGCGGCATTGACCGAATCGGTTGCTGCTCTGGAGCCGCAACCGAGAGCTGTCCACTTCGGCGACTGGTGGGGCTCTCGCCGCCATGGGCGGAGCTGCTTCGCGAGTCGGTGTGTCGATCGTCCATCTCCCGCAGACGATAGCAGGGCGTGGGCGAGGAATCGGGGCGGATGCGGGTTGAGCCGGGCGCGCTACAAGCCGCGCCCCTGCGCGTCGGCGCCCTGCTTGAGGCCGCACGCGCGTCATCATTCCATGGCGCAGGTAACGACAAGGCGCCGGCCCTTCCGCGAGTCAAGCTTCGCGGTAGGGCCGGCGCCTTTGCAGTTGTCTGAGTCGCGCGAGTTCATGCTCGCGATTGTCTGGCTACTTCTGCGCGGCCGCGAAGTTGGCCGCAGCGAAGTCCCAATTAACCAGATGATTGAGGAAGGCCTCGACGAAGGCCGGACGCGCGTTGCGATGATCCACGTAGTACGCGTGTTCCCAGACATCGACGGTCAACAATGCGGTCTTGCCGTGCCGCATGGGCAGGTCGGCGTTGCTGGTGGACATCAGCGAAAGCTTGCCGCCCTCGGCGACCAGCCAGCCCCAACCCGATCCGAAGGTGTTGACGGCGGTCTCGGCGAACTTCTTGCGGAACTCCGCGAAGGAACCAAAGTCGCGATCGATGGCGGCCTTGAGATCACCCGTGGGCTCACCGCCACCGCCTGGCTTGAGGCAGTTCCAAAAGAAGCTGTGGTTCCAGTGCTGAGCAGCCTGGTTAAAGAGTCCACCCTGCGAAGACATGATGATCTCCTCAAGCGACTTGTTCGCATCGGGCGTACCTTCAATGAGCTGGTTGAGCTTATTGATGTAGGCCGCGTGGTGCTTGGCGTGGTGGTAGTCAAAGGTCTCGGCGCTCATGTGCGGCGCGAGGGCGTCCTTGGCGAAGGGGAGGGCGGGTAGCTCGAAGGTCATCGGGGTCTCCTCGGTGAGGTGCTTGGGGTTGATCAAAGCTTGTGGCGGGGATTCGACGATCTGACGCGCTCAGGTTGCCCGGAAGCTCAGTGCAACGCGGGGGTGGTGCTGCGCAGTTGCGCTACGCGATGCGCCCAGAGGTCGGGCCGTTGATAGCGCACTGGCGCGCAGTCGCAACCGCGCAGTCTGGAACGCACGGCTAGCAAGCCTTGCGTGCGCGCCAGTCGTCGATCGAACGTGTTGCAGAGGGACGTGCGGACGCGATCGCGAGGCTCACGGGCACGCCTCACGTCGGATCCGCGCTCGATGCATCGCGCCCATCGTCGGCGTTGTCGTCCCCGCCAGCCGGGCGACTGAGCCAGTTGGACAGCGTCGAGCGAGGAATCCCCAGCGCGACCGCAGCACGTCGCACCGAGCCATGAGCCGCGAGTACTTGCCGAAGCAGCGCGTGGTGCATCTCCGCCCACGAGCCGCGTGGGACCCGATATGCGTCGGCAACTCCGACCTGTTGCCGTGGCGCGGGAGGGAGTACCAGCTCATCCTGCACGGCTCGCCAGGGCCGCTGCGAAGATGGGGTCGGTCCGCCATCCCGGAGTTGCGCGGCAACATCGGGGCCTGATTCCGCCCGTGGGGGAGGCGGTGCGATGCCGACCAAGAGGTCTTGGGCGCGGATGGGGCCGTCGCCGAGCGCGGCCGCGCGGATCACAGCGTTCCGTAGGCCACGAACGTTGCCGGGCCAATCCGCAGTGGACGCTTGGGCGAGCGCGCTTGGATGCAGTACGAGGTCGCTTCGGCCCAACTCGGCGGCCGCGACCTCGACGAAGTGGTGGAGGAGTGGGGGAATGTCCTGCGCGCGCTCGCGCAGCGGCGCGAGCTCGACGGTGAAGACGGCGAGACGGTGGAAGAGGTCTTCGCGAAAGAGACCGTCCGCGACCATCGCACCAAGATCGCGATGGGTTGCGGCGATGATCCGTGCGTGCGCCATCACCTCGCGCTCGCCGCCCAGCACGTGAAAGCGGCCGCTTTCCAGGATCCGCAGCAACTTCGCTTGGATCACCAGCGGCAGCTCGGCGACCTCGTCCAAAAAGAGCGTGCCGGCCCCGGCGCGCTCGAACGCGCCGACATGGTTCTTGACGGCCCCCGAGAATGCGCCCCGGACGTGGCCAAACAGCTCGCTCTCCGCAAGGCCGTCCGGAATGGCTGCGCAGTTGAGAGCGACGAAGGGTTCTGCGTTCCGCGGTGCCAGGTCATGAAGGGCGCGCGCGATCAGTTCTTTCCCCGTGCCGGATTCGCCTCCAATGAGCACCGCGTGTCGAAGCGGCGCCAGTCGCCGTAAGCGGGGCAGGAGCGCACGAGTGCTTGGCGTGATCTCGAGGAGGCGGAGCGTCGCCGACGAGGTCGGCTCAAGCTCTTGTGCTTTCAGACTTGGCTGGCGGCTCGCGACCAAGAGAAAGCGAACGCGTCCCACACGAAGCACGCTGCCGGCTCGTAGGTACGCGGCAGAGATCCGCACACCGTCGACCCAGGTGCCATTCTTCGAGCCGAGATCGGTGACGGTGGGTCCGCGTGCCGTCCACTGCACGAGCGCGTGCCGCTGACTGACAAAGGGATCCGTGATGCGCAGCGTCGCGTTGGGCGAGGCGCCGATGACGACGTCGCCCGGCGCGGGCAGGGGATGACGCTGGCCGTCCTCTGCCTCCAGACTGAGGCGTTGTGGCAGTCCAATCGCGGCTTCGAGCGAGGCGGTGGTGTCTTCGGGGGCGGACTCGAGGTGTTGCGCGGCCATGGCTCGGCTACCTCGGCCTGAGATGCCCTCACGTTGCACCTGGAGTGCGATCTTTCTTTAACGATCCGCGATCTTTCGTGAGGGCGCCCCGATCCGCGCTCGCTCCGCAGGCTAGGGACCTTGCGAGATCCACGTCCCGCCTTGCGCATCGAACTCCTTCTTCCAGATCGGAACATCCGCCTTGAGCCGCTCGATCGCCGCGCGGCACGCCGCAAAGGCCTCCGCGCGATGCGGTGCTGCGGCCACGATGATGACGGCCGTCTCTCCCAACTCAAGGCGGCCAAGGCGGTGATGGATCGCCACGCGAGCGCCCGCGTGCTCGCGCTCGATCTCCTCGATGATCGATGTCATGACCCGCAGTGCCATGGACGGGTACGCCTCGTACTCTAAGTGGGTCACGACCAGGCCGCGCGAGTGCTCTCGGACCTTGCCCTCGAAGCTCACCAGTGCGCCGGCCGCCAGGCTCGCAATGGCATCCTGCACCGCGCGGAGCTCGAGTGGAGCGTGGGAGAGGGCGACTCGCGGGGGGCGTGGCGTCGTCGAGCTCGCTTGAACCGGGCCATCGTGGCCGCCGGAGACCGGCGGGATCAATGCAATTTCTGGTACGAGCCGCGTGCCGTGGGCGGAACGCGGCGTGGCGTGGGCCGAATGCGAGTCGGAGGAGTCGCGGTCGTTCGCGGGCGCGAGCGGAACGAGCGTCGACTCGTCGACGAACTCGTGATCGACGGCGAAGCGACTCGCGAGCACCAGCTCACGCGCCTGCGGCAACGCGGACAATATCGCCGCCCGCAGCTGCGCCACCGTGACTGCCGGCGTGACGAACTCCAAATCGATCCGATCCCCGCCCGCCGCCGCTTTGAGACCTGCGAACAGCAGCACCTGGGCGCGCAGCGGCGCGCCGGACGCCCGATCCTCCGCGGGAGGGGACGGGTGCACCGGAGGGGACGGGCGCGCGGGCCGGTTGGTTTCGCGGTTGTCGGTCATGGATGCGCCTGGCTCGCCACACGAATTGGGTCCAGGCACGCTGCCTCATCGCGGGTTCAATCGCCAGAGGTGGCCGAGACGCCGGCCACGATCGGGCGAGAGCGACGTGCTCGGCACTTTGCGGGACACCCGGGCGTCGAAACGCTGTGAAGCGACCCCTCGTCCGATCCTCAAGTCGCGTGACGCCAACGTGGACGCCGTAGGGCTCGGCGCGGTCGGCAAGCGCCGCGCTGCACCGCCCCGTCGGGCATGTGATCCGCCTGAGATCAGGAGACGCGCGCACACTCTTGCGGTGCGTCGCTCGGGTCAAATTTTGCGGTCTGGTTGGGCTGCAAGCGCCGTCGCACGTCGGATCCCGGGCCCGGCCTGGGATCTGAGGCCCCTGCGTCGCCGTGACGGCCCCCCTAGGCGCAAAGGGGCGACGCTCGCAAACTTCGTGCGATCTCGCGCTCGATCACCAGGATCTCCGCCATCACGGGAAAAACTCGCTGGCAGTCAGGGTGAGATCCTATCCTACCTCCACTCGCCAGCCCCCGCACTCCGCGATGTGGCTCGCTTCTCCCGCGTACATGCCAACGCAGCCCTCGAACACGAACACCTCCTCGTCATCTCTCGCTGGCTCCCGCGCGCCTCGATTCGCCTACGCACCCGCCCATCCGCCTACGTTGATCCCGTCCGCTCCCGCCTCCACCGCCGGCAGTGTCGCGCACCCCGCCTCTGCCTCGAAAAACTCCAAGGACGGGGATGTGCCGCAGAACTCAAGTCCAAGCCGCGCGCCCACCCGTAGCGCGAGGAACTCTGCATCCGTGAGTCGCCCCCATGCAACGCGTGCCCCGCTTGAGCGTCGTGCCCATGCCGGGCTCGGTGCCGAGCACCGTTGGAAGGTGACGCCGACCGTCTTGACCGGCGCCGTCTCGCTTGATGAAGGGCAGCGTCGCAACTCAACCGCGTTTGACGAGGATGCCGACAGTGACGCGGCGCAGGACCTCGCTCATCGGCTTGGATGCTACGTCTCGGCGGGGAGAGTTCGCGTCGTCGTCACCGACAACGCGCAGACCATGGTCTCGGTCAAGCGCGGCCGCGATGCCTGGACCTTCCGCCTCCACCGCATGTTCCTCGGCGCGCCCCCCTTGGTGGTGCGCTCGCTGGCCAGCTACGCCGAGTCGCATGAGGCAGACTCGGCAGCAGTTCTCCGCGCCTTTGTCGACGCGAACGAGGACAAGATCCGTCGCTCGCCTGGGCGGCCGGTCGCAATCGACACGCAGGGTCGCCACCACGACCTCCGCGAGATCTTCGACGACCTCAACCAGCGCTACTTCGACGGCCGAATTGCGGCGCAGATCACTTGGGGTCCGCGCACCCATCGCCGTGGGCAACGGGACTCGATCAAGCTGGGGAGCTACACAATCGAGGACAAGCTGATTCGCATCCATCCAGTGCTCGATGCGGCCGATGTCCCGCGCTTCTTCGTCGAGTCGGTCGTGCACCACGAGATGCTGCACGAGGTGCACGACATGCCGATCGTCGACGGCCGTCGCGTCTACCACACGCGCGAGTTCCGTGAGGCCGAAGCGCAATTTGAGCACTACGCCCAGGCGGTGATCTGGGAGCGGCAGAACATCCACGCGCTGCTGAGTCGCTAACCGATCGCCGGGGGCGCGCGGCGACGCACGGCTCGTGGCCGGGCCAGTGTGCACTGCGTCGCACGCCACACTTGCGCACCCACGTAGCAGGCGGGAGCAGTTATGCTCCCGCCCACTCATGGCCAAGGTTCGCAGAAAAGACGCGCTTGATTTCCACAGAGCTGGGCGCCCCGGCAAGATCGAGGTCATTGCATCCAAGCCGCTGACCTCGCAGCGCGACCTGTCGCTCGCCTACTCGCCCGGTGTCGCAGAGCCCTGCCTGGAGATCGCCAAAGATCCCAACGCCGCG
>CAZVEM010000344.1:0-6041 GCA_964626165.1 uncultured Nannocystaceae bacterium
ACCGGTGAAGCCGGTCGCGCCGTAGAGCACGATGTCGAAGGGACGCACACGCATCCCGCGATCGGAGGGCGAGGCTGACGCGCGCTCGGTAGTCACGAAGGGCCCCATAGCACAGCCCGCCAGACCCGCGTAGACGCCCAACAACCGGCTGGCGGCCTTGGGCTCCACGGCGGGCACCGCGGCAGGCCTGCCCCAAATCGGCGGACGCGCCGGGCGCGAGCGGACCTATTCGACCACGGAGTCCATCAACACGGAAGCGACCAGCAGCGCGACGCCAAAGCCGGTGCCCCGTCCGGCCTGGAACGAGGGGCCGGCGAGATCAACGTGACACCAGCGCCGCTTCTGATCGGCGATGTGCGACCAAATGAACTGCGCAGCGCAGCTCGACTGCGCGTTGTTGCGGTCCCGCACAGAGTTCTTCATGTCCGCGACCTTGCTGGCGAACTCGGACTGGTAGAGTTCGGGCGCGAACGGCAAGGGATGCACCAGGTCGCCACTGGCGTACGCCGCGGCGATCACCGTGTCTTCCAGCCCCTCGTCGTTGCTGACGATCGCAGCGTGGTTGCGGCCCGTCGCCACCATTTGCGCGCCCGTGAGCGTAGCCGCGTCGAAGATCGTGTCCGCGCCCAGCACACGTGCCGCATAGGACACGCCGTCCGACAGCAGGAGACGACCTTCTGCGTCCGTGTTGTTGATCTCGACCGTCTTGCCCGAATGCATGGTGAGAATGTCGTCCGGCTTAAAGCTCGTCGGCCCGACGGCGTTCTCCGCCATGCACAACACGAGCGAGAGTCGCTCCGGATATCCGCAGGTCGCAAGCACATGGAATGCGCCTAACACCGCAGCCGCCCCGCCCATGTCGGACTTCATCGTCTCCATCGAGCCGCGCGCCTTGATGTGGAGGCCGCCGGTATCAAAGGTCACGCCCTTGCCGACCAGCGCCAAGTGACGCCCGCCCCGCTTTTTGCCGTTCCAGGTCGCAACGAGCACGCGTGGGGCACCGACCGCAGCACGACCCACCGCGTGGACACCTCGCATCCCATGCTTGACGAGGGCGTCACCGACGAACTCTTGTACCTCCACGCCGCGAATTTGAGCGAGCAGTTCTCGTGCCCGGCGGGAGAAGCCCGCGGGGTCAAAGTCTGTGGGCGGCGCATCGACCTGGGCGGCCGCCTCCCGGGTCGCATCGACCACAGCTCTTGCCCATGCATCCACCTCAAGCGGCTTTCCGCTCCGGTCGACGCACACGATCTGCACGCGACGCTTCTTGAGCTTCTCGCCCGTGTTTCCGGACTTCATTGAAAAGAGCGGAAGTGCCCGTGCCACCGCGTTGAGTGCCGCGATCACGTGTTCCTCACCATCCAGCACCAACACCACCCCGAGCTTGTCGGATCCACCAACCTGGCCCATGCAGTTGCGAATCGACTCTCCGCGCGCAGGACCACAGTAGCGCGATGGCGCGTCGGGAAGGACTGCCAGGCTCAGGCGTTCAGGCTTTGCGGCGGTATGGGTGCCCTGGATTCGGCCGAGATCACCTGGTTTGAGGTCTTCGGCCAGCTTGAGGAGCATCCTGTCGAGCTTGGCGCCGAGGAGCTTGGGCCACACCTTGGCGCGAGTCACCGCCGCGGGGGCAAACACCACGAGGTGCTCCGTACCCTTGAGAACGGCAGCAGCTGATTTTGCGTAGGTGATCACGGCCATCGCGGAATCGTAGACGATCTCTGCGGCCGATATCATCCGGCTCTGCGAAGACGCAGCCCTAATTTCGATGATAACCTCGCGGCCGATGTCTAGCTCTGCGCGTCCCCCTAGCGAGCGGCGAACCAATCGCGCTCCCTCGCTTCAGGCTCCTCATCCGCACGCGTTTCCGGTCAAAGACCAGCTTCGTCGCATTCGTGCGCAGGTGCCCGAGTTGCAGCTCGGGAGGATGACCGCACTAGACGCGCTCGACGAGTCGCGCGTTGCGACCAGCGACAGATTCTCCGTTCTTTGCAGCGAGGCGCAGACTCATCGCAGAACGCTCGCGCTCGCGATGAGCCTGCTTCCAGCATTCCTGGTGATGGGACCCGCGCAAGCCGACGCGGCCGCGCCACCGCAGGACCCTTCGACGACGCCAAGCGAGGACACTTCGAGCTCGGAGACGACGGGGGAGCCAGCCGATGCCGATGCCGCGCCTGCTGTCGAGGAACCCCCTCGCGATGCACCGCCAGCGCCCGACGAAGGACCTGAAGGACCTGAAGGACCTGAAGGACCTGAAGCGGGCTCAAATGGTGGCGCCTCTGCAGGCATTCCCGGCGGTCGGCTTCGAGGGGAACGCGAAGAAGGCATGGCCTACGGCGCCCTCGAAGACGACGGCGACGAGGGTGGACGCAAAGAACGCCCGATGAAGATGAACGTCGCCCGTCGCTTCGTCGGTGCGAAAAAGACCTTTCAAGCCAAGCACCGCATCGCGTACTCCAATCTCATCGCGCCGAGACTCAATCCGCTCGGCCTCGAGGATCGCTTCTTTCTCGGCTACGAGTACCGGCTCTACAACACGCGCGGCAAGCTCAAGGACGGCTCGCACATTGGCTTGGCGTTTTCGCCTTTCGCCTCGCCGGCGATGACTCGACTGGGCGGAACACTCACGATCATGCCGTTGGCGATCCTCCGCCTACAGGCCTCTGCTGGCTGGTTGCAGCACTTTGGCACGCTGCAGTTCCTCCAGAGCTACGACTCGCCCGGTGCGGACTTTTCCACGTCGTCACTCCGTGCCAACGAGAAAGACCGCTACGCCGCGGGCGGCGTGCAGGCGCAGCTATCGGCCCTGCTGCAGCTCAAGGCCGGCCCCATCGCGATCCGCAGCGATACCAGTTTTTACTACACCAACTTCTTCAACCTCACCAAGGGCGATGACGTCTGGTACGACATTCGGCTCGATCTGCTCTCGGCGAACAAGGGTTGGACCGCCGTTAACGACAGCGACATCCTCTACCTGAGCAAGTTCGGACTGACCGCCGGTGTGCGAGCCACTGCGTCGCGCGCCTTCTATCCTGACTTCGTCTACGACACGACGGACGTCGACGACCAGGCGTCGCCGAGGTACCCGCTCGCAACCGAAGTGGAGCGCGGCGAGGACCCGAACCAACACACGTTCCGCGTCGGGCCGATGCTGGCCTATACGTTCTTTGATCGGCCCGAGCGCTCGTTTAACAAACCGAGCATCATCCTCATCACACAGTGGTGGGTCAAGCACCGCTTCCGCACCGGCGAAGATACGGTTGGCGGGAGCGTCGGCGACAGCAAGAAGGGCATGCCGCTCATTGTCTTGGGCTTCGCGTTCCAAGGGGAGCTGTGGTCGTCACCGGCGGCACAGGGTCGCAAGAAATAGCCTCGCGCTCCACGGAGCTTCGCCCGAAATGCAAGGGCGTTACAGCGCGTCCATGTAACGCCCTTGGTAACGCCCTTGGTTGCGTCGAGATTTTCGACGGCGGCTGCTCGCCGACAATCGCTACGGTGAGACGTGCTCGACGTTGCCGTCGATGATGTTCTGCACGTAGGTCGCGACGTTCGTGCCGTTGACCTCCACCGTGTAGAACTTGGTGTCGCTATCCATCCAGCCATGCTGTGAGCCCGGCAGGAGCATGGTACCGACGTTGGGAATGCCTTGAAGGACCTCGTCGCGTACCTTGAGGAGCCCCTCGGAGAACTTGGCCCCGGACATCTGGGTTGGGAACCCGTTGATCGCCGCGCAGTCATTCTGGCTGATGCCGAAGAACGTCCGCATGGTGTCGTCCTCAAGTGCCGAGATCACCGCAAAGCTCGCGTCGGGATACTTGGTCGGGAGGAAGGCGAGCAGGCTGACGAGATTTCCGCCGTCGGTCTGGTCAAAGCAGCTCTCGCAGTCCTGGGGCAGCGCAGGATTGAGGTTGTAGAGGTCGCGCGCGCGCTGCTGCAGGCAAGGCTCAAGGTACTCGTCGGGCAGCAGGGTGCCGGCGTCGTCAATCATCGTGACGTTGAGGTTGGAGAAGATCTGCGCGATGTAATCGTAGTTCGCGGCTGCCCCCAGACCGCCAGCGCTCGTGCCGGTCACGACCAGAGACTCAGCGCCGGAGAAGGTCGCGTAGATCCGCGCCATCGCGAGCTGGACGTTCATTCGCCCAACGAACTGCTGATCGCCGACATCGAACAGGCCACCGCCCGGATCCGCCACGTTGTTGCCGACAAACAGATCCCCCGTGCAGTACGGGACCATGATCATGTTGTAGTCCTGGAACGGGTTGTCGGGGTTGGTGTGATCGAAGAGGGCAAAATCCAGCCCCGAGATCGAGCCTGGATCGAAGTTGGGCGGATTGCCAAGGCAGGTCGCGCCGTCGATGCACACGCCGCCGCCCATGAACCAAAACGCCAGCTTGTTGCTGTTGGCGTACTTCACCGCGATGCCGGTCTCACTGCCGTCGCGGCACTTAGCGCCATCGATTGGAACCCAGATCCACTCGCCAACGTCGCCGCTGGGGAGCGGCTCGCCATCTCCGTCCCCGTCCCCATCCCCATCTCCATCTCCATCGCCATCGCCGTCGCCATCTCCGTCGCCATCTCCGTCGCCATCTCCGTCGCCATCTCCATCTCCGTCGCCATCTCCATCGCCGTCGCCATCACCTTGGTCGCCGGCGTCCGCGTCGGTGCTTCCATCATCACCGCAGGCCGTAAGGCCGAGCGGTAGGGTCAACAGAAGTGCAACCATGGAGACGCGTAGACGACACATTGCTGTCAAAGCTACCCCGCCATCCGTGCCCGCCGCAAGTCCAATGCGCAGCGGCACGGCGGCCCTCGTCGCCGTGCTCCGCGGGGCCCTGCCCCACTCCGGTCGCCGCGGCGTGGCCGCCGTCGCTGTTGCTCGACGTCGTTGCGACCCTGTGGACCCCCGCCCCAGCCACAGGGATCGAGGAGATCAGCGCGCGACGGGCCGCTGGAAGGCGAGAACGAACTTGTCGCTGAACTCGCCACGCTCGTTGGACCAGGGCAACGCGTTCCAGTCGCGGGTGTCGTTGGGATTGGCGAGGAAGTCGCCCTCTTCGACCAGCTCGAATCCTGCGGCCTGAAGCTCGGCACGGACCAGCGTCTCTTCGATCCGGTGCAGTGCCTTGGAGTCCGCAGCGCCCTGCCCCGTGGCCGCGTGAGCGTCGACGATCACGTAGCGTCCACCGGGCGCCAACGCAGCGAACACCGCCGCGTTGTGCCGTGCTCGATCGACGCCCATCCACTCGAAGTCGTGATAAAACAGCACGTTGACGACGAGATCGAGGTTCTGCACCTCAGCGGGAAGCGGCTCGACGAACTCTCGATCGACGCGCTCTACGACAGCGTTGACGGGCCGCGACAGCCGCTGCGCCCAAGCTGCCTCCGCGAATCGCTCAAGCACAAAACGCGGGTTTTGACCGTAGACCTTGCCATCGGGGCCCACCGCCCGCGCGAGCAGCTCGGTGGTGTAGCCAAACCCGGCGCCAAGGTCGGCGACCCGCATACCCGGATGAATCTTGAGAAAGGCGAGGAACTCGCGGGGCTTGCGGCGGACGTCCGCCTCTTTGTCCTCCGCGGTGCGATCGGGAGCGTCGACGATCGCGTCGATCTCCTCGCGTGACAGCGCCGAGGCACGTACTTTGCTCGCGCCGTCGCGGCTGGTCGCAGCGCTCGTCGAATCTGCGGGAGACGCCGAGGCGCCCTCAACCTGCCGACAGCCAAGCTGCAGGCTCAAGAGGGCGACAAGCGTCGCGACGCGGCCGCCCGCGACAGGTTCCGCGCGAGCTGGTCTCTGTGTGTCGGAGGGAGGGAACTCGTGCGATCGGGTGGCGCGCATGGGGGGCCAAGGAGGTGTGCAGCAGGAGTTGGAGTTTTCTCGAGGAGGGGTGATGCGCACAGTTAAGGCCACCCTGACGGCCCGAAACGAGAGCTTTAGGGTGTCGCCGTATCGCGCAGCGTAGCGGCCTGCTCTTCGCTCGCAGCACAACGAAAGCCAAAGTGATGGAAGGGCGTTACACGCTGGCCTTGAATGGCCCGGCAGA
>CAZVEM010000345.1:0-6022 GCA_964626165.1 uncultured Nannocystaceae bacterium
CAAAGCCAAAGCCAAAGCCAAAGCCAAAGCCAAAGCCAAAGCCAAAGCCAAAGAGTCAACAAACCACCACTTGCCGACAACAAGCGGACGACATTCCGAGGAAGAGCCCACGACATGCGCAAGCAATGTCGACGACACGAAGAGCGCAAGCAGACCGCAAGCAGACCGCAAGCAGATCTCAAGCAGATCTCAAGCAGATCACATGCAGTCGACAGGCAGTCGCCCTACCAAGAACCCAACATGTTGTCGAAGAACCCCCGCGGAGTGCATGGGCGTGCAATCGCCATGCAGACCGGTGCGCGAGGAGGGAGGGTACCGGGCGTACGTGACCGACGAGCAACAAGACGAGCAACGACGGGGCCGCATAGTGAGTGCGCGGCCAGGCGCCGCGCGGTTTTTTCCGACAGCCTGCTAGAGACCGCTGCCGGAAGACGGCAGCTCGATCGAGCGCCCGTACAACATCTCGCTCCGCAGCGCCGTGCCGGGCCCGAGCCAGGCACGTGCCACCGTGCCCTCCACCGCCATCCTGTCTCCAGGGACGTGCGAGCGCATCCGTCGCGCTCACGTTCGCGCTCACACTGACGCGAGCGCCTCGCTCAACGGTCCGAACGCAGCCACGTGGCGACAACTCTTTCGCCGATTGCAGAGATCCCTCTGCCTAGAATGCCATCTGCAGAGATCCCTCTGCCGAGAAAGACACCTGCAGAGGGCCAACCGCCGAGACCCCCGTCGACCTCCCCATGAGCGCCAGGGCCTTCGAGCCGAGGTTGCGGCGCTCATCGACCGGGATTGTGTTGCGCATCGACTCCCTCTAACTTGTCGAACCATGCGCATCCGCGGTCTTGCCTGTCTGGTCATCGCCGCCGCGTTTGCGCACAGCTCCGTCGCGCTGGCTGCGAGTCCCCGCGAGGCTCGTGCGCAGCGACTGGGTCGCGTCGGGCCGCACGCTGTCTCGCTGCATGCGACGCACGCCGTGACTGGCCACGCCTCGCTCCGCTTCGCGACCGCTGGCGCTGTATGGTTGTCGCAGCGCTCGGATCTGCTTGACACTGAGGTGCCCGCCGTCGGCGACGACGAGGTGCGGCTGCGCGACGGTACGCGCGTGCGTGGCTACATCATCGAGGAAAAACCACGCGAGTATGTGCGTATCCTGGTCTATGGCGAGGAGGTGCCGCGACGATACGAGTGGAGCGAGATCGACGTTGTGCTGCCCGGCGCGTCGGCAAGCGAGGGCGTAAGTGGCTCCACGCGAGACCGCACCACTGGCGTTCACGTGGACCTTGAGCTCGACCGACCGCCGCCCGGATCGGCGCACCTCGTCCGCATTGCGGGTTCGGTCCAAGGCGTCGCATCCGGCGGTGGCAGCAGCGCTGTCGTGAATGCGTCGTACCTCGAGGATGTGTGTGCCGCTCCCTGCTCGCGCGTCGTCAACAACGAGGACGAGAAGACCTACTTCGTGTCCGGCCCGCAGATGATGCCGACCTCGGCATTTAAGCTGCCGCGCTCGGGTGAAGTTTCGATTCGCGTCCAGGTCAAGGGCATTGGCTATCGCCGCGGCGGAGCGGCCCTCACGATGCTCAGCGTCGGGTTCTTCACCGCTGGAATCGCGCTCCTCACGTTCGGTGGCGTGAATCGAGCGATCTACGAGGACGGCAGCCCGCCCGCGCGCAAGGCGACCGGGATGCTGGTGGGAGGCTCACTGTTGACGCTCGGTGCGATCGGCAGCTTTGCGGGCGGCCTCGCGCTGCTGCGCAAGCGCTCGGGTGTGACCGTGTTGCCTCGCTAGCAGGGTGTCGAAGAACCCCCGTGCGGCCCTCGCCGCGATCCCCCCGTCGGTCGGCGCGGACCCTCGGCGGCGGCCCGCGCTCCGAGTCGGACCCTCAAGAGGCCCTGAGTTCCACACTAGCCACGCTTGGGAGGCGGCGGCGGTACTGCGAGGCTGCGGCCGGCCTCGGTCTCGGCTCGGGTCGCGGGACGCACAGCGATCACCTTCACCGTCATGCCGATGGTCTGTCCCGCGAGCGGATGCAGGAGGCCGACTTTGACAACGTCGCCTTCGACGGCTCGGATGTGCAGACGGACCTTGCCACCGTCAGCCGTTCCCGCTTCAAAATCGGTCCCGACTTCAAGCTTGGCCTCCGCGGGAAACTCTGTGCGCGCAATCTCGGTCTCGGGAGCATCTTCGACGCGGCCAAAGGCCTCTTCCGGCGCAAGGTCAAAGGTCTTCTCGTCGCCGACGTCGAGTCCTTCGATGCGCCGGTCAAGGCCCGGAATGATCGCGCCGCGCCCAACCAGGAAGGTCACCGGGCCCGAGATATCCGAGCTCTCGATGATCTCTCCATCGGGTCCGCAGATGTCGTAGGAGATGGTGACGACTGTCCCAGAGGTGACCTGCATTGGCCCTATGATGCAACACCTTGCTGCGCGGGGGGCACGCCCGGCCCCTGCGTCGTCGCCCTCCTCGATTCATGCGCTTGTACGTGAAGACACTTGCCCTCAAGCCGAGGCTGCGCGGTCGACACCCGATCATTTCGCAGGTGTGTCGCCGCAGATCTGCCACGACTGCGTCACACAAGCGGTGACCCGCGCGCCTGCGTCGAATCGCTGAGGCCGCTGCTGCGCATTCTCGCGCACTACTCGGTGACAACCACGGGGCTGCCCTGCCCCATCGTTGCGGACTCTGCCCACAGCCCGTGCCAGCCAAACGGGAGCTGTGGCGACAAGAAGCCAAAGAGCCAGCGCGCATCGGAGGGCGAAAGATTCACGCAGCCGTGGCTTCGCACCAGGCCAAATCCGCCGTGCCAAAATGCGCCGTGAAGCGCCACGTTGTTGGAGAAGTACTGCGTCCAGGGCACGTCTTCGATCGAGTACGCCTCATCTTCAACAGGTTGGTCGCGCATCGAGGTCGCAACGAACTTGGATTGGATGCGATGCACGCCGACCGGCGTCATGCCCGGAGTCTTGCCGGTCGAGACCAAAGTCGCAAGCACGGGTCGATCGCCGATGTACGCGACCAAGGTTTGCTCGGAGAGATCGACGTGGACCCAGTGCTCTTTCGCGCCGACCCCTGGCGGGCGCTTGAGCACGTTGGCCACGCCAACCGCGTAGGCACGCAGCAAGTTGCCCGACTCGTCCTCGTAAAAGTCATGGTCGCCGATCCGCACCTTGCGAACAAACGCGTGCGTCGAGCGTCGTGCCAGCATCTCTTCCGTGGGTGTGACGAGCCCTGACTCGCCCTCGCGCTTCGAGAGCGGGAGCTCGCGCACGACGAAGTACATCGGAAGCTGCTGCGGCGTGGCGATCAGCTGCCCTTCAAAGTTCGATCCGTCCTTCTTTTCAAGCTGATACTTGCGCGCATAGATCCCCCGATTGCTCCGCAAGAAGTGGCGCTGGCTCTTGACGTGCTCGCTCTCGATCGTCACGTAGTTGCCCGCGTTGAGGTACTCCTTGACGACCGCGGGCACCCCTGCGGGCCGCTGCGCGGGATCGGTCGGCATCGGTGTGCGTCCCTTGGTCGAGAGCCAGTCTGCCCCCGCCGCGTCTGCTCGCTCTTGTTCCTCAAAGCCGGGAAGCCGGTGAAAGAAGGGCGTTGCGTCGTGATTGACGCGCCAGTAGTCCAGCGGCATCGGCGTATCGAGCGAGACGGGCCCCATCGCCACCAATCCGTTGTCGGGCGGCGTGTCGCCGACCTCAACGCCGGCGTCCATGCAGACAAAGCCGGTCGGAAAAATGCCGTGCCATCCTTGCTTGCAGCCGCCACCAAAGGTGCGCGCGCCATCGACCCGGATCCGAGCTCCTCCCCGGAGCAGACCCAACCGAGGAGCCTCAAGGTCCGCGCGCTCGCGGACCACCACCGCTTGGCCCGTGACAAGGCCATGCTTGGGGAAGGTCTGCTCGTCCCCCGCGGCGAAGTCTGGAGCCACGGGTGAGATCGGCGTGAACACGGCGTAGGTGCCGTCATCCTCGACGACAAAGCCCGCCCCAAGCGCCGCAAGCGGCTCAAGGTTGGAGGTCGCTGCCCCAGCCTCGTCGAGCATCGCCTGTGCAGCGCCCATCCCGGGGATCGCCCCCTCGTCCGTCGGCACCTCCGAACCGGCACCCGTAGCGCCCGCAGAGGCCTCGGTCTGCGGCGCGGCAGCACCCGCGTCAGCGCTGACCTCTGATGGCTCGCTGCTGTTGCGGCCGATGCCGTCACGAAAGCCCAGCGACTCGTACGCAACTGCGACGAGGCCTCCGCCCACGAGAGCGGCGGCGAGCCACTCCAGCATCCGCCCTCGGTCCATGCGCCGGTGCAACATAGTCGCGCCCCGGGCACGCTGGCAAGGCGAGCGCTTGGCTCAAGTCTTCCGAGCGTCCCGCCTTGCGGCATTCGACTCCCTTGGTCATGCTCCGCTCCCGTGCAGGAGAGTCGAAGCAAGCGCGCGCGAGACGTGATTGTCGCGTGCATGGCGGCCCTCCCGCTGTTGCGCGTGGCCGTCGCAGACGCAGCACCGCCCCTTGCACGCTCACGCGAACGGCTTGAGAACGGCGCAGGCCCGGCATTGCCCACGTCGTCGTGGTCAGCCGAGCGTGGGCGATCCCTCGCACCCGCCGAGACGGGGACAGCGGACGCAGACAAGGCGTCCGACGAGGGAGGCACCGCTTCCTCTATGGACGTGGACCGAGAGCCGGCCTCCGCGACCACTTCGGTTGAGTCGCAGGACGAAGGGACCAAGCCTGGCCCCGACCAGGGTGCGGTCCCCGAGTCGGTCGCCCCTGCACCCGCGCGTTCCGACCCAAGTGACGGATCAGCAAGCAGCTTCGGACCAAGGCGCCGTCCAGGCAAAGACGGGGGCGCGCAAGCGCCCGGAGCTTCGGCGCAGCTTGAGGTCCCCCGCGTCGACGGTCCCTACCTCGGCTGGACGCTCGGACCTGCCGCACACCTCGCGCGCGTGCAAAATCTCGACACGCCGGCCCCGCTGATCGGCCCCACCGCACAGCTTCATGCTGGGCAGTCGGTCTTCCGCTGGATGACGATCGGCGTGCACATTATCTATGGCGCGGGCTTTACCGGTACCCAGCGATTGATGCATGGCGGCCTGTTGGCCGAACTTGGCTTTTTACCGCGCCCCAAGACACCGCTCTCGATCCGTGCCGGGTTTGGCGTCGGCTTTGGCGCCGTGCGTGACAGCACGATCCCAAATCGACGCTTTGGCTTTGGTGGAGCGATGTTTCGCGGCGCGCTGCGCTACGAGTTTTTTCCCGGTGCCGCCAAGCGTCGGCCATCACGCGCGGGTGGATTTGCCATCGGACCCGAGCTCGCATGGATCGGTGAGACGCCCAATCAACCCAACGGCCCGATGAACAACACCGTGATGCTCGGGCTGCACAGCGCGTTTTATTTCGGCGACTAGCAGGTTGTCGAAGAACCCCCGTGGAGTGCATGGACGTGCAATCGCCATGCGGACCGAGGCCCGAGAGGGAACGTACCTGGCGTACGTGACCGACGAGCAACAAGACGAGCAACGACGGGGATGCATGGAGAGTGCGCGGCCATGCACCGCGCGGGTTTTTCCGACGGCCTGCTCGCAGGTTGTGCCTTAGGTCTGGAGCGTGTGCGAGGCGCGATGCATCTGCACAGGCTCGGGACCCTGCGGCACTTCAAGACCGTCGCCGCTGAAGCGGGCGATCGCGACAGTGACGTTGTCCGGGCCGCCTGCTGCACACGCGGCCTCCGTGAGTGCACGACATGCACGCACGGGGTCGTCAAAGCGAAGCATGATGTCGAGTACGGCTGGATCGCGGACGGGCCCGGTCAATCCATCGCTGCAGAGCATCAGCACATCGCCTGCGCGAAGACGAACGATGCTGATCTCGGGCTGAATCGCCGCCTGCACACCGAGCGCCTGGAGCAGCACATTTTTGTGCTCGTAGTGCTCCGCCTGTTCCTTGGTGATCTGCCCGGTGGCGACCATATGACCGACGACCGAGTGGTCGTTGGTCAGTTGATGAAGCGCGCGCCCTCGTCTCAGGTCGGCACGCG